>NZ_BAGK01000121.1 GCF_000308795.1 Nocardia thailandica NBRC 100428 | reverse complement strand
CCCACTACACCGACCGACCCGAGATCGCGCCGGACAACCGGGAAATCCTCGAACGCTGGGCGCGAGGCGACACCAGCGACACCGAAGGAGACGGCGACTGAAGCCACGGAAGGAAGCCGGGCCGGTCGATTGACCTATGCCTGCCGGGCGTGATGCACGTGTTCGATTGATGCTGGGTTGACAAGGCATTGCGGTCGGAGCCGATCCCGTCGAGGCACCGACAGTTGGCGACGACAATCTCGCGGTGCAGCAGTTGCGCGAGGACTAGTTCGCGGCGAATCGATAGCCCGACGACGCTGGGACTGCAGCTGGACGTGTTGCTGCTGCGCATACATCTCAAGACCGCACACCGCACTGGTAGCGCGCTGCCGCTGCGGCCCTCGGACGTGGGTTCGGGGAAGGGGACGGCGAAGCTGCTAGGGAAAGGCGGCACGGTTCATTCGCAGCAGGTCTCGCCGACAACATGCCGCCGATGCTTACCACCCAGTTCGACCGAGTGACCAATTTGGTGAGCAGTCGTTGCGTTACCGGCACGGCCGTCCGGTCACGCGCCGTCGGTACGGCCACATGTGGATGCGGTGCGGGACGTGCGCTGCCATAGATGGCCCACGCTGCAGATCGGTGCACATTGGCTGCGGCACACTGTGTTGACGTGGGTGGAGCGAATCTTCGGCTTCGCAGTCGCTCGGGTCTATCCGCGCATGTCATCCAGTACACCCATGGCGGTTCGACGTTGAGCCATTTCGGGCCAGCCGTAAACGAAGTCGCGGGTGCGTCGTCGGCCCTCACCAGCGAGGTTATCCGCTCGCCGGGTGCCAGTCGACGGCCTCACCGGTGCTGCCGCCTTACCGTTTCCGGATCTGCCCAGCAGTTACACGCCGCTGAGCACAGCCGTCTCCAACGCCCAGACGGTCACCCGATTCGCATCTGCTCGGCGAGGTGCGTAACCGGGGGTGGTGATGTCGTCATTGACGAGGCGCATCCGTTCGATGCCGTCGATATTACGCTAGGAGCGCTCGTCGGCGATCCCTATCTAGCGGAAGTCCTTCGGGTGTCTCGGCTTACGCCTCGGCGCCCGACGACGGAGTAGAGAATCGGGTCGATCCGTTCGCGTGTTCGCCATCCGGTCCGGCCACCGAACCGGCCCTCTCCGCAGGCCACCCGATAGCCTTACCGACACACATTCGCCGCGCGCTTTCGAACGTCGGGGGTCGCCGATAACAAGCCGAGACGGACCCGTGGCGGACCACCGACACGGGCACAGACACGGTTCAGGTGCCACACGCCGTTTAGCGGACTAAACACATGGCGCGCGGGCACACAGACAGAGACCGCCCGGGGCAGCGGGACAATCGCCCGGGCGATTAGAACCTCGCCGTCGCCACCTTCGCGCCGCGCCGGGTATATGCTCATCTGTTACCGAGAATGCCGCACATAGGGGCGAGCTAGCGCCCGGTTGAAATACTCGCCAGCCGCCGTCCTGGGCGTTGCGGCACACTGGATACCACTACTCAGAGGGACTGTCGGATTGTTCCACAGACGTAGGCATGACTTCACCGTGCAGGTTTCGCCGTCCAACAGTTTCAGATATTTGCCTCGTGAGCCCGTTCAACCGCTCGGTTGCATTCTCAATGTCAGCAATCGAGAAGGAGTCATCCTGACCATGTACGATCCTGTTGCGCATGTTTCGGATCGCTCCGATCTCACCGGCCATATCAGCATCCAGAATTCCAGAGCGCTCCAACTGACGACCAAAACTACGGATGGCAGGGCCGCCGGGGTGAAGCTCCCTCTCCAGCCGCTCAAGTTTAATCCAACTCAGCATGAAGTTGCCCAAAATTCCACTGTCGACAACCTCACTTCGATTGCGAACTTGCTCATAAATACCATATCGGCTCTCGTCATTTCTAAGCAGTTCGTCGATAACCTGGTCTGCGAGCGGGCGCCTTTCGAACTGATCATGCAATGAATCCACATATTCGTCCAACGCCATTGGTCGATTCAAGTCCAGGCGCCCGAGAAACAAAAACAACTGATCCATTCTCCCTAGGCCGGCACCGGTAATGGACTCCCTGTCCGAAATTCCCAGCCGGTCCAGCAGATAGGTCGTCAATTCGTAGTGATTACCAAACTCTCGCTTTCGCTCCGTCACCCGCCTCTTCATGGCTTTTCTAAGGTTCTCAAGGGCGATCTCGGCTGACATCGCAAGGCCGTTGAGTTGGTCCAGTAGCGAGTACTCCTCCTCCGACAAGCCGCCATCCAAGGGCTTGTAGACCAAATCATGTTCAACTTCGGACCAGCCATGCATAAATACAGATGCGATCTGGATCTCTATTTTCGCGTTCGCATATCTCTTGTCAGCCGACGACAGGGCGGCGTCTTTGAATCTGACCCGGAAGTGCTTTCCAGCATATCCCGAGAACCGGGGGTCTCCCGGCCTTTCTTTTGCCACATCGGGAAACACTTTCGGGTCGCCGATGACATCGAAAATCCTTGAGATGATGGATGCAACGATATCTCCGTCCGAAGGAAAATATAGGGCTATCCTCACTCCCGCCAAATCAACTATATCTTCAAATATCGCGTCGACAGAGCCATACGCCTTACCAGTCCTCGCATCTCGCTGACGACACTTCGCCTCGAGTCGGTCTATGGATTTTGCCCGATGCGTTACCGCACCTTTAACACCCTCTTTTCCTAATTCTGCGTCGATCAAGTCGCGTGCACGCCGCGCAACATTTTCATAGAAATCGAACTCTTTTGCATACCGAACCATGAAATCATCGATAAAACCCACTACCCACTCCAAACGCCCGATGGCGGCTAAACAACGGTGAAGCTCCTGACAAGTACCGCAAGCGGCACGAAGTTCAACACCGCCGTGCGCAAGGCTAGCAGCGTCGTGCTGCATCACCCGCCACAACGGCGATAGTTCCTGCACATCCGCCACGAACTAACCGACCACGGGGACATCCCGCGGACGCGGAGGCCAATTGAGCAGCGTGGGGAGGTGGCGACGCCTGAGAACCATCCCGCACATGCGGGCCAACTCGCTCATCGGCGAAGCAGTTTCGGCCTGGGGGTATCTATACAGTCTCGCGACTATCGACAGTCCGCCGCTGGTAATCCGCATACGGCGGGCTACGGGGCGGGAGGGGCCCGGTGGCCGCAGTCGGCGAAGGTCATTCGCAGAGCCTGGCCGGCGGCGTTGCAGGAACACGGCGCAGTCGCCAGACTGGTCCGAACGCACAGCCGTCCTGTCCGAAGGATCGTAGAACCGGCGCATCGGTTCGCGGCACGGCCCGTTCACCCGAACCCGCTCGTACAGGGCGATCGCGGGATTGGAAGCGACTCCCCGTCCCTGATCCACCCAGCCGGCTCGATGCCTAGCACACCGACAGGTTTTCCTGTTCTATGGAGTTGGAAGCAAACCGGCGGGCCGATCCGGAGCCTGTCATGCCCGCTGACGACGTGAACCCCTCGCCCGAAGATCCCGGCCCCCACCACCCCATCGACACCGACACCCTCGATGTGGTTCGCCCGCGAAACCCTCCCCAGCTCAACGCCGCAGCAGCGGCCGCACTGCTACGCCTGCTGCACAACTGCGCACCCTCAGACCCCGACAACGATCGTTCGGAGTGAGCATGGCAACCAGGATCATTCGTTTTGCCTTCGCCGGTCGAGTCTCCACCGAAGACCAGCAGGACCCGGCCGCCTCCCGTAACTGGCAGCTCGCACGTGCGCGAACCCTGGTCGAACCCCACGGCGAGATCGTCACCGAGTTCTTCGACATCGGCCAATCCCGCGCCATCCCCTGGCGACGCCGCCCCGAAGCGAACCGTCTCCTCGAAACACTCGCCAACCCCGACCGCGGATTCGATGCCGTCGTGATCGGCGAACCCCAACGCGCCTTCTACGGCAACCAATTCGGGCTCACCTTCCCCGTGTTCGTCCACTACGGCGTGCAACTCTGGGTACCCGAGGTCGGCGGACCCATCGACCCCGACTCCGAAGCCCACGACCTGATCATGTCCGTCTTCGGCGGCATGTCCAAAGGCGAACGCAACCGCATCAAGATCCGCGTCCGCGCCTCCATGGCCGCCCAAGCACACATCGAAGGCCGCTACCTCGGCGGCCGACCACCCTACGGATACCGACTCGCCGACGCCGGCCCACACCCACACCCCGGCAAAGCAGCCGACGGCAAACGCCTCCACCGCCTCGAACCCGACCCCGTCGCAGCCCCCGTCGTCCAGCGGATCTTCGCCGAATACCTGTCGCAGATCGGTGTCTTCGCCATCGCGCAACGCCTCACCGCCGACGGCATCGCCTGCCCGTCGGCACACGACCAAGCCCGCAACCGCCACCGCAACGGCATCGCCTGGTCCAAGAGCACGGTCCGCACCATCCTCACCAACCCCCGCTACACCGGCCACCAGGTCTGGAACAAACAGACCAAACACGAATCCCTCATCGACGTCAACGACGTCGCCCTCGGCCACCAGACAAAGCTCACCTGGAACGACAAATCCCGCTGGGTCCACTCCGAACACCCCGCCCACCAGCCACTGGTCACCCGCACCATCTTCGACCTCGTCCAACACCAGCTCGCAGCACGCGGCCCCCGAACCACAGGACGAGTCACCACCGCCCGCAAGCACCGCTACCTCTTCAAGGGACTCATCACCCACCACGCCTGCGGCCGCCGCATGCAAGGCAACTGGAACCACGACCGGGCCCACTACCGCTGCCGCTACCCCACCGAATACGCGACCGCGAACAACATCGACCACGCCCCGACCGTGTACCTGCGCGAAGACCAGATCACCGAACCCCTCGACACCTGGCTCGCCACAGCCTTCGAACCACAGTCCATCGAACAAACCCTGACCATCCTGCACGGCAACCAGCCCGGCCCCGACCCCGCCATCGCCTCCACCCGCCGACAGCTCGCACAACTCGACCGCACACTCACCGCCCACCGCCAAGCCCTCGAAGCCGGCACCGACCCCCACCTCGTCGCCACCTGGACCCAGGAAACTCTCGACCAGCGCCAACTCGCACAGACCCGACTCGACGCACTCACCAGGGACACAGCCCGCGGCAGGCAACTGACCCGCGAGGAGATCAGACAACTCATCGACTCACTCGGCGAACTCACCACCGCGCTCCGCAGAGCAGACCCGAACGACAAACACGAGGTCTACCGCCGACTCGGCCTGAAACTGACCTACAACGAAAAAACACGGGTGGTGCTTGCCGAAGCAAGCCCACCCGTGTGTATAACGGTTGTGTCCGGAGGGGGACTTGAACCCCCACGCCCTAATACGGGCACTAGCACCTCAAGCTAGCGCGTCTGCCATTCCGCCACCCGGACTCGGTGGTGTGCCAAAAGATTAGCCGACCCGTGCTCACTCCACCAAATCGGCTGGTAGGCGCCGGTTTTTCATGATCAACTCTCGTCGGCGGGGAGCTGGGTGCGGGCCCAGGCGGCCCACTCCTGGTTCATGCGGCGGAAGCGGATGCCCCAGTCGACGGCGAGGCGGCCGTAGACGGCGTCGGCGGAGTCGCCGGTGATGGCGTCGCGGAGGTGTTCCAGGTCGGAAAGTGCTGCGGTCGAGCGGTTTTCGATGGCGGCGAGATAGTCGTCGGCCTGGGTGGGGGTGAGGTGGCCGAGGAAGAAGACGCGCAGGAGGGTCTCGTTGCGGGTGATGGGCTTGGGGGCCGTCTCGGTGAGCCAGTGACGAAGTTCACGCGCGCCGGCGGGGGTGAGGGCGTATTGCTTGCGGCCGCGGGGGCCGGCCTCGTCGACGGCGACGAGGCCGGCGTCGGCGAGCTTTGTGAGTTCGGTGTAGATCTGGCTCTGGGTGGCGGGCCAGACGTTGGCGAGGGTCTCGCGGAAGCGGCCGAGCAGGTCGTAGCCGCTGGCGGGGTGGTCGGCGAGCATGCCGAGGAGGGCGTGGCGGAGGCTCATGGCAATCATCCTACATTCCAGTCTTGACATGTCGGGCATGGAACCTCAGACTTCGACATGTCAGAACTGGAATGTTGCGGCACCGAGGAGCACCCGACATGAACTTCCTGCGCGCCTTCGCCCCGTGGATCGTCTACGCCGTGGTTCCCGCGGCGCACTGGCAGTGGGCGGCCCTGGCCGCGGCGCTCATCGCGCTCACGGAGCTGGCGGCGCGGTTGCGGGCGGGGTGGCCGGTCGACGCCGTGATCATCGAGATCGGGTCGCTGATCTACTTCACGGGGCTGAGCGTGGTCGCGTTCCTCGACCCGGGTACGCCGCTGCACGCGTACGCGCCGTCGTTCGCCAACGGCGCGCTCGCGCTGATCTCGCTGACCTCGCTGGCGTTGCGGGTGCCGTTCACCCTCGGAATCGCGAAACAGTCCACGCCGCGGGAGTTCTGGGACACTCCCCTGTTCGTGCGGACGGGGTATGTGCTCACGGGGGTGTGGACGGCGGCGTTCGTGCTCGGGTGCGTGACGCTGGCCCTGGTCGCGCACGCGGGCACCGTCGCCTCGACGGTGACGCATGTGTTCACGTTCGGCGCGCCCGCGGTGTTCACCCTCTGGTACGCCGAGCGGGTCAGGGCGCGGGCGCTCGCGGCCGCGTAGGGACGCGCGGGCCCGCCGTGCGGCGACGGCGGGCCCGGACGTGGTCAGGCGACGGGCAGGCGGGCGGGACCGCACCACCGGGAGAGCGCCTCGGGCAGGCCGGTGGTGCGCGCCGTGCCGACCCAGGCGACGATGCCGTCGGGCCGGATCAGCAGACCGGTGATGCCGTCGGGACCCGCGGTCGCGGCGGAGACGATCGTGAGGCGATCGGACCAGGGGCCGGCGACATCGGCCGGGTCGGCGCCGCCGGTGAAGCCGACGAGGACGGCGCGTCCGGAGGCGAAGAGGCCGGTGACATCGGCGCCCAGGGCGGCGTGCGGGGCGGCGGCGCCGACGAGGGGGGCGCCGCCGAGGTCGTAGCGGTGCCGGATGCCCGCGATGTGCTTGAAGATCGCGGCGGAGCCGTCCGGGGTGGCGACGAGCTCGGCGACGACGGCGCGGAGGGCTCGGCTGCGGGGGTCGAGGCGCATCAGGGCGATCTGGGCGCGAGTCCATTCCAGGACCCACGCGCCGACGGGATGACGTCGCGGGTGTAGGTGTCGAGGAGGTCGGGGCCGGCGTTTCCGTGCACGACCGCGGCCAGTTTCCAGCCGAGATTGACCGCGTCGCCGATGCCGAGGTTGAGGCCCTGGCCGCCGAACGGCGAGTGCACGTGGGCGGCGTCGCCCGCCAGCAGGACCCGGCCGCGGCGGTAGTCGGTGACCTGACGGGTGTTGTCGGTGAAGCGGGTCGCGGAGTGGACGGCGCCGACCTCGACCTCGACGCCGGAGACGCGGCGCAGGCTGCCCTGGAGCTCTCGGGCGGTGACGGGGGCGTCGCGGTCGGCGGGCGGGCCGTCGAGCTCGACGGTGAGGAAGCGGCCGGGGGTGGGGCCGTGGACGAAGACGCCGGTGGGCGTGGCGTTCCAGCCGGCCGGGAGCGCGTCGGCGCCGCGGAGCTCGGCGACGGCCTGGCGGCCGGTGATCTCCGGGTCGAGCCCGGGGAAGTCGAAGCCCGCGCGCTTGCGCACCGCGCTGCGGCCGCCGTCGCAGCCGACGAGCCACCGCGCCCGCACCCGGGTCTCCCCCAGCTCGACGGTGACGCCCGTGCCGTCGTCGGCGAAGCCGGTGACGGCGGCACCGCGACGCACGTCGACCCCGAGCTCGGCGGCGCGGGCGCCGAGGATCTCCTCGATGTCCTGCTGGCTGACGAACCACACCGCACCGGCGGGACCGGCGTGGGCGAAGTCGGGATCGTCGTCGACGTCGGGGCGGCTGAGCATGAGCCCGGCGAAGTGGCCGCCGGGCAGCCGGGCGGGCGCGCTCGCGCCGCGCGAGGCGGCGAATCGGGCGATGCGGGCGATGCCCGCGGCGTGACGTTCGGCCAGCGCGGGCAGCAGGCCGCGGCGATGGAAGGCCTGGGCGGTGGGCAGGTTGATCGCCCCCGCCTTGAGGGTCGGGTCGATCTCGGTGCGGGGTTCGGCCACCAGCACGGTGATGCCGGCCAGGCGCAGTTCGCAGGCCAGCATGAGCCCGACCGGGCCCGCACCAGCGATGACCACATCCACGTTCTCGTTCATGGACCCGACGATGCCGAGGTGGGGTGGCGTGGTCCTTGCGCGCGGCTTGCGGCGCCGTGCGCGCCGCTTGCGCGGGTCAGGAGACCGCGACCGGCTCGGTCTCGGGGCGGGCCCGCGGACGGCTCGGCGGGGTGACCGGGCGGCGGCCGGTCACCAGGAACAGCACGATGAGCGCGACGGCCAGCCAGACGTAGGTGTCGCCGACGATGTGCTGCATCGGGGTCCAGGCCTGCTCGAGGTGTTTGTCGCCGGGCAGGTAGTTGTGCGGGGCGTAGTAGAACACGCCGGCGGTGACCGCGATGGTCGCGTACCAGCCGAGCGCCCGGCGCCGGGGCAGCCGTACGGCGTAGAGCACCATGGCCAGCAGCGCGGGGGCGATCCAGACCCAGTGGTGCGACCACGAGATCGGCGAGAGCAGCAGGGTGAACACCGCGTTCATCGACAGCGCGAGCGCGGGTTCGTCGGCGGCCTTGCGCATGGCCGCCACGACCAGGGCCAGAACCAGCAGCCCGAAGACCACCCACAGCGCGTCGAAGGCGAATCCGTCGAACTTCAGGCGGGCCAGCACGGCCTGGATGGACTGGTTGGTGTGGAAGTCGGATCCGCTCAGGCCCGAGACGTTGCCCAGCCCGCCGAACCAGTAGCGCATGGACTCGGTGTGCAGGATCAGGAACGAGGCCGCGGTGGCGACGGCTCCGGTGGAGGCGGCGGTCACCGCGGCGCGATAGTCCTTGCGGATCAGGAAGAACAGCACGAAGGCCGCGGGGGTCAGCTTGATCGCGGCGGCGATGCCGATGAGGACGCCGCGCGGCCAGCGGGTCCTCGGGGTGAGGCAGTCGGCGGCGACCAGTCCCATCAGCAGCAGGTTGACCTGACCGAAGTCGAGGGTGGCGCGGACCGGCTCGAGGAACATGGCCAGCGGGAGGGCGCAGGCCGCGATCCAGACCGCGGTCTCGCGGTCGTCGGGGCGGTACCGGCGGGCCACCAGGTACAGGGCCCAGGTCAGCGCGGCCAGCGAGAGCACGACGTAGAGCGTCTTGGACACCGACCACGGCAGCAGCGCGAACGGCTGGAGGGCGATCGCGGCAAACGGCGGATAGATGAACGGCAGGCCGATACCCGCGGACGTCTTGGGGAGCTGGCCGTAGAGGTCGGAACCGTGCCGCATGGCTTCGATGCCGAGCTGGTAGACCTGCAGATCGATGAAGTCGCCGGAGTACCTCTTCAGCGGTCCCCACGAATGGAAGCTGAACCACAGCGCGAGTACGGCGAGCACCACCGGCACCACCCACAGCGCGGGTCGGACCGGGCGGGTGGGACTCGATACGGGGTGGGTGGTGTCACTACTCATCCGCGGCGACTATACCGACCGCGGCCTGCGGTCGCGGCATCGGGCCGCGGCCCGTGACGCCGCCCGCGCGGTCGCCGGAGGGTTGCTCAGGCCTCGTTGTTGTAGCGGGTGAGGTAGGCGGCGAGCTGGGCCAGATCCCGGTCGGACCAGGTGCTCAGCCGGCGCTCGAAGGCGGCCTGCCTGCTGGCCTCGGCCTCGGCGGCGACGCGGCGGCCGTCGGCGGTGGCGCGCAGGATGTGGTTGCGCCGGTTGACCGGGTCGATCTCGCGGGTGAGGTAGCCGAGGCGTTCGAGGGCGGCGACCTGACGGCTGACGGTCGACTTGTCGAGCAGGAACTGCTCGGCCAGCTCGGCGGCCTGTGCGCCGTCGCGTTCGATGAGCAGACCCAGGATGCTGTAGGCGACCAGGGACAGCTGGGGGTGCAGCTCGGCGGCGCGGCCGCGGGCGCGGCGGGCGAACGCGGTGAGTTCGCGATGGATGGTGTCCACGGCGACGTCGCGGGGAGTTGTGCGCTCCGGATTCATAGTTGTATAGTACAACATTAATAGTTGTATTTACCAACTTTGATCGCCGTTCCCCAGGAGTTCGTCCCGATGACCCGTCACCAGTTCCGGCACATCGCCGGGCACCTGCTGATCCCGCTGCTGATGTGCGTGGGCATGGCCTTCGCCTACCTCGGCGCGTTCCACTCCCCCGAGCCGAACCATCTGCGCCTCGCCGTCGTCGGCGACTCCCCGCAGACGCTGGTGCTCGCTCAGTCGATGAAGGACAAGGGCGGCGACGCGCTCGACGTCGTCACCCTGCCCGACCGCGCGGCCGCGGTGGACGCCCTGGCCGCACGCGACCTCACCGGCGCCTACGTGCCCGACCCGCGCACCCCGGAACTCCTGGTCGCCAGCGCGGCGTCGGACACCTCGGCCATGGCCGCCGAGGTCGCCTTCCGGCAGGTCTCCGATCACCAGGGCGTGCCGCTGCGGATCACCGACATCAGCGCCAAGGCGGGCGGCGACCCGACCGGCCAGGGCATCTTCTTCCTGCTGGTGGCGATCAGCGTGGGCGCCTACGCCAGCGTGGCGGTCCTCGGCGCGGCGGGCGCGGCCGTGCGGATGCGGGTGCGGGCCCTGCTCGGCGTCGGCACCGCGTTGGTGATCAGCGCGATCGGGATGCTCGTGGCGGGCCCGGTCTTCCACGTCGTCGACCACGACTACGCGGCGGTCTTCGGCATGATGTGGCTCTACACGGCAGGGATCATCACCATCGGCATCGGCCTGCACACCTTCCTGCAGCGCTGGACCACCCTGGCCATGATCGTGCTGTTCGTGATGCTCAACTTCACGACCTCCGGCGGCGTCTACGGCCCGGAACTGCAGAACGGCTTCTTCGGCGCCCTGCACGCGTTCTGGAACGGCGCGGGCTTCGTCGAGGGCACGCGCTCGCTGCTGTACTTCGACGGCGGCGCCGGACTGGGCGGTCGCCTGGCGAGCCTGGCGGCCTGGCTGATCGCCGGTGTCGTGCTGATGCTCGTCGCCGCCCGGTACGAGGCGCGCCGCCACGCCGCCCCGCCCGCGCCCGCCGAGGTCGCCGAGGAACTCGAGGAGTCGGTCGTCGCGGTCTGATTCCCTTGCCGACCAGGCGAATCGCCCGGATCACGCGCCTCGGCGTGTGTTCGGGCGATTCGCGTGTTCGGGCCGGATACGGCGAGTACGGTGTAGCCGCGAAAGGAACGGGGCAGGGGAAGGACGGTGCGAGGCGATGACCGAACCGGGCGGACACGACAACATCCCGCTACCGCTGGCGCAACGCTACGGCAGCGCCGACCCCATCGACTGGTGCGGCGCCCCCGTCTATCCCATGTACACCGAGGCGATGTCGTTGGGCACCACCGTCGTTCGGCTCCAGGCCCTGTCGGCCAGCGCGCCCGGTGAGCTCACCGGCATGGGGGTCGGGCTGCAGGTCCTCGACGGGCACCTGAGCCTCGGGGGCAAACGCCTGGCGGGCGTCGACATCTGGTACGACGCCCTGGCCTCGGGCATCGAGATCGAGCTGACCGCCGACGCGCCCGAGGCGATGTTCACGGTGACCCCGGTGTGGGTCGGCGAATCCGGCGCCCAGGAGTCGTGGACGGGCAACTACGGCGTGGTGGTCGACCTGCTGCCCGGGCAGCCCTCCACGCTGTGGTGCAGCACCGGCGTCGGCGATCCCGACTTCAACGAGCTGGTCGTCGAGCTGGCCACCGAATACCTCGGGGGCGGCGCCGACGCCGACACCACGCGGCTGCCGGTCCCGGTGGTCGCCCCCGCGCCCGCGGCGCCCTCCCCCGCGGTCGTGCGGCCCCCCGACGACGCCGACGTCCCGCTCACCGCGGGCCCCGGCGGCGTCGGCCGCGCCCTGCACGATCTCGGCACGGCCATGCACGAACGCGGCGACCACGATTCGGCCCGGTCGCTGTGGACCCAGGCCGCCCAGGCCGGGCACCCCGGCGCCGCCTACGACCTGGGCGCGCTGCTGCTGCGCTCCGGCGACCACGGCGCCGCCGAGCACTGGTGGCGCGCCGCCGCGCCCAGTGATCCCCGGGCCGCGGCGGCGCTGGCCGACCTGCGCGGCGGGACACGGCCCGCCTGACCTAGACCGCGGCGAACTCCCGCGCCGCGATGTACTCCGGCCGCGGCGCGGGCGCGGCGAACGGCTCCTCGAGCCGGTTGGCCACGCTGTTGAACACCAGGAAGATGTTCGAGCGCGGGAACGGCGTGATGTTGCCCGCCGAACCGTGCATCAGGTTCGAGTCGAACACCAGCGCCGATCCGGCGCGCCCCGTGAACTGGGCGATGCCGTGCCGCTGCGCGAGCGCGGTGATGTCCTCCTCGGTCGGCACGCCGATCTGCTGGCGTCGCAACGATTCCCGGTAGTGGCCGTCCGGTGTCTCGCCCAGGCACGGCACGAAGGTGCGGTGCGACCCGGGCATCACCATCAGGCTGCCGTTGAACGGGTAGTTGTCGGTCAGCGCGATGGACACGCTCACCGCCCGCGGCGCGGGCATCCCGTCCTCGGCGTGCCAGGTCTCGAAGTCGGAGTGCCAGAAGAATCCGGTACCGCCGAAGCCTGGCATGTAGTTGACCCGGCTCTGGTGCAGGTACACCTCCGAGCCCAGGATCTGCCGGGCCAGCCCGGCGATCTCGGGCCGGGTCGCCAGCTCGGCGATCCGGTCCGAGAGCCGGTGCACCTCGAACACCGAACGCACCTGGTTGGCGCGCGGCTCCACGATGACCCGGTCGTCGCCGAACAGCGCGGGATCCTGGGCCAGATGCCCCACCTCGGCACCGAATTCCGCCACCTCGTCGGGGGTCAGCAGATCGGGCAGGATCGCGAATCCGGCGGCGTCGAACTCGGTCAGTGCCGGGGACTCGATCCGCCCCCACACCACCGGGTCGACCCGTCGGCGGTGCGGCGCGGGCTCGGGCAGGCGCGTCGGGTATCGGTCGGCGCGGTCAGGCACCCACTTCCTCCTCCACTCGTAGCAGGGGGTACACCCCGTTCTCGTCGTGTACTTCGCGGCCGGTGACCGGCGGGTTGAACACGCACAGCATGCGCATGCGGGTGCGGGCGGACAGGCGGTGCCGCTCGTGACCGTTCAGCAGGTACATCGAGCCCGGTCCCAGCGGGTATTCCACGCCGGTCTCGCGATCGAGCAGGGTCCCCTCGCCCTCGACCAGCCACACCGCTTCCACATGGTTCTGGTAGTGGAACTCGTGCACCGTGCCCTCGTCGATGGTGGTCTCGTGGAACGAGAATCCGACGAGGTCGCCGCCGAGGACGATGCGCTTGCTGCGCCAGCCCGGACCCGCGACGTCGCGGTCGGTGCCGGTGATCTCCGCCGTGGTGCGCACGATCATGCGGCACCACCACAGACGGTCTCGATGGAACCGGTCAGCAGCTCGAGGCCCGCGTCGAGTTCGTCCCGGCCGATCGTCAACGGCGGCAGCAACTTCACCACCTCGTCCAGGGACCCGGAGGTCTCGACCAGCAGGCCGCGCTCGAAGGAGGTGCGGCAGACCTTGGCCGCCTGGGACGGATCGTCGAAGACGATGCCGTGGACCATGCCGCGACCGCGGGTGCTGATGCCGTCGAAGGTGTCGCAGACCGCGCCGAGGCTGGCGGCCACGTGCGCGCCGTTGGCGGCGGTGGTCTCGGCCAGACCGGCGCCGGACCAGTACTCGCGCAGCGCGGCGGTCGCGGTGACGAAGGCCGGGTTGTTGCCGCGGAAGGTGCCGTTGTGCTCGCCCGGCTTCCACTGGTCGTGTTCGGGCTTGAGCAGCACCAGCGCCATAGGCAGGCCGTAGCCGCCGATGGACTTGGACAGGGTGACGATGTCGGGCGTGATGCCGGCCGCCTCGAAGGAGAAGAACGGGCCGGTGCGGCCGCAGCCCATCTGCACGTCGTCGACGATGAGCAGGATGCCGCGCGCCCGGCACAGATCGGCCAGGTGGCGCAGCCATTCCATCCGCGCCACGTTCACCCCGCCCTCGCCCTGGACGGTCTCGACGATGACCGCGGCGGGCCGGTCGAAGCCCGAGGACGAGTCGTCGAGCACCCGCTCCATCCACTGGAAGTCGGTGGTGGTGTTGTCGAAGTAGCCGTCGTAGGGCATCGGGGTGGCGTGGGCCAGCGGCACACCCGCGCCCGCCCGCTTGGCCGCGTTGCCGGTGACCGCCAGCGCGCCGAGGGTCATGCCGTGGAAGCCGTTGGTGAACGAGAGCACGGTCTCGCGTCCGGTGACCTTGCGCGCGAGCTTCAGCGCCGCCTCGACGGCGTTCGCGCCGGTCGGGCCGGGGAACTGCACCTTGTAGTCGAGGCCGCGCGGAGCCAGGACGGTGTCGCGGAACACCTCGAGCAGCTCACGCTTGGCGACGGTCGACATGTCGAGGCCGTGCGTGATGCCGTCCCCGCCGATGTAGTCCAGCAGGGCCTGCTTGAGCACGGGGTTGTTGTGCCCGTAGTTCAGCGCGCCCGCGCCGGCGAAGAAGTCCAGGTAGTCGCGCCCCTCCTCGTCCCGTAGCCACGCGCCCTTCGCCGTGGTGAACACGGTGGGCCAATCACGGCAGTAGCCGCGCACATTCGATTCCATCGTGTCGAAAACGCTGGTGTTCATCGTCGTTCCTCCTGGCTCGCCGGGGTGGCGGGTGTGATGACGTAGAGGTCTTCGGCCGAGTGGGTGTCGGGGAAGTCGCCTGCCGCGAACAACGCGACGGTGCGCAGGGTCGCGCCCCGGTCGCGGGCGAGGGCGCCGAAGAGCGCCTGCGAGGCGGTGTTGTCGCCGGTGATGGTGGTCTCCAGGTTCGGAGCACCCACGGCGGTGGTGATGTCGAGCAGACGATGTAGCAGCGCGGCGGCCACACCGCGGCCCCGCGCCCGCTCGTCGACGGCGATCTGCCAGACGAACAGGGTGTCGGGGGCCTGCGGCCGCAGGTAGCCGATGACGAATCCGACTACGTCGCCGTCGTATTCGGCGACCAGCGAGGTGGCGGCGTAGTCACGACACCACAGCAGGTAGGCGTAGCTCGAGTTGAGATCTAGTGCTCGCGAGTCGCGAGCGATGCGCCAGAGCTGGGCGGCGTCGCCCACACGCGGTGGGCGCAGCCGCAGCTCCGGACCCGGCGCGTCGGCGGTCTGGACGGACAGTGTCGGTGCTGACATGCAATCAACGGTGACCTGCCCATATTGCGGTCATCCGGTCGAGATCTTTGCGGTCGGATGACGATCACGCCCAAACCGTAACGCGCAACACAGTTTCTACGACAAGGGGTCCAATCGATAGCCGAGTCCCCGCACGGTGACCACCAGGCGGGGGTCGCCGGGGTCGCGTTCGATCTTGGTCCGCAGGCGCCGGACGTGGACGTCGACGATGCGTTCGTCACCGTAGAAGCCGTGATCCCACACGCGTTCCAGCAGCGTGGCGCGGCTCAGCACCCGGCCGGCGGCGTCGGCGAGTTCGCACAGCAGCCGGAACTCGGTGACCGTCAGGTGCACGTCGCGATCGCCGCGGCGCACGGTGCCCGCGTCCGCCGCGAGTACCAGCGGCGCGACCGGGTCGGCGTCGAGGACGGTTTCCACGACGGCGTCGCGGTCGGCGGCGAGGCGGGCCCGGCGCCGCAGCGCCCGCATGCGCGCGGTCACCTCCTTGATCTCGAACGGTTTCGTCACGAAATCGTCGGCACCGGCCTCCAGGGCGGCGACCACGTCGTGGGTGTCGTCGCGGGTGCTGATCACCATGATCGGCACGTCGTGGTCGCGGCGGATCTCACGGATGCAGTCGAACCCGTCGGTCTCCCCCCGCATCAGATCCACGATCATCATGTCGGGCGCGCCGTCACAGCGCAGCCTGGTCAGTGCGTCGTCGGGCACACCGGCTTCCGCGACGTCGTATCCCTCGTCCTCCATCGCACGGCGCAACGCACCACGCATCCGGGCGTCGTCGTCGACGATCATCAGGCTCGCGCTCACGATTCCATCCTTTGCTGACACGCGGGCGCGCCTGACCGGGCCGGCGCTGTCGCCTCCGACCCCGACGCGTCGTCCCGCTCTCGAGCTGGTTTGAACCGTTAGTGGGGTTACCAGATGACGCGTTTGTAAACCTTCCGTAACACTCGGCGTCGCTGCCTATAGTCGGGGAGTGCCGTTCACCTACGCCGATGTCGAGCAGGCCGCGCACCGGATCGCCGGACGGATCCGTCCGCTGAGCACCGCGCGGGCCGACCCGGCGGGACCGGTCTTCTTCGCGCTGGAGTTCCTGCAGTTCACGGGCACGTTCAAGGCGCGCGGCGCGCAGAATTTCGTGCGGGCGCACGCCGAGACGGGCGCCCTGCCCGCGGCCGGTCTGACCATCGCGTCCGGGGGAAACGCGGGGCTGGCGTGTGCCTGGGCGGCCGCCTCGGCGGGGGTCCCGGCGACCGTTTTCCTGCCCGAAACAGCCCCGCCCGTGAAGATCGCGCGACTTCGTGAGCTCGGCGCCGAGGTGCGGTTCGGGCGCGACTACCCGGCCGCGGCCGCCGCGTGCCGCGAGTTCGCCGCCGCGTCGGGGGCGCTGGCCTCCCACGCCTACGACCACCCCCTGATCGCGGCGGGCGCCGGGACGTTGACCAGGGAGTTGCTGGCCGCGGTTCCCGGGATCGACACGGTGCTCGTCGCGGTGGGCGGCGGCGGGCTGTTCGCGGGGACCGCGGTCGCCGCGCGACACCACGGGGTGCGCACGGTGGCGGTGGAGCCGAAGGGCTGCGCGACCCTGCACGCGGCGCTGGCCGCCGGGGCGCCGGTCGAGGTCCCGGTCGATTCGGTGGCGGCCGACTCGCTGGGCGCGCCGATCGTGTCGCAGACCGCCTACGAGCTGGCGACCGACCCGTCGGTGTCCTCGGTCGTCCTCGACGACGAGGCGATCGTCACCGCGCGACGCGCGCTGTGGGACCGGCACCGGATCGCGGTCGAACACGGCGCCGCCACCGCCTACGCGGCCCTGCTCGACGGACCGGACGGGCCGGCCTACCGGCCCGCGGCGGACGAGCGGGTCGCGGTGATCCTGTGCGGCGCCAACACCGACCCGGCGACCCTGACGGGCTGAGCCCGGACCGGTTGCCGTCCGGTCGCCGCGGCGCTCAACGGACCAGGGAATTCTTGTGCGCGTAGGAGGTCATGAAGTTGTTCATCGCGCGCATGACGAGGTCGTAGCCGAACGGCACGTAGCGCTGGCCCCAGTGCGCGAGGCGGATGTCATGGGAGGTGTAGACGTAGTAGCGGTTGCGCTCGACGCCCTTGACGACCGCGGCGGCCGCCTGTTCGGGGGTCACGGCGTGGCGCAGGAACTGCTTCATGGCCTTCTGCAGGGCCTCGGCGTTGCGGTCGACGCCGGCGATGTCGACGCTGTCGACCATGGGGGTGGCCATCGCGCCGGGACAGACCAGGCTGACGCCGATCCGGTGCCGGCGCAGGTCGAAGCGCAGCACCTCCGACACCCCGCGCAGGCCGAACTTGGTCGCGCTGTAGGGCGCGTGCCAGGGCAGACCGAACAGGCCCGCCGCCGAGGACACGTTGACCAGGTGCCCGCCGCGACCGGCCGCGATCATGGGCGGCAGGAACTCCTCGATGACATGGATGGGTCCCATGAGGTTGATGTCGACGGTCCGCCGCCACTGCTGGTGGGTGAGCTTGTCGACGGTGCCCCAGGTGGCGATGCCCGCCACGTTCATCACGATGTCGACGTGGCCGACGAGTTCGTGGACCCTCGCGGCCAGGCCGACGACGGCGGTATGGTCGCTGACGTCGGCGGCCTCGGCCAGCACGACCTCGCCGCCGCGCTCGCGGATCTCCCGGGCGGTGCTCTCGAGGGCGTCGGCGGTGATGTCGGTGAGGATCAGCGCGGCGCCCTTGTCCGCGGCGGCGAAGGCGGTGGCCCGGCCGAGGCCGCTCGCCGCGCCGGTGATCAGACAGGTCTTGCCGTCGAACTTCGTCATGTCCGCGACCCTACGGACGGCGAAATGCGTTGTCTACGATTCGGCGGGGCCGAGCGACACGACGATGGTCGTCCAGGCCCCCACGTGGATGCGGTCGCCGTCGCGCAGCACCGCGGGCGCCTGCGGGCGCAGCGGGCGGTCGTCGCCGTTGAGGCAGGTGCCGTTGGTGGAACCGAGGTCGGTGACGGTCAGTTCGGTGCCGTCGAGCCGGATCATCGCGTGCACGCGGGAGACCCCGGCGTCGGCGGGCGCGAGCGAGAGGTCGATCCCGGGTTCGACGCCCTGGGACACGGACCGTTTGCCGATGAGGATCTCCGGCCCCGCGAGCCGGATGCGCCGCCGCGGGAAGAAGCCGGGAAAGCCGACCTGCTCGGCGTCGGGGCCCTCGCGGGCGAGGACGCGCGCGTAGTACTCGCGGTCCGCGCCGACGGTCGCGAACCACACCGGCGCGCCCGCGGGCACCGGCGCCTCGGTGATCACCGTCGCCTGCGCGGCGCCGACGGCCGGGCCGCGCGGCGCGGGCAGGGCCGAATCGTGGCCGCAGCTCTCGCAGAACCGCCCGCCCGAGGGCGTCGCGCAGTTCGGGCACAGCCGCAGCGGCACCGGATCCGGTGCGGGGGCGGTGGCGAGCGCGGCCCCGCAGACGTCGCAGTAGTCCAGGGCCGTCGAGACGTGGCCGTCGGGGCACACCGGCATCGTCAGGATCCTTCCGGCCGCACCCGCGTCGTCTTGGTCGAGCGGATGTCGAGGGCCAGCTCGTCGGCGGCGGCGACGTGGCCGCGCAGCCGGACCGTGCCGTCGCGCTCGTCCACCTCGACCACGTTGCGCAGCAGTTTGGCGGTGTCCTCGTGGCCGGACGCGGCCGCGAGTTCCACCGCCCGCCGCAGCTTCGCGGTGGCCGTCGGCACGTCGCCGTTGCGGCGGGCCTCCAGCCCCTCCTGGACCGCGGCGGCGAGCTCGACCTGTCCGGTGTAGTGGGCGACGCGGGTGCTGATCCGCGTGGACAGCGAGGTGTCGGTGGTCCAGACCGCGCGCACCAGCCCCTGCCCGAGGACCTCGCCCGCGGCGACCACCGCCAGCCGCGCCGCCAGCTTCTCCCGCCCGGGCGCGGCGGGTTCGAGGTCGACCTGCACGTGGTACTCGCGTTCCTCGCTGCCCCACGACGACAGCGGGTACTCCCCCACCTGCGGGCCCTGGTCGGTCCGGCGGCCGGTGAGGTCCTCGAGCACCGGGGCGACCTGCTTGACCATCCGCACCCGCGCCCCGGCCGGGGTCCACACCCGCAGCGTCAGTTCGGGAATCGAGCGGGCCACCGAGGAGCGCATCATGGCCGCGAAGTCCTCGGCCAGGTCGGCCGGGTCGGCGACCAGGTCGGCGCCGCCGGACAGCTTCTGGGAGACCGCGCGCAGCTCGGCGGCCACCCAGTCCGCGCCGACGCCGCGGCAGTCGCACACGAAAACGCCTTCGGCCCGGTCGAGTTCGGCGGCCAGCTGTTCGGGACGCTCGTGTTCGTTCTTGCCGTCGGTGAGCAGGATGGCGTGCGCCTGCGCACCCGGGTGCGCGCCGGCGATCTCCCGGGCCAGCGCCAGCCAGCTGCCGATGGCGGTGCCGCCGTCGGGCCGCAGGCGGTCGAGGGCGCGGCGGGCGGCGGCCCGGTGGGCGCTGTCGGCCGGGGCGGAGTGCGCCCCCGTCGGATAGATCAGCCGCGCGGACTCGGTGCCCTCGACGATGGCGAAGGCGGTGCCGTCGGGCACCTCGTCGAGGGCGGCCACGGTGGCCCGGCGGGCGGCGGCGAACTTGCCGTTGTTGCCCATCGATCCGGAGCAGTCGATGATCAGGATCTCCAGGCGCGGCGGGGGCGTGGCGGCCGCGGCCAGCTCGGGGCCGGTGGCGACGGTGAGGACGGCGTCGACCACGTGGGCGCCCTCGGCGAGGAATTCGTTCTGGTCGACCGCGATCGACAACCCGGCGGTCTCGGTGACGCTCATGACACTCCTGGATCGGCGACGGGGACAGGGGCGAGGGCGACGGTGATGTTGTCGCTGCCGCCGCAGCGCAGCGCGTATTCGGCCAGGGCGTGCGCGGCCGAGCGGGGCGCCGCGCCGACGGTGAAGCCGGCCAGTGCCTGCGCGTCGGGCAGGTAGTTCCACAACCCGTCGCTGCACAGCAACAGCATGCCGGGCCCGCGCACCGTGACGCTGCGGACGCAGTTGTCCGACCAGGGTCGTTCGCCGCCGTCGGCGCCCAGCCAGCGCAGCAGCGTGTGCGCGCGCGGGTCGGACATCGCCGCGGACTCCTCCAGCGCGCCCGCCTCGACCAGCGCCTGGGCCCACGAGTCGTCGACGGTCAGCCGCTGGGACCCGGTGCTGCCGGGCTCGCCCAGCCAATAGCCGCGGCTGTCACCGACATTGGCGACCGTGAGCTCGGTGCCCTCGGCGGTTTCGCGCACGATGGCCGAGACATAGGTGCACGAGGGCGCGTAGTGCTCGCTGCGCGACATGCCGCGCACCGCGGCGGTGGCGGCGACCAGCCCGGCCATGACGCTCTCGTGCGCGTTCGCGCCCGCGGCCAGCGCGGCCAGCGCCGCGTCGACGCCGCTGCGGGCGGCCGTGCCGGAGGCGGCCTGGGGATCCTGCGAGGTCGAGACCCCGTCGCTGACCACGATCACCCGGGTGCCGTCGATGTCGCGGACCGCGGCCGCGACGGCGTCCTCGTTGCGGGCGTGGGAGATGCCGCGGTCGGTGAGCACGCACACCGCGCCCAGGTCGGCCTCGAACCGGTCCGGGACCGGCCGCGCCGCGCCGCAGCCCGTGCAGTAGCCGACGGCGCTGTACTCCTTGCCGCCGCACACACCGCACTGCGGCGCCACCGCCGGATCGGCGTAGGGCAACGCCACCCGGCGCACCCCCAGTTCGCGTCCGCACGCCTCGCAGAACCGGTCGCCGGCCGCCTCGGCGGCCGCGCAGTCCGGGCAGCCGGGCGCGCTCACCGTGTGGTCCTCGGCCGCACCGCGTTCGCCCGGTCGACCAACGCGAACCGGGACCACATGTCGTCGGCCTCCCTGGCCAACGTCCGAAAGCAGCGTTCCAACCCGGTCCGCACCCCTTGCTCGTTCCATTCCACATCCATCAACTGCTCACCGGCACCGGGCCGGTGCCCGGCTTCCCACCGCCGAAGCGCCGCTTCCCATACATACAACCGCACCTGGGCCGCGCGGCGCCGCGAATCCAGCCGCAACTGTGCCACGCGCGCGCCCGCCCTGCGCAGCATCTCCTCGTCGATCGACGCCGGATCCCGCTGTGCCAGCAGGGTTTCCACCGCGATCACGCGCGCCTCGGTGTACAGGGCCGAGGCCCGGTCGACCTGGTCGAGGATCGTGACCGCACCCTCGATGTCGCCGTCGCCGCGCCGCGACCGGGCCGCGCCGAACGCCGCCGCGACCGCGGAGTGATCGGTGCGCCACACCAGTTCGTAGAGCGCGCGGGCGCGCGCCGTGTCGCCCGCGGTCTCCAGGGCGGCGGCCAGCGCCAGCTTGGGCGCGGCCTCGCCCGGCAGCATGCCGTAGACCTCGTCGAAATCGGCGGCCGCCGCGGCGGCGTCGCCGTCGAGCAGGGCGGCCTGGCCGCGATACCAGGCGACGCGCCAGTCGCCGTCGAGCTCCGCGGGCAGCGCGCCGAGCCGGGCGCGCGCGGCGGCGGGGTCACCCGCCTCCAGCTCGGCGCGCACCAGCCGCAGCGGGATCTCGAGTGACTCGGCGCGCCCGGTGACCACCGCGGCCAGACCGGCCGTCAGCGCGGCCTCCAGCTCGGCCGGTGTCGCGGCGTCGGTGGTGGCCAGCAGGGCCGCGCCGGTGTCACCGGGATCGACGAGCGGGACGGGCAGTCCCGCCACGATCGCGGCAGGGACCGGCGGTTCGGCACCCGCGCCGAACACGCCGCGGGCCGGGCCGAAACAGACCGACATGCCGGGCCGCGGCACCCCGTCCTCGGTGGCGAGGACCTCGCGCAGCACGCCGGTGAGCTGGTCGGCCATCTCGGCCGCGGACTCGAACCGGGCGAGCGGGTCGGGATCGGTGGCGCGCCGCAGCAGCCGATACAGCGAATCGTGGCGGGCGAGGACGGGTTCGGCGCCGGGGTCGGGCAGGGGCCCGAGCCGGCCGTCGACCGTGGGCAGCCGCATCATCAGCACGGCCAGGGTGCGGCCGACGGTGTAGATCTCGGTCGCCACGGTCGGCCCGGTGTCGGCGATCTCGGGCGCCTGATAGCCCAGGGTGCCGTAGATGACACTGTCGGTGTCGTCCATCGCCATGACCGCGCCGAGGTCGATCAGCTCGAGGCGTTCCTCGGTCTGCATGACGTTGTCGGGCTTGAAATCGCAATAGGCCCAGCCGCGCCCGTGCAGGTAGCCCAGCGCGGGCAGCATCTCGAGCACGTAGGCGATGGCCTGCGCCGGCGGCAGGTGGGCGTCGTGCTCGCGGCGGCGGGTGGTCAGGATCTGCTTGAGCGAGGTGCCGCCGACATACTCCATCACGATGTAGCCGTCGCCGTCGTGCTCGGCGAAGTTGAGGATCTTGACGATGTTGGGGTGGTCGACCTCGGCGAGGAACCGTTTCTCGGCCAGCGCGGCGGCCAGCGCGTCGGCGTCGCCGGTGTCGATCAGTCCCTTGAGCACCACCCAGCGTCCGTTGACGCGATGGTCGGTGGCCAGGTAGATCCAGCCGAGGCCGCCGTGCGCCAGGCAGCCCGCGACCTCGTACTGCCCGCCGACCAGGTCGCCCCGGCGCAGTTTCGGCGCGAACGAGTACCGGGTGCCGCAGTGCGGGCAGAAGCCCTCGGTCCGGCCCGGTACCCCGTCGCGTCCCCGGCCGACGGGCTTGTCGCAGGAGCCGCAGACGCGGTCCTTCTCCGGCACGACGGGATCGGTGAGCACCGCCGAGGCGGGATCGATGCGCGGCACCGGCGGGACCTCGACCAGCCCGGCGCCGAGCCGCCCGCGGGCCGCCGAGCGCGCGGAACCGGTGCGCGAGGACCGCCGCGACGAACGGCCGCTCGCGGTCCGGGTGACCGCGGACGGCGAGTGCGCGGCCGCGGTCGGCGCGGTTCCGCAGGTCTCGCAGTAACCGTCGGAGATCGTTCCGCCGCAGCCGGGTTCGGCGCACAGCGCGGGCTTCGCGACCCCCACCGCGCCCGTGCCCGGCCCGAAAGCCGCCGTCGCGACCGGCGCCGTCCCGCAGACCGCGCAGTAGCCGTCCTCGATCGCGCCACCGCATCCCGGCTCGCCACAGATCACGAGGCCGCCCCCTTCCGCTCCCCTACGATCTGACGATAGTCGGCGACCGCGCGGGTGACCGCGCCGAGGTCGCAGGGGCGGCGGGTCAGCAGGCCCGCCGCGATCCGGTCCGCAGCCAGCACGTCCCGCTCCTCACTCACACCCAGCCGGGCCGCCTTGGCCCGGTACGCCTGCAACCGGCCGCGCAGCTCGGCCCTGCGGTCGAGCAGTCCCTGCGCGAGATCCCCTCGCTCCTCGGCGCGGGCCTGCGCGGCGGCGACCCGGGCGCGCAGCGCGAGCAGCGCGTCCGCCGGGGCCGGGTCGGCGCGCGTCGGCGCCCGCAGGCCCGCCGCCACCGCGCGCAGGGCCGCTGCGGGCTCGCCCGGATCGGGAAAGGCCCCGCACAGGATCTTCGCGGCCGCCTCGGCGACGAGCCCCGCCGCGCGCGCCTCGCTCTCGGCGAGGCGGGAGACCGCGGACCCGAGTGCCGCGAGGGCGGCGGGCCAGTCGGCGACGATCGCGAGATGGTCGGCGTGGCGGGCGGTTTCGGCGTCGGAGAGCGCGGCGAGGTCGGCCAGCGCGCGCTCGACCTCGCCCGGGGCGAAACCGAGCGGGTCGGTGCCGGAGCGGCGCAGCAACTCGGCCAGCGGGCCCGCGACGGCGGCGAGCGCGCCCCCGGACGCCTCGACGCGTCGTTGCAGCGGCGCGGCGCCGTCGATCACGCGGCCGTTCACGGACTCGACGGCGTCGGCGAAGCCGGCGACCACCGGGAAGGCGGCGCGCATCCGGTCGAGGGTGTCGGCGACCCCGACCGCCACGATCCGTTCGCGCGGCCCGGTGAGGCGCCGTTCGGCCAGCGGGATGGGCGTGCGCTCGATCTCGTGGGTCCGCCCCCACAGCAGCCGCGCGAGGGTCACCCGGCCTGCCTCGTCCAGCCGGTTCCCCGAACCCCGGGTGGCCCGGACGATGTCGAGGATGTCGCGCAGGTGCCCGAGGTCGGTCCACAGCGCCGACAGTGCCTCCTGGACCGACGCCCAGCGGCGCGCGGTCTCCCCCGTCGGCGGGTAGCGGCGCACCTGGGCCAGCCCGGGATGCCGGTCGAGCTCGACCAGCGTGTCGGTGACCGCGGCCAGTTGCGCGGTGCGCGCGGCGATCTCGCGGTCGAGATCGGGCAGCGGCGGGATCGCGGTCACCGGGGTCCGCCGGAACCGGGGCGGCGTCGGGTGACGGGGGGACGGGGCGTGCTCATGGCGTGTACTTCGGCTCCGGCGGCGCGGGCGCGGGGCCGAGGACCGCCAGGTGATTCTGGTAGAGCCGCTGCCAGGTGCCGTCGGACCGGACCCGCTCGAGCACGCCGTTGACGAACCGCACCAGGTCGGGCTGCCCCAGCGGGAGCCCGATCGCGTAGCGTCCCGAGCTGATCGGGTCGCCGACGATCCGCAGGTTCGGTTCCTCCTCGGCCAGGCCGTAGAGGATGGCCTCGTCGGTGGCGATCGAATCGACCTGGCCCTGCTGCAACGCCACCAGGCAGTCGGTGTTGGTCGCGACGACCAGGGCGGTCGCCGCCCAGGGCATCCGCGACAGCTCGTTGTAGGCCGTGGTCCCGCGCGCCACGCACAGCCGCTTCCCCGACAGCCCGGCCGTGCCGGTGATCCCGGACGAGGCCAGGACCGCGACCCGGCCGACGGCGCGGTAGTACACGGCGGAGAAGTCGACGTCGCGGCGGCGCTCGCAGGTGACGGTGAAGGTGCGCACGATCATGTCGACCTTGTGCTCGGTGAGCGCTTTGATCCGGTCGGCCGCGGTGACGGAGCGGAACTCCACCCGGTTGCGGTCGCCGAACAGGTCCTGGGCGATCTCGCGGGCGAGGTCGATGTCGAACCCGCGCAGTTCGCCGGTGGCCGGGTCGCGGAAGCCGAACAGGTTGGTGTTCTGGTCGACGCCGACGCGCAGCTTGCCGTTGGCGACGATGGCGGCCATCGGCGAGCCCGCGGGCATGGCCCCGGGCGCGTAGCGGGCGCCCGGGCGCAGGGTCGCCTCGGCGTCGCAGGTGTCGGTCGCCACCGGCGGAGCGGCGGCGGGGGTGACGATCTCGGCGCCCGGCAGTTTCGGCGCCGTCGCCCGCGCGGTCGGCACGGCGGGCGGCGGCGCCGACCCGCACCCGGCGGTCACCGCGGCGACCAGCGCCAGCGCGGGCAGCCACACGCGTGATCTCACAGGAACTCCTTCAGGCGCGGCCACAGCCCGCCGACGGCCACCGCGGCGGCGCCGAGCAGCAGCAACGGCAGTGCGTAGGGACTCGGGATCAGGACCGTCCGCGCCGCGTACACCCCGTCGCGCAGATCGGTGCGGGCCTGGGCGAGTTCGGTGCGCAGCGCGGTGTCGAGGCGGTCGAAGCTGCGCTCGGAGCCGTCGGGGCCGCCGCCGATCGCCTGGGCCACCGCCCGGGTGTAGTCGGCCGACTCGTAGGCCGCCAGTTGGGTGCGGTGCCCGGATTCCCAGCTCACCAGGGCGCGTTCGGCCTCCGAGTGGCCGATCCCGGCCGCGGTGAGCCGCCCGCGCAGGTCGCCGGTGTGGGTGCGGTAGGCGTCCTCGGAACCGGTGATGTCGCCGCGGGTGATCAGGCCGAGCATTTCGTCGGTGCGGGCCCGCTGGGCCAGGATCCGCGCCTGGGCGAGGTCGTCGGCGCGCGCGCCGGCGCCCCCGGCGCCGCGGTCGAGCAGCTGCCCGGCGGCCAGCGTGGCGCCGAGGCCCCACAGCAGGGCCAGCACGGTGGCGCAACCGGCCACGGCGACACCGACATTCACGCGCCGGTTGGTGCGCCGCGTCAGCAGGACCGAGCCGCCCGCGCAGACCGCGAGCACGAGGACCAGCAGGACCACCGTGGTGTACGGGACGGCGCCGATCGCGTCCTGATCGGCTCGCACGGCGTCGGTGCGGGCGTCCTCGAGCTCCTGGGCGCGCGGCAGCAGCGAGGTCTGCATGAGTTCGGAGGCCTGCCGCAGGTAGGCCGAGCCGACGGGGTGACCCTGCCGGTTGTTGGCCCGCGCGGTCTCCACCAGGCCCGTGTAGGTGGGCAGGTCGGCGGCGATGCGCGCCACGACCGCCCTGGTCTGTTCGTCCCCGGCGCCCGCGGTCGCGTCGGCCAGCGACACCGCGGCCTCGGCCAGCGCCTGCTCGTACCGGCCGCGGACCTCGGTGGATTCGATGCCGCCGGACAGGAAGGCCGCGGCCGCGCTCGCGTCGGCCGTCGACAGCGCGACGAACAGGCGCTGCGCCGCGAAGGCCAGCGGCTCGGTCTGGGCGAGCGCGCGGTCGCCGCGTTCGATCTTGGCGTCGAACTGGCGACCCGCGGTGAGCCCGGCCGCGACGCACAGCACCGTCAGCACCACGATGAGCGCGCCGATCAGGCCCGGCGTGGTCCGCGCGAAACGCCGCAGCCACACCCCCGCCGCGCGCACGGCCGCCGGAAGGCGCGATCTCACACCGTCCTCCTTCATCTCCCCGGGCGGTGTCCCTCGATCGCGATAGTACGGGAGGCGAAGCAATCCGGCCGTGTGATCGCCTGGGCGCCAGCGCAGTCCGGCTCCGGACACGAAACGGCCCCCACGCACGGCATGCGTGGGGGCCGGGAGACGCGGTCGGTCAGGCGCCGGCGGCGGCCTTGCCCGCGTTCGCGCGGACCTTGCTGAACTGCAGCACACCGTCCTCGATGGGCGCCTTGTGCATCAGCGCGCGGTCGCGGTAGTAGTTGTTGATCAGCTTCCAGGCGCCACGGGCACCCTGACGCGGCATGACGCCGTCGCCGCGCTGGATGTAGCCGGAGGTCAGCGCCCCGCCCATCAGCGACTCCGGCGCGATGTCCTCGGGCTCGGCGTGCACCTCGAACTTGTCGTAGCCGCGGTCGCGCATCAGGTTGAGCACCCGGCACAGGTAGGCCGCGGCGAGGTCGGCCTTCAGGGTCCAGGAGGCGTTGGTGTAGCCCAGGATCATCAGGAAGTTCGGGATGTCGGAGTACAGGACGCTCTTGTAGGCGACGGTCTCGTTGAACTTCACCGGCTCGCCGTCGATCGACATGGACGCGCCGCCGAGGATCTGCACGTTCAGGCCGGTCGCGCTGACGATGATGTCGGCCTCGAGCTCCTGGCCGGACTCCAGCAGGATGCCCTTCTCGGTGAACTTCGCGATGCGGTCGGTCACGATGTCGGCCTTGCCCGACTTCAGCACCTTGAACAGGTCGCCGTTGGGCACCACGCACAGGCGCTGGTCCCACGGGTTGTAGGACGGCGTGAAGTGCTTCATGTCGACCTTGTTGCCCAGCTGCAGCTTGATCTGGGTCAGGATGACCTTCTTGGCCAGCTCCGGGTTGGTGCGCGAGAGCTGGAAGCTGGCGCGCTGCAGGGCGATGTTGCGCGCGCGGCCGATCTTGTAGGCCACGGCCTGGGGCACCCGGGCCAGCTTGAAGCCGCCGGCGAACGGGTCCTCGGACGGCAGCGCCTGGATGTAGGTGGGCGAGCGCTGCAGCATCGTGATGTGGGCGACGTCGTCGGCCATCGACGGGATGAGGGTGATGGCGGTGGCGCCGGAACCGATGACCACGACCTTCTTGCCCCGGTAGTCCAGGTCCTCGGGCCAGTGCTGCGGGTGCACGATCTGTCCCGCGAAGTCGGCGGCGCCGGGGAACTCGGGCTGATAGCCCTCGTCGTAGTTGTAGTAGCCCGAGGCGCCGACCAGGAACTTCGCGGTCCAGGTCTCGGTCTCGCCGGTGGCCTCGATCAGGGCCTGCACCGTCCAGGTGGCGGTGGCGCGGTCGAAGTCGGCGTGGACGAACTTGCGGCCGAAGTTGATGTGCTCGGTGACGCCGTATTCCTTCGCGGTGTCCTCGACGTACTGCCGGATGCTCGCGCCGTCGGCGAGGATCTTGGTGCCGATCCAGGGCCGGAAGCCGAAGCCGAAGGTGAGCATGTCCGAGTCGGACCGGATACCGGGGTACTTGAACAGGTCCCAGGTACCGCCGATGTTCTCCCGGCGCTCGAGGATCGCGTAGCTGCGACCGGTCTGCTCGCGGGTGAGGTGGCAGGCCGTGCCGATTCCGGAGAGGCCGGCGCCGATGATCAGTACGTCGACATGCCGCGTCATTGAGGTTACTCGTTTCGTCTGGTCCACATCCGGGCGCCTTCGCCCGTGCTACCCCGAGGTTACGTGTTTCACGCAGTTACGTCTAGTTTCGCCTCCTCGTCGGTCACCAATCGCAACCTCCGGGCCAGATCGGAGACGAACACGCGCTCGGGATCGGCCGCGTCGCGCACCGCGCGCCACTCGTCCAGCCGGGGATACATCGCGCGCACCGTCTCGGGTGTCGCGCGCGACTCCTTGGCGAAGTACAGCCGCCCGCCCGCGTCCAGGACACGGCGGTCCATGTCCGCGCAGAACCGGTCGAGCCCGGCCTTCATCGGGAAGTCGAGGCTGAGCATGTAGCCCGGATGCGGCCAGGACAGCGGCGCCCGGCTGCCCGCGCCCATGCGCTTGAAGACATTGAGGAACGAGCGGTGCCCGGAGTGGGCGATCGCCCGCACGGCCGCGGCCAGCTCCCGCTCGGCGCCGTGGGGCATCGAGAACTGGTACTGCAGGAACCCCCGCCTGCCGTAGCCGCGGTTCCACTCCCCGAGCAGGTCCAGCGGGTGCAGGAACTGGGTGATGTTCTGGATCAGGCCGCGCCCGCGCGCGGCGAAGGTGCGGTGGGTGACCTCGGCGCCCAGCCGGGCGGTGACTCCGTTGACCATGCCGTCGGGGAACATGTCGGGCACGGTGAACAGCCGCGGCGCGGCGAAGTGCAGCGGGTCGCGGCGCAGCGCGGGCGGCAGGTCCTCGATCCGGGCCAGGTTGCCGCGGCTGAAGCCCGCGCGGCCGAGGCCGGGGCCGATACCGATGGTGTCGGGCACCGCGACCGAGTACTCGTAGCCCTCGTCGGAACCGTCGGTGAGCAGCGCCATGGTCTCGTCGAGATTCGCCGTGCGGTCGCTGTCGACCAGGAAGTACGCGGTCTCGGTGCGCTTCAGGCGCAGGCGGGCCCGCACCACGATGCCGGTCAGGCCCATGCCGCCGACCGTGGCCCAGAACAGGTCGGCGCCGGGGCCGTCGGGGCCCAGCGTGCGGATCTCGCCGTCGGCGGTGAGCAGGTCGAGGGATTCGAGGTGGTTGCCGAAGCTGCCCGCCGAGTGGTGGTTCTTGCCGTGGATGTCGGCGGCGATCGCCCCGCCGACGGTGACCTGGCGGGTGCCCGGAAGGACGGGCACCCACAGCCCGTGCGGGAGGGCGGCGCGCATGAGGGTGTCGAGGCTGACCCCGGCGTCGAGGTCGACCGTCGCGTTCTCCGGGTCGATCCGGTGGATCCGGTCGAGGGCGGTCATGTCGACGACCAGGCCGCCGCCGTTCTGCGCCGGGTCGCCGTAGCTGCGGCCGAGGCCGCGGGCGATGACGCCGCGCGGACCGGCGCCGCGGACCGCCGCGGCGACGGCGTCCAGGTCGGGGGTGGACAGCACCCGCGCCACGGTGGGCGCGGTCCGGCCCCAGCCGGTGAGGCGGCGCTGCTCGATGCGGGTCGAGGGGGAAGTCACCGAGCCGAACGTAGCCAACCGCCGGGGCGGCCGCCACGATCGCAGTTCAGCTCCGGTGTCGCCTCCGTGGACCGGGGCGGAACCCGCTGATCGGCAGGACGATTCACCGGGTGCAATGCTGCACGTGCTGCCGCCGCGAAACCGCGTGCGGCACGGGCTGATCCACGACCCGCCGGTAACCCGGCTCCGACCCGGTCGCTTCCGTGTCCTGCGGCCGATCGGCGCGACGGGCATTCGCGCACAGCGTGCCTCGTCGGCCGACTCCGGCAGACCGGGTGGTCTGCACTCGGTGCAGCGGGGGTTCCACGTGAATCAGCAGGTCGAGCGTCCGGAAACCGCCCGGCGGCGCCCCCGCGACCGCCCCTCGACTAGGCTCGGGTGGTGTCTGTGACCGTCGGCTTCGATCTCGATATGACCCTCGTCGACTCCCGCCGCGGGGTCGCCGTCGCGGTCGATCGATTGGGTCGCGAGTTCGGCATCCCGCTCGACGGCGAGCGCTTCGCCGCGCATCTCGGCCCACCGCTGGCCACCCTGCTCGCCGACAACGGCGCGCCGCCCGAGCTGATCCCCGCGCTCGTCCCCCGCTATCGCGCCCTCTATCCCGAGATCGTCCCGCTGGTCCCGGCCATGCCGGGCGCGGCCGAGGCCATCGGGGCCGTGGGAGCGCGCGGCGGCCGGGTCGTGGTGGTCACCGGCAAGCACGAGCCGCTGGCCCGCCTGCATCTGGACCATCTGGGCTGGCGGGTCGACCGCCTCGCCGGAGACCTGTGGTCCACCGCGAAGGCCGAGGTGCTCCTCGCCGAACGGGCCGGAATCTACGTCGGCGACCACGCCGGGGACATGCGCGCGGCCGTGGCCGCCGCCGCGGTGGCGGTCGGCGTCCCCACGGGCCCGTGCGACGAGACCGAACTCAAAGAAGCGGGCGCGGAGGTCATCCTGGCCGACCTGACCGAATTCCCGGACTGGCTGGACGGATTCGATCCGCGGTCCTGACCGTCCGGCGCGGCCGCACCCGTCGTGCCTCCCGCCGCCAGGGCCGGTTCACCAGCACAATCGCTCCCATGAGCGCACCCAACGACTGGAATGCCGAGATCATCGCCGAGTTCCGTGCCAACGAGGGCCGCGTGGGCGGCAACTTCGAAGGCGCCCCGATGCTGCTGCTCCATCATCGCGGCCGCAAGACGGGCCGCGACCTCCTCACCCCGATGATGTACCTGCCCGACGAGCACGACCCCGACACCCTCTACGTCTTCGCCAGCAAGGCGGGCGCCCCGACCAACCCCGACTGGTACCACAATCTCGTCGCCGCGGGCACCGCCGAGATCGAGCGCGGCACCGAGACCTACCCCGTCACCGTCGAGGAGATCACCGGCCCCGACCGCGACACCCTCTACGCCGAGCAGGCCCGCCGCTACCCGGGCTTCGCCGGCTACGCGGAGAAGACCGCGGGCATCCGCACCATCCCGGTCCTCGCCCTGCGCCGCGCCTGACCACCCCCGGCCACCGACGCCCGGCGGCGTCGGTGGCCGGTACAGCGCGGGGCGCGGTCGGTGGAGCACGGGCTCCGGGTCCGCCGGGAGAACCCCCGCGCGCGGCGCCGCTGAACTAGGCTCGCGCCGGATACGCCGAACCAGGACGACAGACGGGTGGCAGCCGTGGTGACCGCGCTCGCAAAAGGCCAGAACGCTCCCCTGCCAACGGGGGCGATCACGCTGGCCGTCCGCTTCGGCGCGCCGGCCGACATCTCCGCGCTGCTGGTGACCGAGGCGGGCAGCGTGCGCTCGGACGCCGACTTCGTCTTCTTCAACCAGCCGCGGGGACCCGGCGTCGCGCTGGCCCCGGCGCCGGGCGGCGGGCCGGACGCGGTGCGGGTCGACCCGGACGGCGTGCCCGCCGAGATCGCCACGGTGCGGGCGGTGATCACGCTCGACGACGCCGGATCGTCCTTCGGCGGGTTCGCGCCGCCGGTCGCCACGGTCGCCGACGAGCGCGGAAACACGCTCTACGAGTACCGGATCGAGGGGCTCGGCCCGGAATCGGTGGTGATCGCGCTCGAGGTCTACCGGCGGGCGGGGGCGTGGAAGGTCCGCGCGGTCGGTCAGGGCTATGCGGGCGGTTTCGCGGCGCTGGTCACCGATCACGGGGTCGCGGTCGACGACGAGCCGGTCGCCGAGGCCGCGCCCCCGGCCGCCGCGCCGCCCGCGCCGGTGCCGACGCCCGACGAGCCGGTGGTGCGCGTCGCTCCCGGCGAGGAGCGGCTGTCGTTCGAGAAGCGCCAGGTGCTCGACCTGCGCAAACGCGAGGTCGCGAAGGTCCTGCTGACCAAGGGGGCGACGCAGGAGCGGGCCCGGGTCCTGCTGGTGGTGGACAAGACCGGCAGCATGCACAGCCTCTATCGGCGCGGGGTCGTCCACCGGGTGGTGGAGCGCATGATCGCGGTGGCCACCCAGCTCGACGACGACGGCGTGCTCGAGCCGTACCTCTACGCCCGCCGTTTCGCGAAGCTGCCCGACATCCGGGTCGAGCACGGCGAGGCCTGGTGCGCCGAGTTCCTGCACCTGTCGGGCGTGCACGGCGGCATCGACTACGGCCCGCTGGGTGCCAGCAACGACGAGCTGCCGATCATGACCGAGATCCTGTCCGGCCTGTCGCGGGGCGACGGCCCGACCCTGGTCCTGTTCTTCACCGACGGCGGCTTCTCCCAGAAGGCCAAGATCGCCGCGCTGATCCGGGAAGCCTCGGCGCTGCCCGCGTTCTGGCAGTTCGTCGGCCTCGGCAAGGCGAACTTCGGGCTGCTGCGCACCCTGGACGACCTCGACGGCCGCGTGGTCGACAACGCCGGCTTCTTCGCCGTCGACGACATCGACCGGCTCGACGACGCCCAGCTCTATCACCTGCTGCTCTCGGAGTTCCCGGACTGGCTGCGCGCGGCCCGCGCCGCGGGCATCACCCGCTGACGCCGAGGATCTCCAGGAAGGCCGACGCGGCGGGGGTGCGAGTGGTCGCGCTCCACACCAGGTACTCGATGCGCGCGGGCCCGTCGATCACCTCGAGGGTGACCAGCGCGGCGTCCTCGGGCACGTAGGCGGCGGGCAGCATCGCCACGCAGAGGTTCTCGGCCACCAGGCGCACGACGTAGTCGGCCGTGGAGACCTCGAAGGCGACGTCGCGGGTGAGTCCGGCCGCGGCGAAGGCCTGGTCGGACTGCATCCGGCCCGCCGTCCCCGCGGGGAGATCGACGAAGGTCTCCTCGGCGAGCCGGGCCAGGCCGACCGGCCCCGCGCCCGCGAGGGGATGTTCGGGTGAGACCACCGCGACCAGCCGGTCGCGCAGCAGTTCGCGCACGCCGACCCCGGCCGGATGGTCGCTCGTCGGTAGCCCGAGGAAGGCGACGTCGAGGATCCCGTCGCGCACCTGCTGGGCCAGCACCTCGCTCCAGCCGACCCGCAGATCGATCCGGACCTGCGGGTGACGGCCGCGGAACACGCGCAGCGCGGCCGGGATGTCCACGGCCGTCACCGAGGGGATCAGGCCGACCGCGAGCCGACCGCGGACCTCCCCCACGGCCGCGGCCACCTCCGCCGCCGCCCGGTCGGCCGCGTCCAGGCACTGGCGGGCCGCGGGGAGGAAGGCCGCCCCGGCGGGGGTCAGCCGGACCCGCCTGCTGGTCCGCTCGAACAGCCGCGCGCCGAGTTCGCGTTCCAGGCGGGCGATCTGGTGGCTCAGCGCCGACTGCACCACGTGGCACTGCTCGGCGGCCCGGGTGAAACTGCTGGTGTCCGCGACGGCGAGGACGTACCGCATCTGCTGGAGCTCCATACATCTATCGTGATCGACGATCGTTCCGGTGACAAACATGTGTTGGATTCATTGATCGGATCGCGGTGTGATGCTGTGTATGAGAACAGCAGCCGCCCAACCGGTTTCCCCGCCCGCCGCCGGCGGTGTCGCGGGCGTACTCCCCCGCACCCTGCTCACCGCCCTCGCCCCGGCGTCGTGGGGGACGAGCTACATCGTGGTCACCGAGATGCTGCCGCCCGGTCATCCGGTCTTCGCCGCGGTCCTGCGCGCCCTGCCCGCCGGGCTCATCGCGCTGGCCTTCACGCGGGTGCTGCCCTCGGGGGTCTGGTGGCTCAAGGCGGCGGTGCTCGGCATCCTCAACATCGGCGTCCTCAACGCCCTGATCTTCGTGGCCGCCGAGCGGCTGCCCGGCGGGGTCGCCGGCACGCTGGCGGCCGCCCAGCCCCTGGTCGTGGCGGTGCTCGCCGTGCTGGTGCTGCGGGAGCCGCCGTCGGGGTGGCGGCTGGCGTGGGGCGCGGCGGGGATGGCCGGGGTCGGGCTGGTCGTCCTCGGGCCCGCGGCCGCCTTCGACGTCGTCGGCGTGCTGGCCGGCCTCGGCGCCGCGTCGTCGATGGCCCTCGGCATCACGCTGACCAAGCGCTGGGGCAGGCCGCCGGAGGCGAGCCCGACGGCCTTCGCCGGCTGGCAGCTGATCGCGGGCGGGTTGTTCCTGCTCCCGATCACCGCGCTGACCGAGGGCGCGCCGCCGGCCGTGGACGGCACCGCGGCGCTCGGCTACCTGTGGCTCGGCCTGGTCGGCGGCCTGATGGCCTATGTCCTGTGGTTCCGGGGGATCGCGGCACTGCCGGTGACCTCGGTCGCCGTGCTCGTGCTGCTCTCGCCGCTGGTCGCCGCGACCCTGGGCGCGGTGATCCTCGGCCAGACCCTCGGCGCGGTCCAGCTCGCCGGCTTCGCGCTCGCCCTCGCCGCCATCGTGGCGGGCCAGCTCCCAGCCCCGGCGCGTACGCGCCGCTGATCACCCTGTCCGGAAAGGAAATTCCCGTGAACCGCACCATCCTCGTCACCGGCGCCACCGGCAGTCAGGGCGGCGCCGTCGCCCGCAGCCTGCTGCGCGACGGCTGGACCGTCCGCGCCCTGGTCCGCGACCCGCACGCGCCGGCCGCCCGGGCCCTGGCCGCCCGGGGCGCCCACCTGGTGACCGGCGACCTCGACGACGCCGCCGCGCTGCGCGAGGCCGCGGCCGGGGCCGCCGGGGTGTTCAGCGTCCAGCCCATGCCCGACGCCGACCCGGACCGCGGCATCCGCGTCGCCGACGCGGCGGCCGCGGCCGGGGTCGGCCACCTGGTCTACAGCTCGGTGGCGGGCGCCGAACGCTCCACGGGCATCCCGCATTTCGACACCAAGGCCCGCGTCGAGGAACACCTGCGCGGACTGGCTGCGACCGTCACCGTGCTGCGACCGGTGTTCTTCATGGAGAACTGGCTCGGCATGCTGCCCCGCGACGGCGGCGAGGTAGCGGTGCCGCTGTCACCGCACACCCGGTTGCCGATGATCGCGGTCGCCGACATCGGCCGGATCGCCGCCGACGCCTTCGCTCATCCGGGTGCCTACGCCGCGGGGCCCTGCCCGCTCGCGGGGGACGAGCTCAGCGTCGCCGAGATCGCCGAAGCCGTCACCGCGGTGACCGGCAGGCCGGTCCGCTTCACCCGCCGCGCCATCGCCGAGCTCCGGGCCACCGACGACGCGGCGGCGCGCATGTTCGACTGGATCGACCGCGAGGGTTTCGGCACCGACGTGCCTGCCCTGCGCCGCCGTCATCCCGGTCTGCTGACCTTCACCGAGTGGCTCACCGGGTCACGGCCGCCCGCCGTCACCGGCTGAGTGCGGCCGCCGCCAGACCGTGTGATCGTCTCCGCCCCCGTCGATTCCGAGCGGAGGAGAGGGGGGACGCGGCGGGACCGGACGCGTCCGCGGCGGCGGTATGTGCGGCCCCGGCCGGGTCCGGGCCACGGACGGCGCCGGGACGTCGTGGACCGCCCCGGTCGTCGGAGCGCCCGGCACCCGGGCCCGGCCTCGACGAACGAGCACGACGACGATCACCGCCGCCGCCACGAGCACGGCGACCGGCACCGCCACGGTCAGCAGGACCAGCAGATAGCGGGTGAGCTGCACCAGCCTGTCGGAGGCCGGGGGCGCCTCCTGCGCCAGCGTGATCAACACGACGGAATCTCCCCTCCCGAAACATCCGGCGCCGCAACGGCACCCGGCCCCCGGGCTTTACCCGTCCTCAGATTCCGCGAAACGCGGCGTTCGCCACTTCCGGGCAGAACAGGCACGGCGCGAGCACCCAGGCGCCCACCCCCGCCGCCACGACCAGCAGGCCCGCCGCGACCACGGGCGCCACCCACGTCGGCCGACGCCTCCGGGCCGCGCCCGGCGCGTCCCGTGCGCGGAGCCGGCGCAGCAGCGCGAGCACACCCACGACCAGCGTGGCGACCAGCACGACGGCCCCCGCCCCTCAGACGCGGGCGGCAGCCGGGCGGCGGGGCGCGACCACCCCGTGCTCGATCAGGCTGTCGGCGGTGTCGGCGAGGGTGTCGGCGACCGGGCGCATGGTCCAGCCCAGCTCGCGGCGCGCCTTGTCGGCGCTGACGTGCTCGGTCCGGCCGAGCACCGGCAGGGTCAGGCGGACGGTCGGGTCGAACAGCGCGACCAGGCGGACCAGGAGGTCGGGCAGCACCCGGGTGGGCACCGAGAAGCCCCGCGGCCCGTACCGGTCGGCGAGGATCCGCGCCATGTCACCCATCCAGAGCGGGTCGGCGGCGCAGATGTAGCGGTTGCCCGGCGCGCCCGGCGTCTCCATGGCCAGGCGGTGGGCCACCGCCAGGTCGCGCACGTCCACCGGGGTCCAGCCGGTCCGCACCGATCCGGGCACCGACCCGTCGAGGAGCTTGCGGATCGCCTCGTGCGAGGTGGACAGCCGCTCGTCGAACACCGGGCCGAGGATCATCCCCGGGTTCACCGCGACGAGCTCGAATCCCCGTTCGGGGGGCAGGGATTCGGCGAATTCCCAGGCGGCACGCTCGGCGAGGGTCTTGCTCTTCTGATAGGCGGGCACCTTGTCGACCACCGACCAGTCGGCCTCGGTCCGCACCCGGTCGGTGTCGTGCCCGTAGGCGACGGCAGCCACCGAGGAGGTCAGCACCACCCGGCGGACGCCGCCGTCGGCCGCCGCGCGCAGCACGCGCAGGGTGCCCCGCACGGCAGGCTCGATCAGCTCGTTCTCATCGGCGGGCGGCGTCGAGGGGAAGGGAGAGGCCACGTGCAGGACGTAGTCGCAGTCGCGCACCGCCTCGGCCCAGCCCGCGTCGCTGTCGAGGGTGGCCGTGACGAGCTCGAGGCGGCCCGCGGCGAGGTGGTCGACCAGGTGGGCGCGGGTCCGCGCGGCGGCGGGGTCGCGGACGGTGCCGCGCACCGCGTAGCCGTGGGCGAGGAGTTCGGCGATGCAGTGGCCGGCGACGTATCCGGTTGCGCCGGTGACGAGTACACGGGAGGTCATGTCTGTTCCTTCGGGAGGACGAGCACATCTGAACGCTGCTCAGATCATCTAAGCACTGCCTAGATTCGCTGTCCAGTGCCGATTCCGCGCACCCGGTCGCCTACCCTGGGCGAGTGAGACGCACCAGCTACCACCACGGCGCCCTGCGCGACGCGCTGCTGGAGGCCTGCCTGCGGCTGATCGAGACCGAGGGACTGGCGGCGGTGAGCCTGCGCCGGGTCGCCCGCGAGGCCGGGGTCAGCAGCGGCGCCCCCTACCACCACTTCGCCGATCGGTCCGCGCTGCTCGCCGCGCTGTCCATCGACGGCTTCCGCGCCCTCGCCACCGAACTCGCCGCCGCCCGCGACACGGCCGAGGCACCCCTCGACCAGCTCACCGCGCTCGCCGAGGGCTATGTGCGCTTCGCCCGCACGCATCCCGGGCACTTCCGGCTCATGTTCCGGCCCGAGCTGTCCCAGCCCGACAAGCACCCCGACGCCGCCGAGGCCGGGGACGCCGCCTTCGCGGTGCTCACCGACACGATCGCCGCCGGAGTCGCGGCCGGCGTGCTGCCCGCCGAGCGCGCCGAGACCCTGGCGGTGGCCTGGTGGGCCCTGGCCCACGGCCTTGCCTCGCTCGGCGTCGACGGCCAGCTCGACAAGCGCAGCGTCCAGCTCGGCACCGATTCGGCCACCCTCGTCGACGACATCGTGCGCGGATTCGGCGCCCTGCTCACGCCCCGCTGAACCGCCCACCGCCGCGGGCCCGATCACCTACAGTGGAACCGGCCCCATGATCGTCCTCGAGAACGGACAGGCGACATTTCGACCGGCACCCTGCACACCCCGCGCTACGGCGACGGCGCCCTGGCCGACCTGCTCCCGTCCGCGCTGGCGGCCCTGGACGTCGCCGGGGAGCGCGACCGGATCGGCCTCGACCTCGCGGCGACCCGCGTGTGCGTCCTGCTGGTCGACGGCCTCGGCGCCACCGCGCTGGCCGCGCATCCCGAGGCCGCGCCCTTCCTGTCGAGCCTGCCGGCCGCCACGCTGACCGCGGGTTTCCCGTCGACCACCGCGACCAGCCTGACGTCCCTCGGCGCGGGCGCCACCCCCGGTGAGACCGGCATCGTCGGCCACATGCTGCGGCTGCCGGGACAGGACCGGCTGTTCAACACGTTGCGCTGGCGGCTGCACGGCGACGGCCACGGCGACCCGCTGGCCGAGTTCCCGCCCGAGCGGATCCAGCCGCGCCGCACCGTCTTCGAGCGCGCCACCGACGCCGGGATCACGGCCGTGCAGATCGGGCCCGGCTACCAGGACGGTTCGGGGCTGAGCCGGGCGTCGTTCCGCGGCGGGGGTTTCCGCACCAGCTTCGGCGTCGGCGACCTGGTCGCGGGCGCCACCGACGCGCTGCGCGGCGCGGACCGCGCCCTCGTCTACGCCTACCACCCGGACCTGGACACCACCGGGCACGCCCGCGGGCCCGCCTCCGACGCCTGGCTCTACGAGCTCGCGCACACCGACCGCATCGCCGCCGACATCGCCGAGCGCCTGCCCGCGGGCGCCGCGCTGATCGTCACCGCCGACCACGGCATGATCGAGCTGTCGGACCGGATCGACTTCGACACGCACCCCGAGCTCCAGGAGGGCGTCGCCGTGCTGGGCGGCGAGCCCCGCGCCCGCCATGTCTACGTCACCCCGGGCGCGGCGGGCGACGTCCGCGACACCTGGACCGCGACGCTCGGCCCCGGGTTCAGCGTGCTGTCCCGCGAGGAGGCCGTGCGCGCCGGCTGGTTCGGCCCGCGCGTCAGCGACGAATGCGCTTCGCGCATCGGCGATCTCGTCGTCGTCGCCCGCGAGACCGTCGGCGTGGTCCGCAGCGCCGCCGAGCCGATCCAGGCCCTCATGATCGGCCATCACGGCTCGCTCACCGAGGACGAGCTGACCGTGCCGCTGCGGGTGTATCGGTCCTGACCCGGCGAAACCTGCGCCGAGCGGACACGCATCCGGCGCCGACCTTCTAGGCTGAGGGCGATCCGGTGCCGGACGCGCACCGGAGAACACCCCTCAGGAGGACCCATGCCCGCCACCCTCGCCCGCACCGGCACCTTCGCGCTGGCGACCGGGGCCCTGGCGGCCACGCTGCTGACCGGCTGCACCGAGGTCGAGACCCTCGTCAACCGCGGCGGGGACACCCCGTGCAGTGAATACGTCAACCAGGACGCCGACACCAAGCGCATCACCATCACCAAGGCGCTCAAGCAGAAGCTCGGCACCGACAACGAGCCCTCGGGCACCTCGGTCGACTCGATGATCGTCCAGGTCGACCTGCTGTGCGCCACCCAGCGCAACACCGAGACCCCGATCAAGAACGCCGACGTCGCCGGGATCTTCCTCAACAAGTAGCCCGCCGTCCAGACCGCTCGACGGCGCGAGCCCCACGGCGGGGCCAATCGCCACCGCGATCGCCGCGGACCTGCTACACAGGACGGATGGCAGGTGCAGATCAGGAGCCGGCGCCGGAACCCCTTCGCGCGGACTCGCTCTCGGCCTACCGCGGCGAGCTGGAGAAGGAGTGGCACCGCCTGGCCGCCCCGGCCCGGCCCACCCGCCTGCCGCGCGACAACGGCTCGATGCGCAGCGACGTGGTCGACTCGTGGCGCCGGTCGCTGACCACGGTCGACCCGTCCCGCACCGTCGCGCCCGGACACGACGACATCGCCGACCGCTGGACCGACTCCCCGCTGCGACGCCCGGTCACCGAGATCGCGGGCCAATTGCGGGGCATCGCCGAGGATTCGGGCTACCTCGCTGTCGTCAGTGACGATTCGGGGACCATCCTGTGGACCGCGGGTGACCGCAGCCTGCGCAGGCAGGCCGATGCCGTGAACTTCGCCCCGGGCGGGCTCTGGGACGAGTCCAACATGGGCACCAACGGCCTGTCGCTGGCGTTGCACGACGACCGCCCGGTCACCGTGTTCTCCGCCGAGCACCTGGTCGCCGCCCTGCACGGCTGGGTCTGCTACTCCGCCCCCATCCACGGGCCCGACGGCCGCCAGGTCGGCGTGCTCGACCTGTCCTCCACCTGGGAGCGCTCGCACCCGATGGTGATGACGTCGGTGCGCGCGCTGGTCACGGCCGTGGAGACGATGCTGCGCGCCGAGGCCCCCGCCCCCGCGCCCGGTATCCGGCTCGAATGCCTCGGCGCCGCACGGCTCCTGCGTGACGGCAGGCCGGTACCGCTGCCGCCGCGCCAGCTCGAGATCCTGGCGCTGCTGGCCCTGCACCCGGAGGGCTTCACGCCCGAGCAGCTGCACGACGCGGTCTACGGCGAGCGCTCGGTCTCGCTGAGCACGCTCAAGGCCGACGTCTCCCACCTGCGCCGGGCCACCCGGGGCGAGATCGCCAACCGCCGCTACACGCTCACCGGTCCCGTGTCCTGCGACGCGGTCGACCTGCTGGCCGCCATCGAGGGCGGCGACCTGACCTCGGCGCTGTGGCTCTACCGCGGCCCCCTGCTCCCGGGGTCGAGCACGCCCGGCATCGAACGCTGGCGCGACATCCTCGACGTCGGCATCCGCAACGCCGTCCTGGCCAGCGATCGCGCCGAACACGCCGTCGCCTTCGGTCAGCGCTGCCCCGACGACGCCGAGATCCACGAGCACGCCCTGGCGCTGCTCCCCCACGACGACGTCCGCCGTGCCGTCGTGACCGCCCGGCTGTACCAGGCAAACCGCTTCTGACCTGCCCCGATACCCCGCGTCGACGCCTGACCAACCTCGCACCAACCTCGGCCGACCATAGTGTTCCCCACCACGGACACGGCCGCCGAGCAGCGAGGAACAGATGATCTACGGCAAGCCCGGATCGGACACCGGCATCGTCAGCTATGCCGTCCGGTACGACAACTTCATCGGGGGTGACTGGGCCGCCCCGATCGAAGGCCGCTACTTCGACAACACCTCGCCGGTGGACGGGGAGGTCTTCTGCACCGTGGCCCGGTCCACCGCCGCCGACGTCGAGGCGGCGCTGGAGGCGGCCCACCGGGCGGCCGACGCCTGGGCCGCCACCGCGGACCGCACCCGGGCCGAGATCCTGCTGGCCATCGCCGACCGGATCGAGAACAGCCTCGAGCCCCTGGCCGTCGCCGAGTCGTGGGACAACGGCAAACCCGTGCGGGAGACCCTCGCCGCGGATCTGCCGCTGGCCGTCGACCAGTTCCGCTACTTCGCGGGCGCGCTGCGCGCCCAGGAGGGCGGGATCTCGCGCGTCGACGCCGACACCGTGGCCTACCACCACCACGAGCCGCTCGGCGTCGTCGGCCGGCTCGTCCCGTGGAACTTCCCCATCCTGCTGGCGGCCCGGACGCTGGCGCCCGCGCTCGCGGCGGGCAACTGCGTGATCGTCAAACCGGCCGAGCAGACCCCGGCCTCCCTGCTGCTGGTCGTCGAGCTCGTCGCCGACCTGCTGCCGCCGGGAGTGCTCAACGTGGTCAACGGCTTCGGGCCCGAGGCGGGCGGCCCGCTCGCCGCGCACCCGCGCGTGGCCGCGATCGCCCACACCGGGGAAGCCGCCGAGATCGTCCCGGCCGCGGGCACCCCGGGCGGGAAGAGTCCCACCATCTTCCTGCCCGATGTGCTGGCGGCCGACGACGCGTTCCTCGACAAAGCCGTCGAGGGATTCGTGATGTTCGCCCTCAACCAGGGTGAGGTGTGCACCGCACCGTCGCGGGCACTGATCCACTCGTCGATCTACGACGAGTTCCTCGCCCGCTGCATCGCCCGCACCGAGGCCCTGGTCGCCGGCCATCCGCTCGACACCGAGACGATGATCGGCGCCCAGACCGGCAACGACCAGTACGAGAAGATCCTGTCCCACATCGACATCGGCCGGACCGAAGGCGCCCGCGTGCTCACTGGAGGGGAAGCACGCAAGGTCGACGGTCTGCCCGGTGGGTACTACATCGAGCCCACGATCTTCGAGGGCACGCACACGATGCGGATATTCCGGGAGGAAATCTTCGGACCCGTGGTCGCCGTGACCCGCTTCGACAGCGTCGACGAAGCGATCCGGATCGCCAACCAGACCCGATCCGGCCTCGGCGCGGGCGTGTGGACCCGTGACATGGACACCGCGCACCGGCTCGGCCGCGGCCTGCGGACGGGACGGGTGTGGACCAACTGTCACCAGCACTACGGTCTCGGCCGCGAACATCGTGCCGAGACGCTCCGGCGGTACCAGCGGACCAAGAGTCTGCTGGTCAGCTACTCACCGAACGCACTGGGGATGTTCTGATGCTGAGTCAGGTGCACCGTGTCGATATCACCGAGCCCGCGCAGACGCTGCTGCGACAGCTCATCGAGGAGAACGGCCCGGTGCTGTTCCATCACACCGACGACGACGGCACCCCGATCTGCCGCTCCGCCCGGGATTTCCGGATCAACCGCACCGACGTGCTGCTGGCCCGGCTGACCTGGCACACCGAATTCTGGGTCACCCCGGACCGATTCGACGCCTGGCGCGACACCCATCTGACCCTCGACGTGACCGACGGCGCCGCGGCGGACGGATCGCTGGAGGCGGGCACCGGCATCCGGTTCGTGCTGGCCACCCGCGGGCTGACCGAGGCCGAGGCCGAGGCGCTGGCCGCGGGCCCACCGCCCCGCACGGGCGCCGACCGCACCCTGTAGAGGGTGCCTCCGAACCTGTCCTGCCCGGGCGATCGGGGCCTTGGCAGGACACGGCGAGCCCCCGCCGCCTGGACGCCACAGCGCGTTCAGGTGGCGGGGCGAGCTCGTTTTCGCGCTATAGCAAAATTCTTGCGGCGCAGACAAAATCGCGTCTCGCTCAGCGAGACATACGCCGCGGGGAATACAACAATTCCGTTACGTTGGGCCGATGTTCACAGCACGGCTCGGTGTTCGCACCCGGATTCTCGCGATCGCTCTCATTCCGAGTCTGACCCTGCTGGTGGTGGGTGTCGGTACCGCGGGTTACCTGGTGCAGCAGGGCGACAAGGCCAAGACCTGGGCCGAGGAGATGCAGCAGGCGGGCCCCTACAGCCGTGAGCTGATCGAGTCGGTGCAGGCCGAGCGGCAGCTGACCCTGGCCCATCTGGCAGGAGACGAGGCCGCGGCCCAGCAGCTGCCTCAGGCGCGCGCACGCCTCGACACCGCGTTCCGGGTGCTGATCGAGCAGTCCGCGGGCATCCGCAAGGTCGACGACGACGAGATCGGTGACGACAAGGCCGGATTCGCCACGCTGGGTTCGCACCTGAGTTCGGTGCGTGGCGGCGCCGACGTCTTCGCGCTGCCCGCGCCCGACGCCTACAACTTCTACAACCGGCTGCTCGACGTCTTCACCCAGGGCACCAAGGTGGCCGAGCGCCGCGCGCCCGACGCGACCGTGGCCGCAGGCGTCGCCGAGGGCCTGCGGGTGCTCAACGCCGGCGAGGCCATGGCGCGCAGCAACGCGCTCGCGCTGTCGTTCTCGACCGCGGGCGGGCCCACCGCCGTCGGCCTCGACGAGCTGGTCCGCCAGGTCGGCTTCTACCACAGCGAGGTCACCAACCTCCTGACCGAGCTCGGCGCCGACGAGCGGCGCGGGATCGAGGCCCTCGTCGCCACCCCGGCCTGGCAGCAGTTGTCCGCCATGGAGTCCGCCCTGATCGCGCGCTACGCCGCCCAGCAGGCGGCCGCGGCCGCGGGGACGGGCAGCTCCGGCAGCGCCCGCCAGAGCACCACCGCCCAGCCCGCGCTGCCGATGGACCTCGCCGCCTGGCAGGCGGCGGCCAGGGAGGTCAACGCGGGGCTGCTCGGCGCCTACACCGAACACAACCGCCACGTGCAGGGCCTGGCCCAGGACACGGCCCACGAGTCCGAGGTCGCCGCGGCCACCGCGGGCGGCGGCGTGCTGCTGATCAGCGGGCTCGGCTTCCTGGCCGCCCTCCTCATCGCCAACCGGATCATCCTCCGCCTGCGCAGGCTCCGCTCGGAGACCCTGGTCCTGGCCGACGAGCGCCTGCCCGAGACCATGGCCCGGCTGCGCGACGGCGAACAGGTCGACGCCGCGGACGTCGCCCCGAAGCTGGACTTCGGCAAGGACGAGATCGGCGAGGTCGCCCAGGCGTTCGAGCACGCCGCGGCCGCCGCGCTGCGCGCCGCCGTGGACGAGGCCCGCACCCGCGAGGGCGTGAAGGCGGTCTTCCTCAACATCGCCCACCGCAGCCAGATCGTGGTGCACCGCCAGCTCGAGATCCTCGACGAAGCCGAACGGCGCCAGGAGGATCCGGCCCTGCTCGAGACGCTGTTCCGCCTCGACCACCTGGCCACCCGCGAACGCCGCAACGCCGAGAACCTGATCATCCTCGGCGGCGGCCGCCCGGGCCGCCAGTGGCGCAACCCGATTCCGGTGATGGACGTGGTCCGCTCGGCCATCGGCGAGACCCTGGACTACGCGCGGGTGCGGGTCACCCGGCTGCCCGAGGTCAGCGTCGTCGGCGCCGTCGTGGCCGACCTGGTCCACCTGCTCGCCGAACTCGTCGACAACGCCACCAGCTACTCGCCGCCGCAGTCGCGGGTCGAGGCGGGGGGCAACGTCGTCGGCAAGGGCGTGGTCATCGAGATCACCGACCAGGGCATGGGCATGAGCCCCGAGGACCTCGAACGCTACAACCAGATGCTGTCCGCGCCGCCGGACTTCGGCGTCGGCAACCTGTCCGCCGACTCGCGGCTCGGCCTCTACGTGGTCGCGCGGCTGGCGCAGAGCCACGGGGTGTCGGTGCGGCTGAGCGAATCCGACTACGGCGGCGTGCGCGCGATCGTGCTCA
>NZ_BAGK01000122.1 GCF_000308795.1 Nocardia thailandica NBRC 100428 | reverse complement strand
GCACTCCCGACGCGCGCCCGGGGTGGCTCGCGGACCGCTCCAGCCTCGCGCAAGGAGCCGGCATCGCGGGGTCACCGGCCGGGTGCCGCCGGCTGGTCGGGGGCCCGCTCGGTTCCACGGCGCGAGCCGGTCGGCGACGGCGCCGAACGGGGCCAGGTCCAGGCACAGCGCAGGACCAGGACCAGCAGGGTCAGTTCGAGCACGATCCCGAGACCGTAGAAGAACAGCCACGACTCGCCCGCGGCGTTGAAAGCCGTCACCGGGATGTAGAGCGAGGCCACGACGAGGTTCGCGGCGCGGCTCGTCCCGGCGGGCAGGGTCGTCGTCAGGACGACCATGAGGATCGGAACGGCCATCAGGGCCAGCGCCGTGGTCGAAAACGTCTGGGAGAGGGCGAATTCGAAGACCCTTCCGTCGAGGATGTCGTCGACGACTCCGGGGGTGAAGAAGTTGAGGATGTCCACGTAGACGTACAGGAACAGGAAGCTCGTCCACGTGGCGGCGAGCGTGGCGCGCACGGGCATCGGCTGGTCTTCCAGCGGGGATCGGGGTGTCGGCATCACGGGCTCCGTCGTAGGTGCGGATCGGTAGGTCGGTCCGTCCACGATCGCCGAGGCGGGCATACGGGCACACCGGCCGCGAGGCCGGGTTCGCCCGGCCGACGGGATGAATCCGCTCTCGTACTTTCGGCCGGTCCGTCGGGGCCCGTCGATCCCTAGGATGAAGCCGTGGTCACTGTCCGGCGCTCCCTCTGGCACGAGCCGCGGCCGGCGGACGCCCCGCCGGTCGGTCGGCTCGACCGCCTGCTCGTGGGCGTGTACGCGGCCACGGTGGTGGTCGAGGGCCTCGTGCGGCCCGGCCTGGCCTGGCGACCGCTGGTCGTGGCGCTCGCCCTGGCGCTGGTGCCCGCCCTGCTGTGGCGGCGGAGCCGTCCCCTGGCGGCCGTCCTCGTCGGGTGGGGCGTCGCCGGGCTGCTCGCGGTCCTGCAGCTGACCGCGCACGCCGGGGACCTCGGGCTCTATTCCATGATGGCCGTCCTGCTGCTGCTCTACTCGCTCGTGCGGTGGGGTTCGGGGCGAGAGGTGATCGCGGGGACGGCGTTCGTGACCGTCGTCGCCGCGGTCGGGATGTACGGAACCGCCGCGGGTGCGGCCGACGTCTTCGGCGGCGGCGCCCTCCTGCTGTCGGTGGTCGCGCTCGCGGCGGTGTTCCGCTCCCGCGCGGACCTGTGGCAGCGCAGGCAGCGCGAGATCCGCAATCAGGAGCGGGTCGCGCTGGCGCGCGAGCTGCACGACACCGTGGCCCACCATGTCTCGGCCATCGCGGTGCAGGCGCAGGCCGGTCGCGTGGTCGCCGGAGTCCAGCCGGAGAAGGCCGCCGAGGTGCTGGCCGCGATCGAGTCGGAAGCGTCGCGAACCCTCGCCGAGATGAGGACGATGGTGCGGGTACTGCGCGAGGAGGAAGCCGCCCCCTACTCGCCGCGGCGGGGTGTCGCGGACCTGCCCGCCCTGGCGCGGGCCGGCGCCGCACCGACCGTGGAGGTGTCACTGGACGATTCGGCGACCGGGCTGGCACGACCCGTGGACGCCGCGCTCTACCGGCTCGCGCAGGAATCGCTGACCAACGCCGTGCGGCACGCCCGCGGCGCGACCCGCGTCGGGATCGTCGTACGCCGGGAGGGCGCTGCGGTGCGACTGCGTGTCAGCGACGACGGACAGACCGTCCCCGGGCCGATTCCGGCGCCGGGATTCGGCCTGCTCGGCATGGCCGAACGCGCCCAGCTGCTGGGCGGATCGCTCTGTGCGGGGCCGGGTCCCGAGGGCGGCTGGGTGGTCGAAGCGGTGCTGCCGGCGGGGGCCGCGGCATGAGCATCCGCGTCGTCGTCGCCGACGACCAGGACCTGGTCCGGACCGGGCTGGTGATGATCCTCGACGCGCACCCCGACCTCGAGGTCGTCGGCACGGCGGCGGACGGGCTCGCCGCGCTGGACCTGGCCACCCGGTTGCGCCCCGATGTCCTCCTCGTCGACATCCGGATGCCCGGGCTCGACGGTGTCGAGGTCACGCGGCGCCTGGCGGGTCCCGACGTCGGCGACCCGATCGCGGTCGTCGTGATCACCACGTTCGACCTCGACGAGTACGTCCTGGGCGCCCTCCGCGCCGGCGCCCGCGGCTTCCTGCTCAAGGACGCCGGGCCGGAGCTGCTCGTGGCTGCCGTCCGCGCGGCGGCCGAGGGGGACGCGATGATCGCCCCCAACATCACCCGCCGGCTGCTGGCGACCTTCGCCGATCAGGCGCCGTCGGTGCCGTCGCAGCCCCTCGATCCGCTCACCGGGCGCGAGGAGGAGGTGCTCGCGCTGGTGGCACGGGGCCGGACCAACGCCGAGATCGCCGCCGAACTCTTCGTCGGCCTGAGCACGGTCAAATCCCACGTCGCCTCGTTGATGACCAAGCTCGGCGCCCGCAACCGCGTGGAGATCGCGATCTGGGCCTACGACACGAGACGCGCGAGGACCGGCTAGGAACCGGCGGCCGCCGGTCTCCCCACGTCGGCCACCGCGACGACACCGCCGGCGCGTGTCGCCTCAGCCACCGAACAGCTGACGGATCAGCGCCTCGGCCACCCAGTCCTCGAACGCCGCAGGCGTCCAGCCTGATTCGACGACCAGTTCGCGATACACCCCGGGCGCGGCGAACGCGCGGTAGATGGCCTGCGCGTCGGGCAGTTCGATGATCAGCCGGTCGCGCACCGATTCGACGAACAGGTCCATGACGTGATTGCGCCCGGCGAGTTTGGCGCGCAGCAACTCCCGTGTCTGCGCGTCCTCCCCCATCGCGCCGTCGAGGACCGTGACGACGTCGAAGCCGCATTCGTAGAGGGTCCGCAACCAGTGCGCGGCGCCGCGCAGCCGCTCGACCGGGTCGGCGATGGCGAGCGTCGCCTGCGCCAGCGGGCGCGCCCCGGCGCGTTCGAGCCAGCGCTCGCAGATGGCGGACAGGATCTCGCGCTTGGCGCCGAACGCCGAGTACACCGTGCGCACCGCGACCCCGGCCGCCGCGGCGATGGAGTCGATGCTGGTGGCGGTGTACCCCTGCTCGGCGAACAGCCGCTGGGCGGCGTCGGCGATCCGGTCGCGCGTCTGCTGCGCCTGCTGCTGGCGGTAGGTCTTGACACCGTCGGTCACCGGGATCACACTAGCAGTGTGTTCAGTGCAGTACTACTGCATCCAATGCACAAATGGTGCAAATATCTCGGCTGAGCAGCCGGAAGAGGTGAGCGGGATGAGCAACCGCGAACGATTCATCGAATTCATGCGGCGGGGTTTCGAGCAGGGCGACGACACCGTCGTCGACGAGCTGACCGCCCCCGACCTGGTCGAGCACCAGTTCGGGCTCGACGGCAGCGGCGCCGCGGCGCGGGAGAAGGTGAAGGCCGCCATCCGCGAGGTGCACCGGATGGTGCCCGACATGCGCTACAGCTTCGACGCCATGACCGAGGACGGCGACACCCTGTGGGTGCGGATGACCGGGCGCGGCACCCATCAGGGCGGCCTCTTCGGCGGCGCACCCACCGGCAACCCGGTCGAGGTCACCGTCATCGACATCTGCCGGTTCGACGCCGAGGGACGCATCGCCGAACACTGGGGCGTGCCCGACCGCTTCGCCCTGCTCGCCCAGACCGGCACGTTGGCGCGCCTGGTCGCCTGAGGGTGCCGCGACGGCCCGCGCTGGTGCGGCCGCCGATATCGTCGGTATCGACGGCCGCACGAAGGGTGAGCACAGCATGATCCAGACCGAGACGGTGACGATCCCGGAGCACGTGCACGGTTATCCGGAGGTGGCCTTCGGCGGCTATGTGGCCGGCATGCTCGCCCGCCGATCCGGCGCCGGCCCGGTGCGCGTCGACTTCCGCAGCGCGGTGCCGATCGGCACGCCGATCGCGATGACCGCCGACGATGCCGGGCAGGTGACGCTGTCCGGCGCGAGCGGCACGGTGCTGGCCCGTTCCGCGCCCGCCGACGTGCCGCTCGCGGTGGCCGCGCCGCCGTCCTGGTCGGAGGCGAAGCGGGCGACCGAGTCCGCGCTCGCGAGCACCGCGCGGCCGGTGACCGACTGCTTCGGGTGCGGCGTCGAGTGCGCTCCCGGCCACGGGTTGCGCCTGTTCCCCTGGCCGGTGCGTGACGGTGCCGTCGTCGCCGCCGCGTGGACGCCCGACCACGGACTCGCCGACCCGAACGGCGAGCTGCCGCCCGAGATCGTCTGGTCCGCCCTCGACTGTCCCGGCGGCGTCGCCGCGTGGGTGTTCCAGGACATGGCCCGCGGCGCCGTGACGGCCGCGCTCACCGCCACCGCCCATCGACCGGTCCTGGCCGGCGCCGAATACCTTGCGCACGCCTGGCCGATCCGCTCCGAGGGACGCAAATACACTGTGGGCGTCGCTCTTTCGACCCGCGAGGGTGAGCTCTGCGCCGCCGCCGAGGCCCTCTGGGTGGTCCCGCGCGATATCGCGCGGGCAGCGGTCGAGGGCCGATCCGGCAGCCGCGCGGAGTAACCGGCCGTCAGCCGCCGGGCACCGGGGCTGTGGCGAGGTGCCAGAACTCGGCGTACCTGCCGTCGGCGGCGAGCAGTTCGTCGTGCGTGCCCTGCTCCGCGATGCGTCCCCCGTCGAGGAAGACGACGTGGTCGGCGGTGCGGACGGTGTTCAGCCGGTGCGCGACCATCACGACGGTGCGGCCACGCATCAGGCGCTCGATGCCCTCGTGCACGGCGGCCTCGTTGGCCGGGTCGAGCGCCGAGGTGATCTCGTCGAGCAGCACGATCGGGGCGTCCTTCAGCACCGCGCGCGCGATCGAAACCCGCTGGCGCTCACCGCCCGAGAGCAGCGCGCCACCCTCGCCGACCTCGGCCGCCCAGCCGCCGGGCAGGCGCTGGACCACCTCGTCGAGCCCGGCGGCGGTCGCCGCGGCCCGCACCTCGGCGGGGCTCGCGTCGGGCCTGCCGAGGCGGATGTTGTCCTCGATCGTGCCGTCGAACAGGTACACGTCCTGGAACACGATCGCCATCCGCGCCATCAGGGTCGCGGTGTCGATGTCGCGGACGTCAACGCCGCCGAGCCGCACCGCGCCCGCGTGCACGTCGTGGAACCGGGCGAGCAGGTGCAGCATCGTGCTCTTGCCCGCGCCGGACGGGCCGACGATCGCGTAGCGCGCGCCCTGCGGCACGGTCAGCGTGACGCCGTCGAGCACCGTGCGGTTCTCGTGCCGGAAGGTGACGGCGTCGAAGGCCAGAGCGTGGCCGTCCGGGCGGATCGGGTCGGCGCGTTCGGGCAGGGGCTCGGTGCGCAGCAGGGCGTCGAGGCGGTCCAGCTGACAGCGGGCACTGCGGATCTTGCCGCCGAGGTCGGCCAGCGAGAGCAGCGGTTCGGCGCAGCGCGCGGCGAGCACCAGCATCGCCAGCACCTCGGCCACGCCGATGCGGCCACCGAGCGCCAGGTACACGCCGAGCGCGAGCAGGCCGGTGAACATCGCCTGCACGACGAGCGTGAGCGCGACCATGCCGGGCAGCGCGGTCCGCACCGATCGGTGGGTCGAGCGCTGGATGCCGCGCAGCGCGTCGTCGAGCAGGTCGAAGCGCTCGGCGGCGCGGCCGCCTGCCCGCAACACGGGCTGGGCCTGCAGATATTCGATGACGCGGCCGGCGGCCCGCTGATCGCGGTCGTGCCGTTCGGCGTCGGCCGCGGCGGTCGCGCGTCCCGACCAGACCTGGATCGCCGCGACGAGCGGGACGGCCAGCGCCGCGGCCGACCCGAGCCGCCAGTCGTAGACGGCCATGACGGTCACGATCGTCAGGGGGGTCAGGGTCGCGGTGACGAACGGCGCCAGCAGATGCGCGATCACCCCCATCGCCTCCAGCACGCCGCGGCCGGCGAGCGCCGACACCTCACCGACCCGCTCCGGCCCGTACCAGCCGATCGGCAGCCGCGCGAGATGGTCGCCGAGTCGGTGATAGGTGCCGCGCAGCAGCGTCGTTCCGGCACGGAACCCGGCCAGATCGGCGACGTAGCGCAGGCCGGCGTAGAGCGCGACGCCTGCGCCGAACGCGACCAGCCAGGGCCGGGCGCGGGCGGGCTCGTCGCCGAACAGTTCCCGCAGCACCGGGACGAGCAGGAGATAGGACAGTCCTTCCACCACCGCGGCGACGCTCATCAGCGCCACCGCACGGCGGACCGGAGCGGCGTACCGGTGGCCGAGCACGCGGAGCAACGTGCGGATCATGACGACTCGCTTCCTCGATGGGTCTGCCAGAACTCGGCGAACGGACCACCCGCGGCCGAGAGCCGGGCGGGCGCGCCGTGCTCGACGACCACACCGCCGTCGAGCAGGACGACGCTGTCGGCGTCGGCGATGGTCTCGGGCCGGTGGGCGATGATCAGCACGGTGCGATCGCCGCGCCCGCTCGCCACCGCGTGGCGCAGGGCCCGCTCGGTGCGCGGGTCGGCGAAGGCCGTCGCCTCGTCGAGCACCAGGACCGGAGTGTCGGCGAGCAGGGCGCGGGCCAGGGCGAGGCGTTGCGCCTCACCGCCGGACAGCCCGGCCTGTTCACCGAGCACCGTGTCGTAGCCGTGCGGCAGCGCCAGGATCCGGTCGTGGATCTCGGCCCGCCGCGCCGCCTCGACCACCTGCGCGCGGTCGGCGTGCGGCACCGCGAGCGCGATGTTGTCCGCCACCGTGGCGTGCAGCAGGCGGACGTCCTGGAACACGAACGAGACCGTCCGAGAGAGCCGCCGTCCGCCGATCTCCCGCAGGTCGACGCCACCGAGGGTCACGGATCCCGCGGTGGGATCGAAGAATCGCAGAAGCAGCTGGGCGAGCGTGGATTTCCCGCTGCCGGACGGCCCGACCAGCGCCGTGACGGTGCCCGGCTCGAGCACGAGGTCGACGCCACGCAGCACCTCGTGGCCGGGGTCGTAGCCGAAGCGCACGTCGCGCAGTTCCACCCGGTGTCCCCTCGGCGGGACCGGCCGGGCGGGCTCGGTCAGTGGCGCGACGGCGAGCACGTCGCGGATCCGCCCGACCGCGCGACCGGCCGCCTGCAGGTCGTCGAAGCCGTGGCCGAGCGCCGCCACCGGCGCGGTGAGGCCGAGGCCGAGCAGCAGAAACGGCAGCAGATCCGCGGGCGCCAGGCCACCGCTGGTGATCAGGTAGGTCCCGCCGGCGAGCACGACCAGCAGCACGAACGGCGGCGAGAGCGCGAGCTGCATCCCGGCGGCGACCGGCGCGAGGCCGCGCACCCAGCGCAGGAAGGTGTCGGCGAATTCCTCCGTGGCCGCGCGGAATCGGCGATGGGCGCGATCGCCGCCGCCGAAGGTCTTGACCACCGCGATGCCCTGCACGAACTCCACCACCGAGTCGGCGATGCGGCCCATCGCGGCGTCGAACTCGCGCTGTTCGCGTTCGCGGGCGGGCAGCATCAGCAGGGGCACGAGCGCCACCGCGAGCACCACCGGGATCAGCGTGATCACCGTGAGCCGCCAGTCGACGGTGAGCAGATAGATCAGCGAGACCAGCGGCACCACGAACGCCGAGACCAGTTCGCCGGGCGCGTGCGCGAGGAACGGATGCACCGCGCTCACGTCGTCGCCGACCACCTTGGCCAGCTCGCCGGTCCGGCGCCGGGAGAGCCAGCCGATGGGCACCCGCCCCAGATGGGCCGCCAGGCGGCGCCGGAACGACAGCTGGACCCGGCTGTCGAGCACATGACCCAGGCCCGAGGACGCGGCGGTGAACACGAGGCGCACGAGCAGCCCGAGCGCGCCGAGCGCGACCGCCGCCCACACCCGGCTCTCCTCGACCGGGCCCGCCGCCAGCAGCAACCGCCCCACCTCCACCACCGCCAGCAGCGGCGCCAACCCCGCGACAGCGCCGATGACCTGCAGGATCACCACAGCCGCGAAGCCGGGGACATGGGGACGCACGAGCGTCGCCAGGCCCCCGGTATCCGGCGGCGCGGGCGGCACCGCGGCGTCGACACGGTCGATTGTCGTCATCACACACCCCAGTTCAGAAAGTCACTGTCTGTAGCAAGTGACTGTACGATCCTCGTTTCAGACAGTCAATGTCTGGAGATAGTCACTTTCTGATATCCTCCGGGCATGACCGGACTTCGCGAACGCTGGCGGCTCAAGGCCATGCACACCGTCCAGGAACGCGCCCTCGACCTGTTCGACGAGAAGGGCTTCGCCGCGGTGACCATCGAGGAGATCGCGGCCGCCGCCGAGGTCTCCCCGTCGACGGTCTACCGGCTGTTCGGCACCAAGGAGGGCATCATCGTCGCCGACGAGTTCGACACCCTGAGCGACGCCGACCTCGAACGCGTCGTCGACCCGCGCGACCCCATCGGCAGCCTGCTCGCCTCGGTGCGCGAGTACGAATCCGCGCCCGCCGCATCGGCGTCGGGCGCGCCCGACCCGAGCCCGTGGCGGCGCAGCCTGCGCTACCACTTCACCGAGCCCTCGGTGCGCCGCGCCGCCTACGCCTCGGCGGACCGGACGAGCCAGCGGCTCACCCCGGTGCTCGCCGCGACCGGCCGATTCACCGAGGCGCAGGCCCGCGTCGCCACCAACGCGCTGATCTTCGGCTACCTGGCCGCCCTCGAGCAGTGGTTCCTCGACGGCGAGGACCGCTCCGTCGCCGAGTACGTCGAGGACGGCCTGCGTCCCCTGCGTGCGCTCTGGCCGTCCGATGCCTCCGCGCGCTGACCGCTCACCGCGACACCCGCGCCCGCCCGGCCAGCCGATCGACGAGATGGGCGAGGATCTCCGCGCGCGCGGGCCGCGCCGCGGGAACCAGCCCCGGCATGCTCAGGAAGGCGTGGGTCGCCTCCGCGTGGCGGGTCAGCGTCACCTCGACGCCCGCGTCGCGCAGGCGGGCGGCGTAGGCGGGCGAGTGGTCCTCGAGCGTGTCGAGTCCGGCCGAGACGATCAGGGCGGGCGCGACCCCGGCGAGGCCGCGGTGGCACAGCGGCGAGATCGCGGCCGGATCGAACCCGGCCGGCAGGGCGAGCCGTTGCGCGGCACGGCAATTGGCGGGGGTCGCGGTCGGTGCGCCGGCGTTCTCGCGGAACGACGGATACGCGAACGTCGCGTCGGTCCAGTCCAGCTGCGGGTTGATCAGGACCTGGGCGCGCAGCGCCCGGCCCCGTCCCACCGCCTCGATCGCGGTGAGGGCCGCGAGGGTGGCGCCCGCACTGGAACCGAGCACCGCGACACGCTCTGGATCGACACCCCACTGTTCGGCTCGGTCGACGAGATGGGCGAACGCATCGTAGGCGTCGTGGACCGGGGCGGGCACCGGATGTTCGGGCGCCAACCGGTAGTCCACCGAGGCGACCACGGCGCCGCAACGCGCGGCCAGATGGCTCAGCAGCCAGTCGTCCTGTGCCGGGTTGCCGACGATCAGTCCGCCACCGTGGAAGGCGACGATCAACGGCAGCACGTCCTCGCCGCGACGCGGCCGGTGGACGCGCACGTCGATCGTGCGCCCCGGCAGTTCGAGGGACCGGGTCGAGATCGACGCGCCCCGGTCGGCCCTGCCTCCCACGACCGCGCCGAGCGGCGACCGCAGCACTTTCGCCTGCGCCGCACGCAGTTCGACGACACCTTCCGGGGTGATCGTGTCCCAGTCGGGTTCGGGCCGGAGTGCGGCCAGTATCCGCATTCGCCGGGGAATTCTGCCTCGCATGACGGGTCCTCCTGATGGATCGGTGTAGCGCTACGGTGGCAGGCGAGCGCGGCGGCGCGCTTTCGGAAACGTGCGGTCTCGCGCGGTCTCCCCTGGTCTGGATCCGGCCGGGCCACGCCGGCTATCTCGGACTCGAGCTCGGCGTCGATCCGCATTCGACGTCGGTGGCGGTGCTGAGCGTGGGGCTGACCGGGCCGTTCGTGCTGGAGACCGCCACGCACGGCGAGATCCGGGCCCGCAGCGCGCTGGCCCCGGCGCGAGCGGTGCACCGGGTGAACTCGCGCGACGACCCGATCCTGCTGATGTTCGTCGACGTCGCCGACTCCTCCGCGGCCGCGATCGCCGCCGAGATGACCAGCACCGTCGGGCCGTTCGGGCTCGGACACCGTCGCGAACGCGAACTGATCGAGCTATGCGCGGACGCCGAGGTCGACCCGGACCGGCTCTTCGGCCTGCTCGTCGCCGGCCGGACGCGACCGGTCGATCCGCGGATCGCCGCGGTCGCCGCCTCGATCCGGCGGCACCCCCAGCACACGTTCCGGGCCGAGGCGGTCGCGGCCCGACTGGGCCTGTCCACGTCGCATTTCCTGCGGCTGTTCACCCAGCAGTGCGGGACCACTTTCCGCCGATATCAGCAGTGGGCCAGAATGATCCACGCCCTGCGCGGTATGGCCGAGGGCCACGACCTCACCCGCTGCGCCCTGGACGCCGGCTTCGCCACGCCGTCGCACTTCAGCGAGACCGTTCACCGCATGTTCGGCGCTCCGGTCAGCCGGCTGCTGCGCCACGAGGTCCGTTTCGACGTCAGCCCGCCCGACTGAGCACCGGGCCGGGACCGCCGAGCGAGACGACCGCCCTCGGCCGACGCGCTCGATGAGATCCCCTCGTTGTCGGTGGTCGGCCGCGGGATCGCGGGTGACCGGACCCCGCCCGGCCACCGACCGCCGCTGGCCATCGAACCCGTTGTGCGCCAACGGTTCCCAGCGTCCCGGCCGGCTCGGTCCGGCGAGCCCACTGCGGTCGGTTGCCGTAGTCTCGACGGTGACCGCGCTTGTGGGGGCGTGGCGCTACACACTTCAGGGGGCTGAGATGACACGCATGGCGGATCTGGTGACCGCGGTGGCCATCGTGATCGGTTCGGCGCTGGCCGGGCTTCTGGTCGCGTGGGTCACGCACGCGCAAGGCGCCGCGGACAAGTCGCAATGGGTGACGACCGCGCTCGTCGGCGTCACCTGCACGGCGGTCGTCTACGGGACGCTGCGGTGGCGCCGCCGAGCCTGACCGCCGCAGCGACGGGGACCCGCCCGGACACCCCACGAGATGATCGCGGCGGCATCGAGGCGGGTCCGATGAACCTGCACACCGGGCGTCCGACACGGCGTCGGTTCGGGAATGGGCGCGGCGCAGTCCAGGAGTACCCGGTTTCGCCCGGAGGAGCGTGACCCGTGACGGCCCCGTGAGAGCGCCGGGCGGCGTTCAGCCGGCGTCGCCGGGATCCATGCGTTCGTGGCCGGTCAGCAGCAGATGGTCGAACGCCGCGACCGTGGCCGGTGGCGGCGGGGGCAGCAGCTCCAGGTCGGCCACCACCCGGGCGGCCACGTCACGCAGCTTGATGTTGGTCTCCTGGGACCGCCACACCAGCACCTTGAACGCCTGGCCGGCGTTGATCCGGTACATGTGCATCAGCACGCCCTTGGCCTGCTCGATCACCGCCCGCGCGGCCACCACCTCGCCCACCGCGTCGCTGATCGCCTCGCCGGCGGCGTCCTCGGCTGCGGCGTCGACGGTGTCGGACAGGTCCAGGTAGTAGCCGGTCGTCCCGATCGGGTCACCGCGATCGTCGAGGACCCGGTCGGCCACCACCATCACCGTGTGCACCCGGCCCGCGGTGTCGAGGAAACGATGGCGGCTCGAGAACGGATGCCCCTCGGCGATCGTGCGCGTGATCAGCCCGGCCACCACGTCGCGGTCCTCGGGATGTTTGTGCGACAGCAGCAGTTCGGTGGTCGGCTCCACCTCCCCGGGGGCATAGCCGTGCATCCGGAACACCTCCGGCGACCACTCCCAGCGGCCGGAGTCGAACCAGAACGTGAACGTGCCCACCCCCGCGGGCCGATACGCGCGCGCCAACCGATGTCCGCGCCCTTGTCCGGTGTCTTCGTTGCTCACCCGGAAATTTTCGCGCATCCCGGTGGCACCGCGCGCCGTACGACGACCGCGCCGCCGCCGGTTTCCCCCGGCGCGCTCCGGGTCCGCTCGGCCCCGGGACCGGCAGGAGCCGGGCCCGGAAAGCAAGAAACCCGCGCGGATCGCGCGGGTTTCTGTAGTCGCCTGCTCCTAGATGGCGCGGACGTTCTGGGCCTGCGGACCCTTCTGGCCCTGCTCGACCTCGAACTCGACCCGCTGGCCCTCGTCGAGGGACTTGAAGCCGGAGCCGGAAATCGCGGAATAGTGGACGAACACATCGGGGCCGCCCGCGTCCTGCGCGATGAAGATGAACCCGAAGCCCTTTTCGCCGTTAAACCACTTCACACTGCCTTGAGACATACTTTTTTCGATGACTTCCTGTAGTGAGCCGGACAATCACTTGCAACAATCCGTGCTCGCCACCCAGCATGCCACACATTCCGTCCTTCCCCCGAAAAAGAAGGCAGCGTCACACCGACCGGTCCCGCAAATGCGCGTGGGCTCAGAGCACCGACCGTGACGCGGCCAGGATCCGCCGCGCCCGGGGAAAGTCGGTCAGTTGCTGCTCGAGCAGCGAGAGTGCCGACAGCAGTGCGCGATTCGGCACCTGGCGGGCGGCGAGCACCCCGGAGGTCCAGGCGATGAAGTCGCCGAAGAGCTCATCGTCGTCGACATACAGCGCCGCGGCGAGGAACTCGACGATGTTCCGGAGGTCTTCGGCGGTCCGTTCGCGGTGGTCCGCACGGTATTGCCGGACGGGCGGGTAGTGCTGTTCCAAACCAGCCATGGTCCCGGCGACCAGGCTGCTCACCGTGGTGCTGACCATCGTGTACTCCTGATCGAGCAGGTGAGGCAGACCGTCGACCGGCCCGGCGGAGCGCCGTCGCGTGGCTCGGGGGAAGCCGGTCGCCAGCAGGTCCGCAGCGTCCGGGGCGTCTCGCGCCCAGCCGTCGGCACCGAGCGTGCGCGCGTACCGCCCGTCCCTGCCGAAGGCGGCCCCGCCGACGATCACCGGCACCGAGGTGGCCTGGCACGCCGTGATCGTGGCGTGGGCGTCCGGCAGACGAGTGGCCAACGACGCGGACAGCGCCACGACATCCGGGTTGTGACTGTGCAGGTGGGCGATCAGGTGGTGCGTCGGCAGCTGGGCTCCGAGGAAGTCGACCTGCCATCCCCGGATCCTGAGCACCTCGGCCAGCAGCCTGGCGGGCAACGCGTGCCACTCGCCGGCCACGCAGGCGACGGTCACCCTGCCCGAGGCCGCACGAGGGGTCGCGGATCGCCTGGGCAGGGCGGCGACGGCCCGGTCGTTGATCGCCGTCGCCGCGTGTTCCTGCGCGACGGTCATGCGGTTGGCCGCCCACTCCTCGCCGACCTTGAGCTGGACCGGCGCGATGACCTTCAAGAGCACGGTCTCCGCGTCGACGCCGTGGTCGATCAGCGCGCGTACCAGGTCCAGGGCCCGATCCTCGTCCATTTCGAGCACGCTCGCCCACAGCGTGTCCCGCTCGCGGTCCAGGGAATCCGGCGATGTCATCGTGCCCTCCCGTAGCGGGTGGGCACGGTGATGGCGACCAGTGCGATGTCATCGCGCTGGTTCGCACCGACCCACTGTTCGATGAGCATTCGGAGGTGTTCGACGACGGCGTCCGCGGGCATGCCCGCGCAGGCGGCCAGTGCCTGCGCCAGCCGCTGCTCGCCGAACATGGCATTGCCCAGCGCGCCGCCGCGGGCTTCGGTGATGCCATCGGTGTACAGGAGGCAGGTTTCTCCCGGCCCGAGGACGACTTCGACCGTTCTCGCACTGATCTCGGGGAGTGCGCCGACCAGCTGTCCCTGGGTCGGCGTCACTTCGACGGTGCCGTCTGCCCGCACGACCAGCGGAGGCAGATGCCCGCCGGAGGTGAGCCGCAGCCGGATCCGGTCGGGACTGTGCACGATGGAGGCAAGCACCAGGGTGGCGAACCGGTCGTGCTGCGAAGCCAGCAGTGCCTTGTTGAGCAGACGCAGCATCGTCTGGTGGTCACTGCCGGTCGGCACGAGCGCTTGCAGCGTGTTGCGGATCTTGCCGGTCAGGATCGCGGCCTCCAGCCCCTTCCCGCACACGTCACCGAGGACAACCAGCGACTCCTGCCCCGCCTGCTCGGCAGGATAGACATCGTAGAAGTCGCCGCCGATGACCTCGTGGTTCTCGGCGGCGCGGTAGCCGCCGGCCAGCTCTACGCCCTGGATCCGATGCAGCTGCGGCGGCAGCAACTCGCGCAGCAGGATTCCGGTGATGCTGGTCTGCTCGGCATACATCTGCGCAGCCGACAGTGCGATGCCCGCTCGCGCCGCGAACAGACGGGCTACGAGTTCCTCTGCCTCGCTGAGGTCGTGCTCGCCCCGGTGCAGGAGGATCAGCGCGCCTGCGGGCACTCCGTGCCCGGGCAAGCCGATGACGGCCACCGCGCCGAGCGGCCCCCGCCACGAATCGGGCAGCAGCCACGTCGGCACTGCGGCGGGATCGATCCAGCGCGCGGGCATCGGCGGAAAGCCGCGCAGCGCCTCGCTCAGGCCGGGAACCCGGGCCGGATCGTGCTCGACGACGCAGTGCCTCACCTCTCCGGAGGTATCGCACTGCGTGATCGGGTGGTAGCGGCGACGGGCGGCCGCGACGACCACAGCAGCATCGCCCAGCCGGTCCGCGGCGATGCGCGCGATCGACTCCATACACCGCTGGGGGTTGAGCGAACCCATCAAGATCTCGGCGGCCTCTGCGAGGAAGGCGGTGCGTTCCTGCGCCTCGCGCAGGTCGCGTTCTGCGCGTTCGAGTGCGGTCGCGGTGTCCGTGAGCAGCCACCAGAGGACGGAACCGTCGCCGAGCGCAGTCGGATGGGCATCGATGACATGATCGCCCAGCCTGCCTGCCGTCAGGGCCGATCGTGGCGTCAGCGGTGTCGAGCTCAGCGCGCGGTGCGGTCCCTGCAGCCACGACAGCGGTCCGGCAGCCAGAGTGACTCCGTCACTCACCTCGGGGAACATCGCTGCCGCCGCCTCGTTGCGGGCGAGAACCACCGAGTCCGGCCCGACCAGGACAGCCGGGTGCGCCGCACGGGTCCACTCCGGTCGGTGTGTCACCGCGGCTGCCGACGAAGCCCGATCGCGCGGTTCGCGGACTCCGCCGGTCATGAAGCCGACTGTGCGGTGACGATCTCCCCCGCCTGCGGAGTCGATCCGGTGCCCGCGGTCGAGGGCAGGGCCGCGCGCGGCCGAGGGCGGGTGCCGCCGAACCCTTCGGTGCAGCACCGTCCGTGGGTGTCGGTGGCGATCGTCCGAAACCCTTGTCGGCCAGGGCTACTCGTCATCGGGACCGCCGGACGATCGCGGTAGCGCGGACAAGGCCGCCTCGAGATCGTCGAAGATGTTCATGGTCGCCGTCAGCCCGGTGATTTCCAGCGGGCGCCGCACCGCGGGCGAGGCGACCACCCGGAGATCTCCGACGCGTCGGTGGGTTCGCAGGAGAACGTTGACCCCCGAGGAGTCGAGGAACTCGACCCCGGTCAGATCCACCACGAGCGAGTGCGGCGATGCCTCTTCGATGAGCTCTCCCAGGGCGTCGCCGAGCCGCGGTGCGGTATGGATGTCGACCTCGCCGGTAACGGTCACCACAGGTCCCCGTCCCGCCGAACGCCGTTCGACCGAGAAGGGGTGAGCACTGTTTTCGAAACGCATACCATTACCTTTTCACACTAACTCACGGGCACGGGCAGACCCGGTCGGCCCCGCCGACGAGTCGCAGCCTCGCCTCGGCTACCGTCCGGCACCCACACCCCGGGCTACGAATCCCTCTGCCGTCGGTGTGTTCATCACCGGATCGACGGGCCTCCCTGTGGTCTCCTCAGGGCGCGGCGAACCCGCACCGCGGCGATGGCCGCGGCCGATCCGGCAGTCGTCCACGACAGGACCGCGAGGTCCGGCGCCCACAACCACAGGTAGCGGGCCGGGACGTCGAACGCGACGCGGGTGCCCCACGCGGCGGCCGCGAGGAGCAGGGCGGCTGCGGCGACCCAGCCGACGGCACCCAGGCGGCCACGCCCGGCGGCAGCACGCGACGGCGAACGGCGACCCCACACACCCTTCGCGAGGATCACCGCGAGGGCCAGTGTGAGTCCCGCCAGCGTGCCGACCGTCAGCCGGTAGGCCGGGTCGATCGCCACGACGGCGGGTTCCTCGTTCGCGAGCAGGTCCGCGACGCCCTGCGCGGTGGCGAGCAGGGCCGACTCGTGAAAGAACCCGGAGACGTTCTGCAGCATGACCACGGCCTGATCGGTATCGGGCAACAGGATCACCGTCGAGAAATAGCCGGGCACCGTGCCGGAATGCCACACCGACCTCGGCCGGCCGGGGAGATCGCTGATCCGCCAACCCAATCCATAGTGCTTGCCGGGACCGACCCGTGTCGCCGGCGCGTGCAACTGCGCGGTGCTCGCGGGGTCCTCGGGGCGTAGCTGGCCCGCGGCGAACCTGCCGAGATCGGTCAGCGAACCGCCCAGGTATCCATAGGCGGCACCTGCCGGGTCGTATCCGGTGCTCATGCCGACCGCCCTGCCCACGAGGAACCGGTGTCCGCGTGGCACCTTCGCCGCCTGCGCGGCGGTCGTGACCATGCCGTCCATGCGCAGCGCGCGACCGACGGTCGCGGCAAGGACCTCGGGGTAGGGCGCTCCGGTCGCGGCCTCGATCACGGCGGCGAGCACGAGGTAGTTGAGGCTGCTGTAGAGATGGGTCGTTCCCGGCGGCGACTGCGGCCTGATGGACGCGAGCGCAGGCAGGACATCCGCCGGCTGCCGCCCCGCATCGGTCCGGTCGAGCAGCGCCGCACCGAACGGCAGGCCGCTGGTGTGTCGGAGCAGGTCGCGGATCGTGATCCGCGCGCCGGAGTCACGGTCCGCCAGTTCGAACGCCGGGAGGTGGGTGCGCACCGGATCGTCCAGCCGCAGGACCCCCTGACGGGCCAGTTCGACGGTGAGCGTCGCGGCGACCGGCTTGGCCACCGAGCCCCACAGGAACGGGGTGTCGGCGGTGACCGCCGCCCCGTTTCCGTCGACTCCGAGCCCGGCCTGATGGACGACCCCGCCGCCGTCGAGGATCGCGTAGGCGATCCCGGGAACACCCAAGCGGCGCATCTGATCTCGAACGAAACCGTCGGCCCGGACGAAGGCGTCCGGCGCCGGGGACGCGGCGGCGGGCCCGGGCAAGCCGGCGAGGGCGACCATCACGGCTGCAAGCACCGAGCAGAATAACCGTACTCCCATACGGTTATGAATACCATACTGCGATATGGTTTTGTCATGGCGAGAACAGCCGACCACGACCTGCGACGAGCCCAGATCACCGATGCCCTGCTCCAGGTGGCCGGAGACGACGGCCTCGACGCGGTCACCGTCGCCAAGGTCGCCACACGTGCCGGCATCTCGGTAGGGCTGGTCCAGCACTACTTCGCGAGCAAGGACCTGCTGATCGGCGCCGCATACGCGGAATGCCTGCGGCGACTCGATCACCGGATTGCCGAGATCGTCGACCACGGCGAGCGCCACGGCCACTCGATCCGCGGCATGGCCGACGCCGGACTCAGCGAACTGCTGCCCCTCGACCAGCCACGCCGCACCGAATGCGAGATCCGCACCCAGTTCCTCGCCCAGGCGATACGAAGCAGCGCACTCCGCGAGCTCGCGGTGTCCACCTCCCGCGACCTGCACGACCGACTCGCACGCGTCATCGGCAACGGAAAGCCGTGTGGCGAGGTGGACCCCGCCACCGACGAGCACCTGACGGCGGCCGAACTCCTCGCGACCGTCCAGGGACTGGCGACGACGCACCTCCTCGGCGGCGAAACCACGCCGAGCCGGACCATCCTCGAACACAGCCTCACCCGCGTATTCCCCGGCCGCTGCCGCCACCACGATCCGCTGTAGGCGTCCCGCTCCAGCGACGCCGACACGCCCCTCCCCCGATCACGCCCGGCGCTCTCGCGGCCGGCCGCCTCGCCGCCGAAGCGTCGTAGCCCACCCCGGACCCCGCGCGGCTCGCCTGTTCGAGCGCGGTCGACCGGACGGCGGTCGCTTCGTGCCCGGACACCTTCCGGCCGTGGGGATCTCCGGGTCAGCGCCTGGCCACGTGTATCCAGCGACCGGTTGCTGGTGCCGCCGCGCAGACCAAGGGAAACACGGCCAGCGCGGCCGGGGTCAGGCCGATGACGAGTCCGAAGACGGCAGTGAGCGAGTCCGAACCGGTGACCGAGGTCGCGACGCCGATGAGCGCGGCGAGCGCCGCCGCAACCACGACGAGAACACGTCCGGCGGTGGTGCGGGCGAAGAGCAGAACAGCGCCCACCAGGAGCAGGAGGCCGACGGCGGTGCAGGCGATGAGATAGACCAGCGCCGGTGGACGGAGTGTGTACGCGAGACACTCCCCGCCGACGCCGGCTGCCTGAGCGAAGGTGCCCGATAGACACGCCGACGCGCCGAGGCCGCGGAACGTCATCACGGCACCCACCGCCGTGGCGAGCGACACCACCACGGCCGACACAGCAGCCGAGATCGCGGTCACCCCGCCGGCCGTGCCCCGCGAAGATCCATAGCTCCCCCGCGCCTGCACGGGGACTGCGTGTCCGTGCCCGAAGCCGGTGCGGGGCGCCGAATACGGGGTGACCTGGGATTCGGGCGAACCTCGGGTCATCGGGCTCCCGGCCCCGGGCGAGACCTCTCTGGTCCGCCTCTGACCGGGGGGCTACCGGGCCGATGTGCCCGGCTCACGCCGGATGGCCCGCTGGGAAACCGCTGGGCGGCAGCAGTCCTCACGATCTGGAGTCCGTGCGAGCCCACAGCCTGCCGCCACCCGCCGCCCCGGCTCATCCCGCCAGCCGGTCACCGGCCTCCGGGGAACCCAGACCGCTCGCACGCTGCCCGCCGCGGCGCCCGCGCACCGCGGACAGCGGTGGGCCGCTCATGATCTCCTCCCACCACGACTGCAGCGGGCCGGGATCGGGCCTGGCCACCAGCGGATCTTCCTCCGGATCCGGATCGGGCGAAGCCTGCGCGGGGTCCTCGGGGGCATCGGACACGGGTGTTCTCGATTCGGCGCGGCGCCGCTCAGGCGCGCAGGGTCGGGGTCTGAGGAAACCGGCGCGGGTTCGGCCCGACCCGGGCCCGCGGGCGCGGCAGGGTCGCCGCGGTGAGGTCCGGAGTGTCTGTCTTGGCCGCGGTCAGTGCCGCGGTGAGGTCGGCGTGGACGGGCAGCCACGCGCTCAACCCGGCCACGGCGATGATCCACGCGGTCGGCGAGTAGGCCCGGGAGTCGATCAGTGCCAGGTTGATCCGGCGTCGGCAGCTCTGCGTGGTCAGCTCGGCCAGACCCGTGATCGCGCGCACTGACACGAAATCGGCGCCGGTCAAGTCGACGATCAGGTGCCGGCCGCCCTCGGCGGCCAGCGTGGTCACGGTGGTGTCGAGGAGTCCCTGGCAGGAGGGCAGGGTGTAGGCGTCGATCTCGCCGTGCAGGGTGTGGTGTAGCGGTGGAGCAAAGGAGCTCGCATGTCAGACGGACCGGGACAACAGCCACCCGAACCCTCGCCGCGCCCGGAGCCCGGCCGACCACCCAGCGGTAATCCACC
>NZ_BAGK01000123.1 GCF_000308795.1 Nocardia thailandica NBRC 100428 | reverse complement strand
GCGCGAGGGCGCTTGGTCGGCCACCGCGCCGCGCATCGTGCCCCGCTCCACCGTCGGCGCGGGCGATTCCGCGCTCGCCGGGTACCTGCTCGCCGACGTCGCCGGCGCCGCGCCCGCCGACCGCCTGCGCGCCGCGGTCGCCTACGGCAGCGCCGCGACCGCCCTGCCCGGCACCGAACTCCCCGGCCCCGCGCACCCGGACCTCGCCGCCGTCACCGTGACGGCCCTGTCTCCCCTCCCCCACCTGTAGGAAGTCACCCCGATGGCCGATTCGATCATCACCCCGGACCTGATCACCCTCGACGCCGACCTCGGCGCCGACACCGCGTCGGTCATCGCCGCCCTCGCCGCCCGCCTCGCCGCGGCGGGCCGCGCCACCGATCCGGCGCCCGTCGCCGCGGCCGCGCTGGCCCGCGAGGCGCAGTCGGCGACCGGCCTGCCCGGCGGCATCGCCATTCCGCACTGCCGCGTCCCCGAGATCGCCACGGCCTCGCTGTGTTTCGCCCGGCTGTCCCCGAAGGTCGACTTCGGCGGCCCGGACGGCCCCGCGGATCTGGTCTT
>NZ_BAGK01000124.1 GCF_000308795.1 Nocardia thailandica NBRC 100428 | reverse complement strand
GGAGCACTTCCTGGCGCCGTGACGGCGGGCAGGTGTTCGGCCAGCCAGGACTCGATGTCCGCGCGCGCGGCCGCGGCCAGGGGCGTGGGATGCGCGGTGAACCCGTGAGGCGCCTCCGGATACACGCGCAGATCGACGTCGACCCCCGCACCCGACAGCCGCCCGGCCATGGCGAGGTTGTCCTGGAGCAGGATGTCGGCCTCGCCGACGACCATGAGGACCGGTGGCAGACCGGCCGGGGTGGCGAAGAGGGGCGAGAAGTCGGGATTCGTACGGTCGGTCAGCGTGCCCGCGTAGGCGTCGAGGAAGTACTCGTCGGCGATCAGCCGCCCGGGCGGGGTCAGGCCGCTCAGGTCGTAGGTGCCGAATTGCAGGACGGCGCCGGCGAATACGTGTGGGCCACGATCGCGCAGGCGCAGCAGCGTGGTCGTCGCCAGGGTCGCGCCCGCGGAGAACCCGCCGATCAGCAGCGTCGTCGTGCCGAAGCGGGCCGCGCTGTGCGCGGCCAGCCACAGCGCGGCGGTCTCGCAGTCGTCGGGCGCGGCGGGCCAGGGATGTTCGGGCGCGAGCCGGTAGTCCACGCTCGCCACGACCACGCCGAGGGCGTCCGCGAGCTGCCGGTTGCGCCGATCGCTCGCCGCGGCCGAACCCAGGTAGAACCCGCCCCCGTGCAGCTCGAGGAACACCCCGCGCGCCGGGCCCTCGACCGGCACGTGCCATCGGACCGCGACGCCGTGCCCGCCGACGGTGAGGGTCTCGGTCACCGGGGGCGGATCGACCGGTGCGGGCACCGGGGTCGCGGCCCGGGCCGCGACGAGTTCGGTAGGGCCGTCGGGACCGCGGCCCGGCACGCGATCGCGATAGAACGCGCGCGACTCCTCGGCCAGGGGCCACAGCCGTGGATCGATCAGCTCGGCCACTCCCAGTCGCATGGTCCCACCGTACGGAAGCGGCGAACGGGCCTGCGGCGGTGGGTCGATCGCGGATCGCCCGCACGACGTGGTGCCCGGTCCCCGGCGCGGGGCATGACGCCGTTTCGGGGGCGCGCAGCCGGGCCTTCCGGGCGCGGGACCGACAGCGAAACCCCTCGGTCGGAACGCGGGACGACCGGCCCCACGGGCGGCGACCTGTGGCCCTGCCCCGGCCGAGTACGCACGACCATGCTCGAGACATGTCGTTCGATCCGCCCCGTCCCGTCGCGCCGCCACCGACCGCATTCACGGAGGTGACGCTCGCGCACCCGGCCGTTCCGGACCCCACCGATCCGGGCCACCACCACCCCGTCGTGGTAGCGCATCGCGAGTACCGCCACTCCGACCTGCAACTGCGCCTGGCCGACACCATCACCCGCTTCGCCGGCTCCATGTGGTTCGTCTACCTGCACGCGATCGGCTTCGCGGTCTGGATGATGCTGGCCGAGGCGAGTCCGTGGCCGACGCTGACGCTGGTGGTCTCGCTGGAGGCGATCTTCCTCTCGACGTTCGTCATGATCGGCCAGAACCGCCAGGCCACGTTCCAGCAGATGAAGGCCGACCACGACTTCCTCGAACAGGAACTGGAACTGAAGACCAACACCGAGCTGACCCGGGCGATCCACACGATGCTGTCGGAGCTGCAGCGGCGGCTGGACGACACGGCACCGCAGATGGGCTCAGGGCCTGCCGCCCTGGGCGGGATGGGCGAACCTGGCCCATTCCCGATCCCAGCCGACGCTGCGACGGCCACCGACCGACCACTCCGCCAGTGACACCGCGCACCAGCACAGCAGCGCGACGGCCGTGAAACAGACCACCGCGGCACCGATTCCGTTGACCACCGCGGCCACGGGCTCCCGGGGCGCGGAGGTCTGCGCGCCCGTGGCGTCGATCCAGATCGTCACCGTGTCACCCGCGCTGGTCGTCCGCGACACCGTCGCCGTGGTGATCGTGGTCGCCGAACCCGGGTGGCCGCGCACCGGCGCGCGGTAGCCGCCGTCGGCGTCCCGGCGCGGGGCGTCGAGGACGAGCACCTGCTCCGTGGTCCGCTCGGCGCGTTCGGCGCGGATGTGCGCCGCGTCGTCGGCGTAGGTGATCGAGCCGACCGCCCCGGCCAGTGGTACCGCGGCCAGGGTCGCCAGCACCGCGACCAGCCGCACCAGGGTCAGCAGCCGGTCACCGATCCGCACCAGGGGGTTGCGGCTCCACGGCGCGCAGCGCCACCGGCGAGCCAACCCACGAACGACGTCGTCGAACCGGAAAGTCGTCGATGCCATGGCGATCACCTCACGCGGTCAGGTCTCGGCTACGGAATCCCAGGACGCCCGCGACGACGCAGGCGGCGGCCACCGCGCTGACGAGCGCGGCGCCGACGAGGTCGAAACGTTCGAGCGGGACCGCGGCCAGATGCCGGAAGGGCGAGGCGGTCACCGACCATGCGGGCAGGTCGAAGGCGTCGGCGAACATCGCGACCACCGCCACGTAGGCGAACGCGCTCCACGCCACCACCGCGGCCCGACGAGGGGTCAGCCCGACCGCACCGACCGCGACGGCGACGATCGCCCAGACCGCCGGCAGCGTCGCCGCGGCCACGCCGAGCAGCCGCGGGATCTGGTCGGCCTCGCGCATCGTCACCGCCGCGGCCAGTCCGAGACCGAGGCCGCCCGCGCCGGTGGTGATCGTCGCGGCCGACAACGCGGTCGCGGCCTGGCCGAGGAACCAGCGTCCACGCCCGACCGGCGCGCACAGCACCGGATCCGCACGCCCCGAGGATTCCTCGCTGCGTGCCCGCACAGCGCTCGCCACGCCCGCGGCCGCGCCGAGCAGCGCCACGATCGACATCGTCAGCGCCAGATAGCTGTTCACCGCCTGCTCGATTCCCGCCGCGAAGTAGGCGCGCAGTTCGGGATAGTCCGCGAGGAACTGCTCGATGCTGTCGGCGAACGCGCCGTAGGCGATGCCGAGCACGAACGCGCCCGCGCACCAGGCGAGCACGGATCCGCGTTGCAGCCGCCAGGCCAGTGCCCACGGCGATCGCAGCCGCGGGGAGGCCGTCGCCCGGCCGCGGCGGGGACGGATCAGCCCGGCCCCGAGATCGCGCCGATCCAGCAGTGCGAAGGCCGCCGCGACGGCGACGATCGTGGCGACGGCGTACAGCGCGAGCGGCCACCAGCGGTTGTCGACGAACGGATACATGCGCTGCCCCCAGCCGATCGGGGACGACCAGGCGGCGGCCGCGGGCCCGGTGTCGCCGACCGCGCGCAGCAGGTAGGCCACCGCCACCAGCGCGGTCACGCAGCCGTAGACCCCGCGCGGGCTCTCGAAGATCTGGGCCGCCACCGCGGTCGCCGCCGCGAAGACTGTCCCGACGGCCGCCAGTGCGGCGGCCAGGGCGAGCGCCCCGCCGGCCGGGAGGCCCGTGCCGACGGCAGCGAGGAACACCACGACGAGGACACCGAGGTCGGCGAACGCGGCGAGGGCGAGCGCGGCGGACAGCGGTGCGCGGCGCCCCACCCGCGCGGCGCGCACCAGGTCGGCGCGGCCGCTCTCCTCGTCGGATCGGCTGTTGCGGCACACCAGGAACATGTTCATCAGGGCGACGACGACAGCCAGGTAGGCGAAGACCTCGAAGACGATCTCGCCGCCGAGGGTCTCGAGCAGCCGCTCGGGTCCTCCCATGAACACCATGGCCGCGTTCGCGCTCATGGTCGCGCGCAACCGGGCCAGCGCGCCCGGGTCGTCGTAGAGCCGTGCGCTGCTGACGGATTGCACCGCGAGCAGCGCCGCGACGCCGCCCAGCCACCACGGCAGGATCCACCGCTCGCGCCACAGCGCGAAGCGCGTCAGCTCCGCGACTCCCGCCGACGACCCGCCGGCCCGGGTCACGGTGGTCATGTCGCCACCGGCGCGGGCGCCGCGGGCCGGTCGGTGTAGTGGCTCAGGAAGACGTCTTCGAGGGTCGGCCTGCCGACGGTCAGATCGAGGACGCCCAGCGTGGCGAGGGCGCGCAGGAGGTCGTCGAGGAAGCGGGCTTCGGTGTCGAACCGTGCCCGGTGCCCGTCGGCGACGAGGTTTCGCACACCGGCGACGTCGGCCAGGGCGGCGGGATCCCCGGCGGTCTCGACCGTGACGGTGACCGCGCTCAGGTGCCGCAGCCGTGCCAGGCTCCCGCTCTCGACGGTGCGGCCGCGCCGCACGATACTGACGCGGTCGCAGAGCGCCTCGACCTCGGCCAGGATGTGGCTCGACAGCAGCACGGTCCGGCCCCGGTCGACGAGTTCCCGCACGCAGGTGCGGAATTCGATCTCCTTCAGCGGGTCGAGACCGACGGTCGGTTCGTCGAAGAGGAACAGTTCGGCCTCCGAGGCGAGCGCGGCGACCAGGGCCACCTTCTGCCGGTTGCCCTTGCTGTAGGCGCGGCCCTTCACCGTGGGATCGAGGTCGAACCGCTCGAGGAGCTCGTCGCGCCGGCGGGGGTCGAGGCCGCCGCGCAGCCGCCCCAGCAGGTCGATCGTCTCGCCGCCGGTGATCCCGGGCCACAGGGTGACCTCGCCGGGTACGTAGGCCAGGCGCGCGTGCAGGGCGACGGCGTCACGCCACGGGTCGGCGCCGAGCAGTTCGACCGTGCCCGCGTCGGCGCGGATCATGCCGAGCAGCACCCGGATGGTGGTGGTCTTGCCCGCTCCGTTGGGGCCGAGGAAGCCGTGGATCTCCCCGCGGCGCACCTGCAGGTCGAGCCCGTCCAGCGCGACGGTGTGGCCGAACGCTTTGGTGAGCCCGGCGACCGAGATGGCGACATCGCTTGTCATGGTGTGATCGTTTCTCCGGGAACCCGATCGTGGGCAGTGCCGAAAGTCCCGGCGGGGTCAGCGATGGTCCTCGCCGGACCGGAGCCGTGCTTCCGGCGCGCCGATCCGGCGAGGCGGACGACGAACACCCCGGTGACCGCGGCCATCGAGGCGGCCATCAGTACACCGCCGAACACCCCGATCGCGAGGACGAGCGCGGCGTCCTGCCCCGGATGCCACAGCGGGGTGGTGATCGCGGCGAAGACGCCGAGTCCGACGGCCCACCCGGCGATCGTCGCCGGGATCCACCGCCACGCGCCGTCCACCGCGTGGCGCAGCACGGTCCACTGAGCGATCCCCATCGCCAGCAGCAACGCGACCGCGCCCGCACCGAACAGCGTGCCGGTCAGCACCGGCCCGAGAGAATCGGCGCGCGCGCCGACGACGGGGGCGGCCGAACCGATCGCCCAGGCCGTCACGCCGCCCGCGACCGTCGCCAGTGTCCAGCGGCGACCGGACAGTCCGGTCAGCACCGTCCGCAGCACCCTGGCCTGGGCGGCGCCGAGCACCGCCGCCTCACCCGCGCCCGCCGCGAGCAGCGCGCAGAAGGCCACCGGGCCGGGGGCGTCGCGTACCGCGACGGCGGTGACGGCGGGGAGTGAGAAGCCGATCATCTCGCCCACCGTGACGGTGGTGGTCCAGCGCGACCAGAGCGCGCCCGCAGGAGTGGTCACGGCCGGAATCGCTCGGTCGCGGCGCCGGATTCGGCGTCGAGGAGCAGTTCGCGCACGGCGCGGCGCGGCGTCGGCGGGACCTCGTCGGCACTGGTCGGTGCCCAGCCGACCCGGACGAAGGCCTGCGGGTAGCTGCCGTCGCCGAGCAGCCTGCGGCGGATGAGGTCGCGCTGGCCCGCCACCTCGAGGGGTTCGGTCAGCAGACAGGTGGCGAGCCCGATGTTGGTGGCGGTGAGCAGGACACTGCTGACGGCCTCGCCCGCGCGCAGCCGCGCGAGCCGGTCGTCGGCCCAGGTGCCGGTGAGCAGGACCTCGGCGTGGTCGGGTTCGGTGGCGGTGTCGGGGAGTTCGGCGCCGGCGAAGTGCCGCACGGGGAAGAGGTCCCCGGCCGTCGCCTCGGGCACGTTGCGCGCGGGTACACCGTCGGCGCTGCCGTGCCTGCCCGACCACACCGCCAGCTCGTGGGCGTAGGGCGCGTCGGCGGCGTGGGCGAGGGCCGCCGCGCGCATCGCGGTGCCCAGCTGACCGCGCGCGTGATCGTCGATGTGGTGCACGACCGCGCCGAGGGCGGCGGCGCGCTCGGTGAACAGGCTCAGGTACCCGGGCGGGATGGGCCAGGAGGTGTAACGGCGCCGGTCGGTGTGGCGGCGGGTGATCGCGGCGCTGAGTTCGATGTCGCGGTCGGTGGGACGGTGCCGCACCAGATTCAGGGCCGCCAGGTGATCGGGCCGGTCGGGATCGGGGAGGCGGTGGATCACCGGCGACCAGCCGAGCGCGGTGAGCGCGACGGTCAGATGGTGCAGGGCCGCACCGCAACTGAGCAGGATGTCGCGCTGGTCGGGGTCGGTGGCGGGCAGGGTCCGATCGGGGTCGAGGTACAGGTGCAGGCCGTGATCGGTCACCCGCCAGCGCCACGGCTGGATGTTGTGCACCGACGGTGCGCGGCCGGCCAGGGTCAGGGCCGCGCGTACGGTCTCGTCGTCGGGAAGTCCGCGATACATGGTCCCTGCTCTCTGTCGTGGTGTCGCCGGTGCGGCGGTGGGGTCTGCCGGCACGTCGTCGTGCGGTCTCCTCACCCGGGCGACGACGCTGTCGCCTGACGGAAGTTCGGCGCGAGGGGCATGTCTTCATGGTCGGCGCGTCGGCGCGGAACGGGGAGATGCGAAGGTACCCGTCGCCGCGGGCGAAGGTCCGCTGGCGACAGGACCTTCGCCCGTGACCGCGGCCCGCACCCCACGACGACACTGGAGCCGAGGCTCGCACCCGGCGGCCAGAGACGGAGGCAGTGATGGCTCCCCGGACCAGTGACCACCCGCACCTGAGCGCGGACGCCCGGATCGTCGTCGGCACCGACGGCTCCGACGGCGCGGCCGCCGCCGTGCGCTGGGCCGCGCGAACCGCCGCCGACCGCGGTCGGCGGTTGCACATCGTGTCGTGCTCGGACTTCCTCGACGCGACCCCACCGCCGGATGTCGGTGCCACGCTCGCCTATACGACCATGCAGGACCTGCGGCTCGACGCCGAACGCGCGCTCACCGTGGCCCGCGAGATCGCGGTCGACACCGTGCCGGACATCGAACCGGTGACCGAGGTGCGCACCGGCGGCGCCGCGGCCGTGCTGGTCGACCTGTCGCGCACCGCCCATCTCCTCGTATTGGGTACCACCGAATCCGCGGGCAGGGCCGCGCATCTCGGCTCCACGCTGCTGGCGGTCACCGCCCATGCCCGCGGCGGTGTCGTCGTGGTCCGCGGCGCGGCCGGACGTACCGGCGGGCCGGTGGTGGTCGGCGTGGACGGCAGCCCCGTGGGCGAACCCGCCGTGGCCGCCGCGTTCGCCGAGGCGGCCCAGCGCGAGGCGGAACTCGTCGCGGTGCACGCGTGGAGCGATCTGTCGGCCGGGCAGTTCGCCGGAACCGGCTACCTCGAGCTGCCCGTCGCCGATTTCGAGACCGGCGAAGCCGCCCTGCTGTCCGAACGGCTCGCCGGATGGAGCGAGAAGTACCCGGAGGTGCGGGTTCGCCGCGAGGTGGTCCTGTGCGGCCCGCGGGAGCGCCTGGGCGAGTGGTCGCGCACCGCGCAGCTGGTCGTGGTCGGCAGCCGGGGCCGCGGCGGTTTCCGTGGTCTGCTGTTCGGCTCGACCGGCAACTGGCTGATCCAGCACGCCGGGTGCCCGGTGCTGATCGCCCACCCGGAGTGACGGCCATCCGCGCGCCGGGACCGGGCGACGACGCGCGGTCGTCCTCAGCGGCCCCGCCGGGATGACGAGGGAGAATGCGACCATGAGCGACCACCCGATTCCCGACCGGCACACGGTGCGGGCCGCGGTCCGGCTCGGCTGCCGCGCGCCCTCGGTGCACAACACCCAGCCCTGGCACTGGGATCTGGACGGCGCCACCCTGACGCTGCGCGCCGACCCCGAGCGCAGGCTGGCCGCCGCCGACCCGAACGGGCGCCAGGCCGTGATCAGCTGCGGAGCGGTCCTGCACCACGTGCGGACCGCCTTCGCGGCCCACCGCTGGCACACCGACGTCACCCGGCTGCCCGACCCCGAGCGCCCGGAGTTGCTGGCGGCGATCACCTTCCGGCCGTGGCCCGCTCCCCCGGTGGCGGTGCTGCGTCGCGCCGAGGCCATCGATCGCCGCTACACCGACCGCCTGCCGATGCGGGAACCCGCCGGCTGGGCCTCGATCCGGCTTGCGGTCGAGGACCTGGTCGCCGCCCACGATCTGACGCTCGACATTCTCGACGCCGACGCGCGGGGCAGGCTGGTGACCGCCTCGGAACAGTCCGACGCGCTGCGCCGCTACGATCCGCAGTACCAGCGCGAGATCAGCTGGTGGAGCGGGCATTCCGACACCCCCGAAGGGGTGCCGCCGGAGGCGCTCGCCTCGCCGTCGGAACAGGCCAGGGTCGGGGTGGCCCGCACCTTCGCCGAGGTCGGTCCCTCGGCCCGGCGGACCGGACTCGACGATCACGCGCGGCTCGCGGTGCTCACCGCGACCGGCGACACGACGGCGGAGTGGTTGCACGCCGGCGAGGCGCTGTCGTCGGTGCTGCTGGAATGCACCGCGAGCGGCCTGGTCAGCTGTGCGCTGACCCATCTGACCGAGCATCCGGCCGGACGGCGGCTGCTGGCCGCGCTGACCGGGCACCCGGGGATTCCCCAGGCGCTGGTCCGTATCGGTTCCGCCCCCGACGAGCCCCTGCCGCCACCGACGCCCCGGCGCCCGCTGGTCGACGTGCTGAGTTTCGCCTGAGGCGCCGACGCGGTCAGCGCCGGTCGCGCACCACGATCACCGGGATGTCGGCGCTGTGCAGCACGGCGTTGCTGGTCGAACCGAGCAGCATGCCCGCGAACCCACCGCGGCCGTGGCTGCCGACGACGATCAGCTGCGCGTTACCGGATTCCTCGAGCAGCGCCCGCACCGGCCGGTTCGCGACGACCACCCGGCGCACCGGCACGTCCGGGTACTGCTCGGCGTAGCCGGCCAGGTTCTCGGCGAGGTCGGCCTCGGCCGACTCCCGGCCGATCTCCCACCCGTAGGCGGGCAGATCGCTGGAGTCGCTGAACGCGTGGACCGCGATCAGGCCGACCTTGCGGCGCGAGGCCTCCTCGAAGGCCAGCGCCACCGCGGGCGCGCTGTTCTCGGTCCCGTCGACACCGACCAGCACGGGGCGGGTGATCGACACCGGGTCGAGCGCCGCGATGTCGTGGACGATCGCGACCGGGCAGCGCGCGTGCCGGGCCGCCGCCGAACTGACCGACCCGAGCAGCCCACGCTGGAAGGCGCCGAGCCCACGGCTGCCGAGCACGAGCATCTCGGCGCCGGCCGACCGCTCGATCACCAGGGGCGCCGCCAGCTCGAAGCTCACCTCGGTGGTGATCGGCAGGTCCCGGTCGGGTACCGCCGTACGAGCCACCCGCGCGGCCTCGCCGACCACGCGTTCGGCGTCGGTGCGCAGCCACTCCAGGTCGGCCTCGGCCAGCGAGACGCCGGGGCCGGAGCCGGTCTGGATGGCGCCGGAGGTGAGGATGTGCAGTCGGCGTCCGTGCAGCGCGGCCTCGGCCGCGGCCCAGGCCGCCGCCTGGTAGGAGCTCGCCGATCCGTCGACGGCGGCCAGGATCGGTCGCGGTCCGGGGGCGGGGTGTGCGGTGGCGTTGCCGGACATGGTCGGGTCCCTTCCGTCCTCGCGCGGCGGCGCCGCGATGGTCTCCTTCGAGCATGGCCGCCGCCCCGGCGGTTACCCAGGGTCCGAGGTCATCCACCCGATGGGTCCATCGGCCCCCTCTCCCGGTCCGCGCGGTAGGCCGCGATCGCGGTCGGCAAGGTCGGATACAGCCGGTCCGCGCCGATCCGTTCGGTGAGGCCGGAGGCGTCCAGGTCGTCCCGCAGGTCGTTCTTGACCCGCGCCATGGCGAAGACGATGCCCCGGGCCGCCAGCTCGGCGCGGACCTGTTCGACCGCGTCGAGCGCGGTCAGGTCGACCTCGACATTGGCTTCGGCGTTGAGTACGAACCAGCGCACCGGCTCCCCGCCGTGGTCGGCCGACCAGCGCACCGCGTCGAGCGCGCGGCGCCGGAAGTCCTCCGCGTTGGCGAAGCACAGCGGCGCGTCGTAGCGGTAGATCACCAGTCCGGGAACGGGTTTCGCCGCGGGATAGTCGTCCACGTCGTGCATGCCCGCGAGCCCGGGCACGAAGCCGAGCACCGCGTCGTGGGCGCGGGCGACCCGGCGCAGCAGGTCGAGCACCGAGAGCGCGACCGCGGCGAGCACACCGTAGAGGACGCCGAATCCCAGCACGGCCGCCACCGTCGCGACCGCGAGGACCAGCTCGCTGCGCCGGAACCGCGCGATCCGCCGGAACTCGGCGACATCGATGAGACGCAGGGCCGCGTAGACGACCAGGGCGCCGAGAGCCGCGAGCGGGAAGTCGGCCAGCACGCCGCTCGCCCCGAACAGCACGATCAGGACGGTGACCAGGGTGACCAGCGCGTAGAGCTGGGTGCGCGCGCCCATCAGGTCGGCGATCCCGGTGCGGCTGCCGCTGCAGCTGACCGGGAAGCCGTGGGTGAGCGCCGACGCGACGTTGGTGGCGCCGAGCGCGGCCAGCTCGGTGTTGGTCTCGACGTGGGCGCCGTGGCGGGCCGCGAAGGCGCGGCCGGTCAGCGCGTTGTCGGAGAAGCCGACCAGGGCGATCCCCACCGCGGGCAGCAGCAGCGCCACGACGTCGGCGGCGGGCGCGGTCGGGACGGCGGGCACCGGCAGGCCCGCGGGCACCTCGCCGACCACCGCTATCCCGTAGCCCTGCAGCGACAGGACGGTGACCGCGGCCGTGGCGGCGAGGACCGCCAGCAGGGGCCCCGGCGCCCGCGGCGCCCACCGGGCCAGCGCGAGCAGCACCCCGAGCACCGAGGCCGCGAGCACCGCGGTGGCCGGATGCCAGGAGCCCAGGTTCGCGAGGAAGGACCGCAGCTGTTCCGGCACGGAATCGCCCTCGACCGGGACGCCGGTGACGCGGCCGAGCTGCCCGATGATCATCAGCCCGGCCGTGCCCGCCAGATAGCCGACCAGCACCGGACGCGACAGCAGATCGGCGAGCACCCCCAGCCGGGCGAGCGCGCCGAGCAGACAGAGCCCGCCGACGAGCAGGGCGAGCATCGCGGCGAGGGCGGCGTAGCGGTCCGGGTCTCCGGCGGCGAGCGGGCCGAGGGCGACCGCGGTCAGCAGGGCGGTGGTCGATTCGGGACCGACCGAGAGCTGCCGGGAGGTGGCCAGCAGCGCGTAGACCGCCAGCGGCGCCAGGCACGCCCACAGCCCGGTCACCGGCGGCAGGCCGGCCACGGTCGCGTATGCCATGACCTGGGGCACGAGGTAGGCGGCGACCGTCACCCCCGCGACCACGTCCGACCGCAGCCAGGCCCGCTGATAGCCCTCGAATTGCCGGAGCCCCGGCAGCACGCGCACCGTCACCGTCCCAGGATGGACCGCCCGTGCCCGATCCGGGGACAGCCGAACGTCCCCGGATCGTGTCGCGGGTCCCTGCCATCGGGGACCAAAGGCACTGATCCGCCGCCCGGTGGGCGGACCAGGCTGGGAGCAGGGTGTCACCAGGCGCATCACCCCGGATCGCCTGCCCGATCGGAAGGCAGTCCATCATGCGAGCACTCGTCGTCTACGAATCACTGTTCGGCAACACCGAGGCGGTCGCGCGGGCGGTCGCGGAGGGTCTGCGGGACCGCTTCGAGGTGGAGCTGTGCCCGGTGGCCACGGCCGCGGGCAGGCCGGCGCCCGACGTCGATCTGCTGGTCGTCGGCGGACCCACCCACGCCTTCGGGCTCAGCAGACCCTCGACCCGCCGTGACGGGGCCACCCGGGCGCGGATCGCCGAGGGCGCAGACCTCGATCTCGGTGTCCGCGAGTGGCTCGACGCCGCCCTGCCGGTCGCCGGATCGCCCCTCGCGGCGGCGTTCGGGACCAAGGCCGCCCATCCACGCCTGCTGCCCGGATCGGCGGCGCACGGGATCGCCAAGCGCCAGCGCCACCTCGGCTATCGGCCGGCCTGCCCGCCGCAGGACTTCACGGTGGAGGACGTCGAGGGGCCGCTCACCGCGGGCGAGCTCGCCCGCGCGGTCTCCTGGGGGGAGTCGCTCGGCGCCGCTCCCGCGCCACGCGGGATCATGCAGCGGGGCACCGGATCGAGCGGAGGGCGGTCATGACCACCGTTTTCCTGGTCGACGACCACGAGATCGTGCGCCGGGGCATCGCCGATCTGCTCGCGGGCGAGCCCGATCTGGAGGTGATCGGCGACGCGGACTCGTGCGCGCACGCCCTGGCCCGCATCCCGGCGCTGCGCCCGGACGTCGCGGTACTCGACGTCCGGCTCCCCGACGGCAACGGCATCGAGCTGTGCCGCGACCTGCTCTCGGCCGATTCCGGCCTGAAGTGCCTGATCCTGACCTCGTTCACCGACGAGCAGGCCATGCTCGACGCCATCCTCGCCGGCGCGAGCGGCTACGTCGTCAAGGACATCCGCAGCCTGGAGCTCGTCCAGGCCGTCCGCGAGGTGGGTCAGGGCAAGTCCCTGCTGGACAATCGCGCCGCCGCCGCGCTCATGGCCAAACTGCGGTCCGAGGCCGCCGAGCAGACCGGTCCCCTCGCCGGCCTGACCGAGCAGGAACGCACCCTGCTCGCCCTGCTCGGCGAGGGGCTCACCAATCGCCAGATCGCGGCCCGGATGTTCCTTGCGGAGAAGACGATCAAGAACTACGTCTCGCGGCTGCTGACCAAACTCGGTGTGGAACGGCGGACGCAGGCCGCTGTCCTGGCCGCCGAACTGGGCAGGCCGCCACGCCGCTGACCCGCGCCGCGAAAGGCCCGGTCCCTCGTCGACCGGGCCTTTCGCGCGTCACCCGTCGTGCACGTCGTGCACGTCGGCCATCACGCGCACCGCGCGCAGCGACTGCCAATAGGTGGCGGGCAGCGCCTGGGCGCAGCAGGCGGCGCGGTCGATCTCGCGCTGCAGCAGCAGGCCGTAGGTGAACGTCGACTCGCCCGCGCTCTCGGCTTCCCTGGTCAGCTGGATCAGATGGTGCTTGGCGACCGCGGCGTCCTGGTGCTCGCCGAGCAGGTCCTGCAGCGCGCGCAGGCCGTCCACCGCGGCGGTGCTGCGCGTGGGGGCGAGGTCGTGCACCGATTCGAGATAGAAGCGGGTCCGCCGCACCGCCTTGCGCAGCGCGTGCGTGGCGGCGTCGATCCCGTCCTCGTCGCGCCCCGTCTGCACCGCGCGCATCCGCCTGCGCACCCGTTCGAGCAGCTCGCCCAGCACCCGGGCCTGGTCGACACCGTCGAGTCCCGGAACGACACCGGCCCGGAGCAGCCCCTCCTCAGCGGTGAGGTCTTCGAGCATCGTGTGGTAGCGGGGCGCGGCGAGCAGCTCGGTCGCCGCCGCCCAGGCCGGCTGGACGCGGGCGGCGAAGTAGGTGTCGAGCCGTTCGCGGACCGGCCCGCGCAGGTACCGGGGGCGGAGCCCGTCCACCGCCGCGTGCAACCGCGCGGACTGTTCCCGCAGCTCGGCCGCGGCTCCCAGGCTGATGCCGAACCAGCGCAGTTCCTCGATGAGCCTGCGCACCTCCGACTGCTTGCGGACCACGGGCCGGTGCGCGCTCAGGGCGCTGCGCGCCCGGCGGGCGGCGACCACCGGCTCGTGGACGGTGGCGGGGTCCGCGAGGTCGGCCGTGATCGGCGCGGCCAGCAGGACCGCGCGCTGGGCATCCAGATAGTCCGCCAGCAGCAGGTGGCTCGGTGGCGGCGTCGCGACGGTGAGCCGGTCGGCGGTGTCGGTGTCTGCGCTCATCAGGGCCTCCTCGAACGATGTCTGTGCCCTTCACCCTGCTCCGGGTCGGCGGCGCCGACCAGGGCCATCGGGCTGCGCGTGCAGCGCCGAACGGCGCACCCGGCAGCGACTTCCGGCCCATCCCATCGGGGCACTGCGGCACTGCCGGCGGCCGGGCCGTCCGGCGCACAGTGGGACAAAGCCCAGGAGAAAGGCCAGACCATGTCCGAACACACGCACACCGAGGCACCGGTCGTCGTCGGGGTCGACGGCTCCGAGCAGGCGGCCACCGCGCTGCGCTGGGCGGCGGAGTACGCCGCCGAACACCAGGCACCGCTGGAGCTGGTGTTCGTCGTCGACATCCCCATCGACTACAGCCCCGCGCTGTCGCAGCCGTACTGGGACCATGACGCGCTGATCCGCGACGGCCGCGCCATCCTCGCCGACGCGGCCTCCGACGCCGCGACCCTCACAGCGACCACCGTGCACACCACGCTCGCCGAGGGCCCGGCGGTTCCGGTGCTGCGCAGGCACAGCGACGGCGCCCGGCTGCTCGTGGTCGGCTCGCGCGGCATGGGCGCCTTCCGCCGCACCCTGCTCGGCTCGGTCAGCACCTCCCTGGCCCGCCACGCCGGATGCCCGGTCGCGATCGTCCCCGAACATCCCTACGCCGCCGACGGACCGGTGGTCGTCGGAGTGGACGGGTCGGCCTGCAGCGCCGAGGCCGTCGCCGTCGCCTTCGACGAGGCCGCCCGGCGCGCGGCGCCGCTCGTCGCGGTTCACGCCTGGTCGGAGTTCTACCGGTACGAACCGCGCAGCACGATGCAGACCGAGGCCGACACACTGCTCTCGGAGAACCTCGCCGGCTACGGCGAGAAGTACCCCGAGGTGGACGTCCGCCGGATCGCGATCGAGGACAAGCCGGCCCGCGCCCTGCTCGACGCGGGGATCGGGGCGAGGCTGATCGTGGTCGGCAGCCACGGACGCGGCGGCTTCACCGGGATGGCGTTGGGCTCGGTGTCCCAGGCGGTGTTGCACGGCGCCGAATGCCCGCTGATCATCGTCCGGCCGCGCACGCGGGACTGATCACCCCGGTGCCGTGGGACGCCGCCGAGCGCCTCACGGCACCAGCACCGCCGCGCCGTCGAATCGGCCCTCGGCCAGATCGGCCAGTGCCCGGTCCGCGCCGTCGAGGGGTAGCGGTGGGTGGTCACCGACAGCCGGTGCCGCTCGGCCTCGGCGAGGAACTCCCTGGCCTGGTCGCGGGTGTTGGAGGTGACGCTGCGCAGCGCGCGTTCGCGGAACAGGTGCCGCTGATAGTTCAGCGGCGGGATGTCGCTGAGGTGGATTCCGGCGACCGCCAGCGTCGCCCCGGCGTCCAGGGCCTCCAGGGCGACGGGCACCAGCTCGCCGGCGGGCGCGAACAGGATCGCCGCGTCCAGGGGTTCGGGCGGGCTGTCCGCGGCGCCCTGCACCGAGGACGCCCCGAGCCCGGTCGCCAGCTCCCGCGCGGCCGCGCCCCGCGTCATCACGTGGACTCGCGCACCGCGCGCGAGCGCGACCTGGGCGGTCAGATGGGCGCTGCCGCCGAAGCCGTAGATGCCGAGCGCGCCGCCCGCGGGCAGCGCGGCACACAGCAGCGCGTGATAGCCGATGACGCCCGCGCACAGCAGCGGCGCCAGTTCCTCGTCGCGATATCCGCTCGGCAGCGGCAGCGCGAAGTCCGCGGGGACGGTGGCGAATTCGGCATAGCCGCCGTCGGCGTCCCAGCCGGTGTAGCGCGAGTCCGGGCACAGGTTCTCCGCGCCGCGCAGGCAGAACCGGCAACGCCCGCAGGTGTGGCGCAGCCAGGCGATCCCCACGCGGTCCCCGATCGTGAAACCCCGGGCGCCGTCCCCGGTTCCCACCACCTCGGCGACCACCTCGTGCCCGGGCGTCACCCCCGGCCGGTGCACCGGCAGATCCCCCTCCGCGACGTGCAGGTCCGTCCGGCACACCCCGCAGGCCAGCACCCGTACCAGCAGTTCCCCCGCGCCCGGGTCGGGACGCGGGGCGGTCGTCCACCGCATCGGCCCGCTCGCGACAGGACCGGGACGTTCCACCCGCCACACCCGCATGTCGTGCCTCCGTCGTTCGTCGTTCCCACCAGCCTGGCAGCCGGAGGGCCACCGGTCACGGGACCATCGCCCGGTGTGTCCGGGACTTCGGTCCTCTGCGGCGGGTGAGCCGCGCAGGCGACCGGGGTCCGAAGTCCTCGCCGGATCGGGTCCTGCGGCTCTGCTTCGCGGCCGGGCCGGTGCCGCACTGTGGACACAGCGCAGAGGAAAGGTCACCCATGAACGCATCGTCTCCACACGACCGCGCCGATCTGGTGTCGGCGCCGATCCTGGTCGGCGTCGACGGCTCCCGTCACGGCCGCGAAGCCGTTCGCTGGGCAGCCCACACCGCGTCGGCGCGCAGGCGGCCGATCCGGTTGTTGCACGCTCTCGACGTCGCCGCGAGCCAAGCGGTTTTCGGCCCCTTCGACCTGTTCGTTCCCTCGGTCACGATCGCGATGCGGGCCCACGCCACCGCCTACCTCGACGCGGCACGGAAGCTGGTGACCGAGATCGACCCGGAACTCACCGTGGACATCGAGCAGACCGACGAATCCCCGGCCCACGCGCTGGTCGAGCAGTCCGCGTACGCGCACATGACCGTCATCGGCGGAGGTGGCGCCGGCGGCATCCTCGACCACCTCGGATCGACCCTGCTGGCGGTGACCGCGCACGCGCACGGCGTCCTCACCGTGGTCCGCGACCGCGGCGTGGGCGAGCACGGTGCCCGCACCGCCGGGCCGGTCGTCGTCGGTGTGGACGGCAGCGAGCCGGGGCGGGCGGCGACCGAGGTCGCGTTCGCCGAGGCTTCGCTGCGTGGGGTTCCGTTGATCGCGCTGCACTGCTGGACCGATCTGCGATTCGAGCAGGTGGCAGGGGTACCCGATGTGCTCGACGACCCGGTCGCGGTGACCGAGTCCGAGGAACTGCTCGCCGAGCAGCTGGCCGGCTGGCAGGAGAAGTACCCGGACGTCCAGGTCAGCCGCCGGATCTATCGGCACGGACCCGCCCACCACCTCGTCGAGTGGTCACAGTTCGCGCAGCTGCTCGTGGCCGGTCATCGAGGCCGGGGCGGTTTCCGCGGCCTGCTCCTCGGTTCGACGGGCAACGCCCTGGTCCAGCACGCGCACTGCCCCGTCATGATCGTCCACCCGTCCTGAGAAAGAGAATCGGTCATGCTGCACCAACCGGCGCCCCCGCGGCGCACCGTCCCGCCGGATCCCCTGACCGCGCTCGGCCTGACCTGTCGTCCGCTGACCGGCGAGGACACGGCGGCGGTCGCCCGCCTCTACACCGCGATGAGCGATCGCGATCGCCGCAACCGATTCTTCTTCCCACTCCCCGGCGATCTCGGTCAACTCGCCGCGGCGGCGGTCCGCAACGACACGACCCACGCCTCGATCGGCGCGTTCGACGGCGAGCTGCTGGTGGGCGTGGCCAACTACATCGCCCTCGACGGCACCGAGGCGGCCGAGGTGGCCGTCGTGGTCGCGGGGAAGTTCCAGGAGCACGGGGTCGCCACCGCATTGTTGCGCAGGCTGGCCGACACCGCCCGCGCGCACGGCATCCGCCACCTGCTCGCGGAGGTCCTGCCCACGAACTCCAAGATGATGCGCCTGCTCATCGAGGCCGATTTCCCGATCAGCGCCCAGCGCCAGGACGGCATCGCCTACGTCGACGCCGTCCTCTGACCGCTTGCGAACGGAGTCCCCCCATGTCCACTCTCGACCAACGCCGGATCGATCGCGCCGCGCGGGCATCGCTGGCCGGAACCGCAGGCTTCATCGCGTTCTGGGCCTACGCGGGCGCAATCGGCCTGATCGGCGGCGGCGCCGACCTCGGCCCGGACATCACCGGCCGTCTCCCCCTGCACAGCCAGACCGTCGCCGGCCTGCTGCTGATGCTGGTGGTGGCCGCCCCGATGACGGTCACCACGGTGACGGCGATACGCGGCGACCACGCCTGCGTGCGGGCGGGCTGGGTGAGCGGGATCCTGCTCATCGGCTGGGTCGCCGTCCAGCCGCTGATCATCGGCGCTTTCCATTGGCTGCAGCCGATCTTCGGTGTCCTCGGCCTCGCGGTCTGCCTGCTCGCCGGCCGTTACCGGCACGTCTCCGTGTGAGGGCCGAGATCGCGGACCGGTCACGATCGGTCGTGCCCGCTCGCGGCCCCCGACTCTACCTGCGAGGATCCCGCCATGGATGAGCACGACCGCGAATCCACCGGCGGCTCCCCCGCTCCCGTCACCCAGGCGCTGGCCCAGCTGCGCCTGCGGGAACTGCTCGAACAGGTCCAGGACCGCATCGCCCAGATCATCGACGTGCGCGACCGCATGGACCGGCTGGTCGAGGCGATGCTCGTGGTGACCTCGGGGCTCGACCTCGACGACACCCTGCGCTCGATCGTGCACACCGCCATCGAACTCGTCGACGCCGGTTACGGCGCCCTCGGTGTCCGCGAGGCCGATCCCACCAGCACCAGCCTCGCCGAATTCGTCTACGAGGGCATCGACGACCGCACCCGCGTGCTGATCGGCGATCTGCCGCGCGGGCACGGTGTGCTCGGCCTGCTCATCGAACAACCGAAGCCGATCCGCCTCGCCGACCTGTCCGGCCACCCGTCCTCGGTGGGCTTCCCCGCCAACCACCCGCCGATGCACACCTTCCTCGGCGTGCCGGTCCAGGTCCGCGACGAGGTGTTCGGCAACCTGTATCTCACCGAGAAGGCGGGCGGTCAGGAGTTCACCGAGGACGACGAGGTCGTCGTGCAGGCCCTGGCCGCCGCGGCCGGGATCGCCATCGAGAACGCCCGGCTCTACGAGCAGTCCCGGATCCGCCAGCAGTGGCTCGAGGCCACCAGCGAGGTGGCGACCGCCCTGCTCGCGGGCGGCAGCCAGGGCGAGGTCCTGGCCCTGATCACGCGCACCACCCGCGAATTGACCGGCGCCGCCTACACCTTCGTCGCCCTGCCCGAGGACCCCGACATCCCCGGCGAGGACGTGCGGGAACTGGTGGTGGCGGCCGCCTCCGGAACCCAGGGCGACGACCTCACCGGCCGGCGCCTGCCGGTCCGCGATTCGCTCACCGGACGCGCGTTCCGCACCGGCGACAGCATCGCGGCCGACACACTGGCCCTCACCCTGGACGGTGCGCCGAGGAGCTTCGGACCGGTCCGGGTCTTCCCGCTGCGTGCCGACCGCGGTGTGATCGGCGTGCTGAGCATCCTGCATCATCCGGGGGCAGCGGACCTGGACGAGGCGGTCCAGCGAATGGTCGCCGGTTTCGCCGACCAGGCCGCGGTCGCGTTGCAACTGTCCGACACCCAGCGGCGCATGCGCGAACTCGACGTCCTCACCGACCGCGACCGCATCGCCCGCGACCTGCACGACCAGGTCATCCAGCGGCTCTTCGCCGTCGGACTCTCGCTGCAGAGCACCACCCAGCGCGCCCGCGCCCCGGAGGTGCGCACCCGCCTGGCCGAGACCGTCGACGACATCCAGGCCATCGTCCAGGACATCCGCTACTCGATCTTCGACCTGCAGAGCAACACCGTCGCCGACTCCGCGCAGTACCGGAAACGCCTGCACGGCATCATCGTCGACATGACCGCCGACGCGGGCCTGCGCACCACCGTGCGCATCGCGGGCCCGGTCACCGTCCTCGCTCCGCCGCTGACCGACGACGTCGAGGCCGTCCTGCGCGAGGCGATCAGCAACGTCGTGCGCCACGCGAACGCCACGACCGTCGCGGTGGAGCTGCGCATCGGCGACGACGTCACCATCGATGTCACCGACGACGGTGTCGGCATCGACCCCGAGCCGGCCCGGCGCAGCGGACTGGCCAACCTGGCCGCCCGTGCCGCGCAGCGCGGCGGGTCCTTCCTGATCGACCGCGGTCCCGAGGGAGGCACCACGGTGCACTGGTCGGTTCCGCTGCCCTGACCGGCCCTGCCGAAGGAAGTCGGCGCGGCCCTCGGATCGGTGGCTTTGGTCCCGCACGCAATCGCACACCGGCCCTGATCCCCGGGAACCGTCGCGGAACAGGATGGATCATGACCTCCACACCCGAACCCCGCATCGCCGTTCTGTATGCCACCGCACAGGGCTCCACGTGCGAGATAGCGGAATACATCACCGAGGAGCTGCTCGCCCGCGGCGCGCGGGCGGAACTGCACGATGTCGAGCATCCACCCGACCTGACCGGCATCGACGCCGTCATCCTCGGGAGCGCCGTCCACGACCGTGCGCTGCTCCCCGCGGCGTCGTCTTTCGTCCGCCACAACCTCGATTCGCTCGGCCACAAGGACGTCTGGTTGTTCAGCGTGGGACTGGGCCCGGCCCTGCGGGGCCCGCTCGGGCGCTGGGTCGGCCATCGGGTCCCGCCGGAGATCCGGTCCACCCTCCGCGAGCTGAGCCCCCGCGGCTACACCGCCTTCGCCGGGCGCTACGAGCGCGCCGGAGTGTCCTGGCGCGCACACACGGTCTACCGGTTCCTCGGTGGCACCCGCTACGGCGACCTCCGGGACTGGGGTGCCGTCCTGCGTTGGACCGATGACATCGCCGACGCACTGAGCCTCGCCCCGGCGCAGGTTCACCGGGTGCCGCCTCGATGACCGCCGGGCCCGTCTTCTCCCTCGATCCCTCCCGGAAGGGATGCCGCTGTGGCCGACCCTGCCGCCCCGATCACGACCGTCGATTCGACGGTCGGTGTCACTCGAGGTCTCCCGGCTACGGCCGGAAGGCAAGTCACGTCTCCGGCCTTGCGAGCCCAGTATCCGGCGAGATCCATCCACGCCGTCACCCCGAGCTCGGCCCGACACGCGCTATTCCGCTTTCGGACTGTATGACATCGGCCAGCCGCACGGCGTTGTCGAGTATCCGATCCTGCAGTGCGAACAGCCCTGTCGATCGCCCGGTGGGCCGAGCGATTCTCAGCGCGGCTGGTGGGCGGCAGGACGGTGATCGCGTCGGCAACCGCCGCCGCGGAAACGTCGGAAACCGGCCGCACCCTCCGGCCGTTCGCCGGGTTGCGGACGACTACGGTCGCGTTGGCCACGGGAATGGAGGTCAGCGACGACCATTCTGTCGCGGGGGCAGCACCGTCAGGACAGCTGCCGCTTGAGCACCTTGCCCGTGGGGTTGCGCGGCAATTCGTCGAGGAACACGACGTCGCGGGGAACCTTGAACCGCGCGAGCGTGGCGCGCACGTAGGACTTCACGTCGTCTTCGGTGAGCCGGGTCCCCGCACGCGCGACGACGAACGCCTTCAACCGGTGGCCGAATTCGGGATCGGTCACACCGAGCACCGCAACCTCTTCGATGCCAGGGTGGGCTGCCAGGGTTTCCTCGACCTCGCCGGGGAAGACGTTCTCGCCGCCGGAGACGATCATATCGTCGTCGCGGCCGTCGATGAACAGCCTCCCGGCCGCGTCCACATGACCCACATCGCCGCTGGACATCAGGCCACGGACGCGCTCTTTGGTGGCCCCGCCGGTGTAGCCCTCGAACTGCAGCTGGTTGCCGATGAAGATGCGTCCCGACACACCGGTGGGCACCGGCTCGTCGTCGGGGCCGAGAATTTCCAATCGGACACCGCGCACGACCGTTCCCACGCACCCCGGTTCGGCCGTCAGCTCGTCCGGGGTGGCCAGGGTGGCGTAGAAGCATTCGGTGGAGCCGTAGAGGTTGTAGAGGATCGGACCGAAGGCGTCGAGCCCTCTGGTACACAGTGGTGCGCCCAGTTGCGAACCGGCGAGGAAGATGATCCGCAACGCCGAAAGGTCATGATGCTCGCACGGATTCGGTTCGGCATCGAGGATACGCTGGAGCATCACCGGTACCAGGATCAGCGTCGTGACCCGATGTCGCGCGAGACTGCGCAAGGTGGTGAGCGCGTCGAAACGACGCCGCACCACCACGGTCATGCCCATGGCGATGGCGAGCACCGCCTGATTGAGACCGAGGGCGTGGAACAGCGGCGGGCAGATCTCGATGACCTCACCGGACCGATAGGGCACCTTGCCGAACAGTCCGCCCATCGGCGTGAACGAGCGCGGCTCCGGGCGCGACGCGCCCTTCGGAGTGCCGGTGGTGCCGCTGGTCAGCACCACCAATGTGGCCTGAACAGCAGGCCGTGGCGGGGTCCCGCGAACGGGGTACTCGGCTGCGGCCGCGAGCGTGTCGCCGCCAGGGGTGTCCGCCCAAGCACGCCATCTCCCCTGCGCCGCGGATACTTCCGCGACAACGGCGGCGTACTCCTCGTCGTAGACGAGCAGATCGACGCCCTCGCGCTCGGCCACCTCGCGCAATTGCGGTCCCGCGAAGTCGTGGTTGAGCAACACGATCCTGGCACCGCATTTGCCCGCCGCGAACAGGGCCATCAGGAATCCCCGGTGGTTGCGCGCCATGATCGCCACGGACGCACCGGCGGGCAGTCCTTCGGCGCGCCAGCGGTGGGCGATGGCGTTGGTGTCGCCGTCGAGTTCGGCGTAGGTGAGGGCGCCGAGCTCGTCGATCACCACGACCCGATCGGGACAACGCGCCGCCGACGCGCTCAGCGCGCCGCCGATCGTCCCGAATTTCGACAGGGACGCCACCATCGCGGCGGCGGCGGAGAGGGGCATTCGTCCTATCAACCCGGCGCGCACGCATGCACGCAGTGCGACAGCTTCGTCGATCAGTCGGCGCGTCAGTACCGCGGGCTCGATCATGAGATCCTCTTTCGATCAGTTCAGCGGCCGCGGGCGCGGTCTTCGTAGGCCTTGCGGGCGGCGGTGTCGACGGCGTCGGTGAATACGTCGTGGCCGCCCAGCCAGCGACCGACGGTTTCGCCGACGGTCCGCGGCAGGAACTTCTGCGCGCCGATCAGCGCCCCCACCAGCCGACTCACCCGGACGATGGGTCGCGGGTGCTCGATCACCGAGACGATGCCCGCGGCGATGTCCTCGGGTTCGACGGTGCGGATGCCTCTGATGCCCTTGGTGCCCGAGATCAGTTCGGTATTGACGAAAGAGGGCAGGACCGCGGAGAACTCGATGCCGCTACCGCGGTGCTCCACCCGGGCCGCCTCGGTGAAGCCGAGCACGGCCCACTTGCTGGCGCCGTAGGTGGCCAGACCGGGCGCGTAGGTTTCCGCCGCCAGGGACGCGACGTTGACGATGTGGCCGCGCCCGCGCGGAACCATCCGCCGCACAGCGAGTTTGCTGCCGAGGATCACCCCGTAGGTGTTGATGTCGAGAATGCGCCGGGTCACGGCGTCCGGCTCGTCGGCCAGGCGCCCCACCGGCATGATGCCCGCGTTGTTGATCAGGACGTCGACCGGTCCGAGGGTGCGCTCCACCTCGTCCAGGAACGCGGTGAACGAGTCCGGGTCGGCGACATCGAGCTCGGCCGCCAGCGCCACACCTGCTGCGGCAGCGGACTTCTCGGCCGCCCCCGCGTCGATGTCGCCTATGGCGACGCGTGCGCCCCTGCGATGTAGTGCGGTTGCCGTCGCCAGTCCGATACCCCGGGCTCCTCCCGTGATCGCGATGACTTTGCCGTGCAACGCGGTGTCCTGCGTCATTGCCCTACTCCTTTGGTCTTCACGCTGTTTCGGATCTGCCCGCCGCCGTCGCGAGGTCGAGTGCCAGTGCGGTCACGGTGTCGGGGGCGTCCAGGTGCGGGCAGTGGCCGATACCGGCGAGGGTCAGGAGCCGGCTGCCCGGGATGGCCGCGTGCAGCGCCCGACTGGTCGCGGGTGCTACGAGCCGATCCCTCCTGCCGTGGATGATCACGGTCGGGCAGTCGATCCGGGTCGGCGGCGACAGCGACTCGGCCTCCCTTTTGAACCGGATACCCACCTCGATCAGACCGTTCGCCGAGACCGCGTTCCCGATCTGCGAGCTCAGGTGCCGCACCAGTTCTGGATCCACGGCGCGGCGGTCCCCGTACAGCAGTACACCGGCGCACACATCGGCGACGCGGACCCGCAGCCGGGTCGGCGCAGGCAGGGCGGCGAGCAGCCGTAGCAGCGTCCAGTTGCCACGCCCCACAGCGCGGACCAGCGGTGCCCAGTGCGCACCCGCCATGTCCAAGGCGACCAGCCCCGAGACAGGCACGCCCGGTACGGAGTCGAGCAACTGAACCGCGGTGACGGCGCCGAGCGAATTGCCCGCCAGCACCACCGACTCGTTTCCTGCGTGGTGACGCACCGCCGCGTCGAGAAAGCGGACCAGCTGCGGTATCAGCGGACCCGGCGCGAGCGCGTCGGCCGCGCCGAACCCCGGCAGATCCGGTGCGACCGCGGCCTGTCCGGTGCGTTCGCACCGTTGCAGCACCGGACGCCAGCAGTCGGCCGGGTGGCCGAAGCCGTGCACCAGCACGAGCTTCGGCTCCCTCCCGTCGACGAACAGCTCACGCGTCCCGTACCCCGCGTACCGGGCGCGACGCTCGCCGATCATTCCGTGGCGCTCCACGGATTCAGCTGGGCGGGCAGTTTCTCCAACGACCACGGGCCGTCGGTTTCCACCGTCTCCACCACCGACCAGCCCCGCAGCAGGGATACCGCGCCGCCCTGCACCGCGAGCACCTTGCCGGTCAGCGTGCACTCGTCACTGGCCAGGTAGGCCATGATCGGCGCGATATTGGCCGGACTGAAGGCATCGAACTCGCCCTCGGGCACCTCCTCTTCGAACATCGCGCTCATGCCCGGGGTCGCGAGCGTGAGGCGGGTCCGCGCCACCGGCGCGATCGCGTTGACGCGCACGCCGTAGCGCTCCAGCTCCAGCGCCGCGACCTCGGTCAGCGCGGCGATACCGGCCTTGGCCGCACCGTAATTGGCCTGGCCCGCGTTGGGCATGAAGGTGCCCGACGCCGAGGCGGTGTTGATCACCGAGGCCGTGACCGTCTTACCGGCCTTGGTCTGTTCCTTCCAGAAGGCCGCGGCGTGGTGCAGGACCGAGAAGTGGCCCTTCAGGTGCACCGCGACGACCGAGTCCCACTGCGATTCGTTCATGCCGGCGAGGAAGGCGTCACGCAGGATGCCCGCGTTGTTCACCACGATGTCGAGGCCACCGAAGGTGGAGATCGCCTGGTCCACGAGCGCCTCGGCGCCCGCCCAGGTACCGATGTCGTCGGTATTGGCCACGGCCTGCCCACCGGCGGCGACGATCTCGTCGGCCACCTGCTGGGCGGGCCCGGCGTCGGTGCCGCTGCCGTCGTTGGCGCCGCCGAGGTCGTTGACCACGACCTTGACACCCTCCTTCGCGAGCAGCAGCGCGTGCTCACGACCGATGCCGCGACCGGCCCCGGTGACGACGGCGACCCGGTTCTCCATTGAACCCATTGCTATCTCCTGATTCGAGGTGTAGTCGTCGACTCAGGCGACGAGCGACCGGAACTTCTCGAGCGACGCTTCGATCTCCTTGGCGGAGGCGCGCTCGATCGCACCGCCGACGGCACCGACCATCATCTGGCTGATGAACTCCGACGTGATGGTGACCGTCGAGCCGTCGCCCGCTGCCTCGACCGACAGGGTGAAGGTGATCTTGGCACCCGCCATGCCGACACCCGACATGCTCATGGTGTTCGGCGCCTCGTAGGTGCCGACGGTGAAGTCGATGGTGTTGGCCATCCCCATGATGGTCAGCACCTCCGACATCGTCGAGCCGACGGCGAGCTCGGTCGGCGGCTCGGACTTCCACTTGGTGTGCAGGGTCAGCCATTCCTCGAAGCGTGCGGGATTGGCGAGCACCTCCCACACCTTCTCCTGCGGTGCGGCGATGTCCTTGCTGATGGCTACCTTGGCCATGGATTTCTCCTGTTGTGAGGGTTGTGACGGAATGTTGTGGTTCAGCGGTCGGCCGGACGGTAGGCGGTCACGAAGGCCGCGCCACCCAGTCCGATGTTGTGAGCCAGGGCGACCTTCGCCTCGGGCACCTGGCGGGCCTCGGCCGCACCGCGCAGCTGCCAGGTCAGCTCGGCGCACTGCGCCAAACCGGTCGCGCCGAGCGGGTGGCCCTTGGAGATGAGGCCGCCGGAAGGGTTGACCACCCAGCGGCCGCCGTAGGTGGTGTCGCCGTTGTCGATCAGCTTGTGGCCCTCTCCCTCGGCCGCCAGCCCCAGCGCTTCATAGGTGAGCAGCTCGTTGGGGGCGAAGCAGTCGTGGAGTTCGATCACGTCGATGTCGTCGGGGCCGATTCCGGCCTGCTCGTAGACATTTCGCGCGGCGACCTTACTCATGTCGTAGCCGACGATGGCCCGAGCGGTCTCGGCGGTGAACGTGGTCTCGAAATCGGTGACCATCGACTGGCCGACGATTTCGACCGCCCGATCGCCGAGGTCGTGCTCGTCGACGAATCGCTCGCCGGCCAGCACCGCCGCGGCGGAGCCATCGGAGGTGGGCGAACACATCAGCCGGGTCAGGCCCAGCGGCTCGTACACCATCTTCGCGTTCTGGATGTCGGCGAGAGTGTGAGCATCCTGGAACTGCGCGTACGGGTTGTTCACCGAATGCCGATGGTTCTTCTCGGCGATCTTGGCGTGGTGCTCGGGGGTGGACCCGTAGCGCTCCATGTGCTCGACCCCGGCGGTGGCGAACATCCAGGGCGCCACCGGCATCGCGAAATCACGCAGACCGGCCAGCGCGTCGATGTGCCGCAGCAAGGGCTGCTCGCGGTCGGTGTAGGCGGCTTCCAGGGAACCCGACTGCATCTTCTCGAAACCCAGCGCCAGCGCGCATTCGGCCATCCCGCCACGAATGGCGCGGGCCGCCAGGTAGAGAGCGGTGGTGCCGGTCGAGCAGTTGTTGTTGACATTGACGACCGGGATACCGGTCATGCCGAGTTCGTAGAGTGCCCGCTGGCCGCTGGTGGAATCGCCGTAGCAGAAGCCCACGGCGGCCTCCTGCACCTCGCTGTACTCGATGCCGGCGTCGGCGAACGCGGCTGTGCCGGACTCGAGTGCCATGGCCGGGTAGTCCCAGCCTTCCCGGCGGCCCGGCTTCTCGAATTTCGTCATGCCGACGCCGACGACGAACACACGGTGGGACATCAAATACTCCTTGGATCGGTGCGAATCGAGATCAGGCGAACTCGGCCAGGCCGTCGGTGATCACGAACTTGCCGGGGCTCTCGTCACCGGCGGTTTCGTAGGCGTAGACCTGGCGCCCGTCGACATCACCCGCGCGCCACACGGCGGTGGTGATGGTCTCGCTGGGTCGCGCGGGCTTGGTCAACCGCACCGCGAGGCGCTTCAGCCTGGTCGGGTCGCCATCGGCGATCCGGGTGATCAGCGCGTGCGAGGTGAAGGCGATGGTGCACAGCCCGTGAATGATGATGCCGGGCAATCCCATTGCCCGGGCGAACTCGTCATCGAGGTGGATGGGCATCGGATCGCCCGCCGGCTCGGCGTAGCGGAAGGTCTGATCGGCGTCGAAGGTCTGAGCCACCACGTGTTCCGGGGTACGGTCGCGCAGAGCGTCGTCGAAACCGTGTTCCGGACTGGTGATCCCGACCGACCCGTCGAAATGCCCGCCACGGAAGAAGCCGATGAAGTACTGCTCGTTGACCAGTTCTCCCTGCGCGTCGCGGGTTTCGAGCAGCGTGGTGACGACGACACCGGAGGACTTGCCCTCGATGCCGACCGGCTTGGCGCGCACGGTCAGCGTCTCGCCGGGCACGATCGGCCGATGCAGCCGGAAGTCGTGCTCACCGTGCAGGATTCGCAGCATGAGCTCGTCCGGCACCACCGACATGGTGGCATCGGCCATTGTCGCCATGGCGGGAACGACCGCGAAGACCGGGGACGCGTAGGTGCCGTCCAGGTGCTGGGCGATCGGGTCGTTGGTCGCCTCGGCGTAGGCGATGGTGCGGTCTCGGTCGACCTGGAACTTCTGCTCTTCGCCCCAGACATCAAGGCGGTCGAGGTTGAAACCCTCGTTTTCGGCCACGGTGTAACTCCTGTGCGCGTCGTCGGGCATTGCCTGTGTCGACGGTAAGGAGCCGGTGGTGCCCGGGGCGATGATCGTTCCTCTCGGTTCGTTGACCGAAACGCTCATCGGTGCGCGGGGCGGTTCCGGCGGAATGTGTACGGTCTGGTCCGTGCATTCCGAACCCCCCGGCTACACCCTGCCGATCACCCGCGTCCAGGCGCTGCTGGACGTCGCCGCGCGCCGTGGCTGGGACGTGGCGTCGATGATGGGCGAGGCGGGAATATCCGTCGATCTGCTCGCCCAGGGCCGAGCCCGGGTCACCCTCGAGCAGATCACCATCCTGTTCCGCCGGTTGTGGCGTACCACCGACGACGAACTACTCGGTTTCGGCCTGCGACCGATGCCGCTGGGCACTTTCCGGCTGCTGTGTTTCGGGCTGATCAGCGCGCCCACGCTGCGGGCGGCGATCCAGCGCGCCAAGACCTTCCGCCGGTCCCTCCCCGGTCTTCCACCGATCGAGCTCGTGGAGGCCGGCGCCGAGGCGCGGCTCGAGTTCGATATCAGTGCCGTCGCCGCGCCCATCGACGTCCTCGTCGATGTCCTGCTGGTCTCGTCGCACCGCTACCTCGCCTGGATTCTCGGTCAGCGAATGCCCCTGCGCCGCGTCGAGGTGCCGTATCCGGCGGGGCCCGACAACGGCGACTACGACCTGGTCTTCGGCACGCCGATGCGGTTCTCGGCGCCACGGCCCGCGCTGGTCTTCGCAACGGATCTCCTGGACGCGCCCTTGGTCCGCGACGAGGACGAGCTGGTCACCTTTCTCAGTGATCTGCCTGCCGCTGTACTCACCCGCACCGGGACAATCACCACGGTGACGGGGCGGGTCCGTCGACTGCTGGAACGCGGCCTCACCGGTGCGTGGCCCAGCGTCGACGACTTGGCCGCCGAGCTCGCGATGAGCCCACAGACCCTGCGGCGCAAGCTCCGCGAGGAAGGCACCTCATCGCGTGAGATCAAGGAGCGCATCATGCGCGATGCCGCGGTGACGAGCCTCGTCCGCGGCGAGGAGACGATCGCGGCACTGTCCCGGCGACTCGGCTTCTCCGAGCCGAGCGCGTTCTCCCGGGCCTTCAGCCGCTGGACCGGCGATCCGCCGAGCGCGTACCAACGCCGACAGTGACGTCAGCGGCGTACTCGAGCGTTGCGGTCAAGTATCCGCTCGCCACGATCATCGCCCACGGCGCCCTCCACGAGAAAGCTTCGTTCAGAACCGGAGATGAACGAAGGAGTTCCCGTGGCCCACCGATCACCGTGGATGAATGAGGATCTGGACGCGCTCGCCGAACTGGCGCGGCGATTCTTCGAGAAGGAATGCGCACCCAACGAAGATCGCTGGCGCAGACAGCACCACGTCGACCGGGAGGTCTGGAAGGCCGCGGGCGAGCTCGGCCTGCTCGGCCTGAGCCTGCCGGAGGAATACGGCGGCGGTGGCGGCGACTTCCGCCACGAAGCCGTGGTGGCGATCGAGCAGGTTCGCACACTGGCACCGAGCCTGGGCATCGCGCTGCACAGCGGGATCATCGCGCACTACATCAACGCCTACGGCACCGACGAGCAGAAACAGCGGTGGCTGCCCGCGATGTGCAGCGGCGACATCGTCGCCGCGATCGCGATGACCGAGCCGGGCACAGGATCGGATCTGCAGAATATCAAGACCACCGCGCGCCGGGATGGCGACGACTACGTCATCAGTGGAGCCAAAACCTTCATCTCCAACGGTTTCCTCGCCGACCTTGTCCTGGTGGCGGTGAAGACGTCCGAAGGCAGGGGCGCCGACACCGTGTCGATCATCGCGGTCGAGACCGACCGTGGGGGCTTCCGCCGCGGACGCAACCTGGAAAAGGTCGGCCAGCACGGTCAAGACACCTGTGAGCTGTTCTTCGACGACGTGCGGGTACCGCAGTCGAACCTGCTCGGTGTCGCCGAGGGGCTGGGTTTCATCCAGCTCATGAGCCAGCTTCCGCAGGAACGACTGATCCTCGCGGTGGCCGCGGCAGCCGCGATCGAGAAGGCGGTCGAGCTCACCGTGGCCTATGCCAGAGAACGCGAAGCCTTCGGTAAGCCGATCTTCGGGTTCCAGAACACCCAGTTCACCCTCGCCGAGGTCGACACCGTCAAGTCCATCGCGTGGACCTTCCTCGACGACTGCGTGACCAAACACACCAGGGGCGAGCTCGACATCCCCACCGCCGCGAAGGCCAAGTGGTGGCTCACCGACCAGCAGTGCAGAGTCACCGACGACTGCCTGCAGCTGTTCGGTGGCTACGGCTACATGGCCGAGTACCCGATCTCGCGGCTGTGGACCGATTCGCGGATCCAGAAGATCTACGGCGGCACCAACGAGATCATGAAGATGATCATCGGACGGAGCCTGTGATGGGCCCGCTGCACGGTGTGAAGGTGGTCGAACTCGCCGGGCTCGCGCCGGCGCCGTTCGGCTGCATGATGCTGGCCGATCTCGGCGCCGAGGTCGTGCGGGTCGAGCGCGAGGGCGGCAACGGCGACGGGCTCACACCGCCCGACGGCCCCCTCGACCGCGGCAAGCACACGATCCGGCTCGACGTCAAAGACCCCGCCGACCACGCGACACTCTGCGCCCTGGTCGAGGCCGCTGATGTGTTCGTGGAGGGAATGCGTCCTGGGGTGGCCGAGCGCCTCGGTATCGGCCCGGACGATCTGCTGGCGCGCAACCCGCGGCTGATCTACGGCCGGATGACCGGTTGGGGACAATCGGGCCCGCTCGCCCCTCGCGCCGGGCACGACATCAACTACATTGCCCTGTCCGGTGCGCTGTCGCTGGTCGGCCGGTCCGGGGAACGCCCGGTGCCGCCCGCCAACATCCTCGGCGACTTCGCCGGCGGCGGCATGCTGCTCGCGCTCGGCGTGCTCGGCGCCCTCTACGAGCGGGAGCGCTCCGGCCTGGGTCAGGTCGTCGACGCCGCGATGGTCGACGGCTCTGCGCTGCTGACGGCGTTCATGCACGGTATGCACGCCAATGGTCTGTGGAACGAACCGCGCGGCGAGAACGTGCTCGACGGCGCCGCCCCGTTCTACGACACCTACGAATGTGCCGACGGCGAACATGTCGCGGTCGGTTGCGTGGAGTATCCCTTCTTCCTGCAACTGCTCGCCGTGCTCGAAATCGACGACCCGGACCTGCCGTTCCAGTTGGACCGTACCGGCTGGACCGAACTGCGGCAACGGATCGCCGGATGCTTCAAGCAGCGGACCCGCGACGAGTGGGCGCGGCTGTTCGCCGACTCCGACGCCTGCGTCACCCCGGTGCTCAGCCCGTGGGAGGCGCACAACCATCCCCACAATCAGGCTCGCGACGCGTTCATCGACGTCGACGGCTTGCGTCAGCCCGCGCCCGCACCCCGCTTCGGGCGCACCCCCACAGCGCATCCCGCACCGAACACGGCCGAGGCCGCGCATGTCCGGGATCTCTTGGCCGGGTGGGGCATCACGACCGATCAGCTGACACGGATCACCGACCGCGCGTCCCGGCGCTGACTTCTCGACCGCGCCGAGCACACCGCCGTTCGCGCGGCTTCAGCATGGAGGAGAACACTCGTGGCCCTGTCACTGACCCCGCGGGCGTACCGCCGCGCACTCGGTCCGATCGGCTACCGCACGCTGCTGGCCACAGCTGCGGTGGCCGCGGTGACCGTCTCCACCGGGTGCGGCCTCACCGTGGAGAGTTTGCCGCTGCCCGAGCCGGGTGCCGGTGCCCAGACCTACACCGTGCACGCGGTGTTCGACAACGCGCTGAACCTGCCCGGCCGAGCCAAGGTGAAAGTCGGTGGTTCCGATGTCGGCGTCGTCTCGTCGATCAGGGCCGAGAACTTTCGGGCCGTCGTCGACATGGAGATCAACGCAGAGGTCACGCTGCCCAGGGGCAGCACTGCCGAACTACGCCAGGCCACTCCCCTCGGCGACGTCTTCATCGCACTGACCCCACCGAAGGATAATGCGGGAGCGGGTACGCTGACCGACGGCGAAACCCTGACACTCGAGTCGACCTCCGCGGGAGCGACCGTGGAGGAGCTGCTGGTCTCGGTCTCGATGCTGTTCAACGGCGGCAGTGTCGCCGGCCTGAGCCGTTTGGGCACCGAACTCGGGGCGATCATCAACGGTCACGGCGGAGAATTGGCTCACCTGATCACCGAAATGACCGCTGTCGTCGGGGAGCTGAACGCCAACAGCACCAAGATCGACTCGGTACTCACGGAGTTCAACGGCTTCGCCGACACCATCGAGTCCGACAAGGGTCAGCTCGGGCAGATGGCCGACACCCTCCCCCAAGCTGTCGGCGCGATCGCCGAGAACAACCGCGCCATCGGTGACCAGCTCACCGAGTTATCTACTGCCACAGCAGCTCTCGGTGGCTACTCCGCTACTACAGGCCACCGACTGTCGGAACTGCTCGCCGACCTCGATAACCTGACGAACGCCCTGGCCGCGGCCGGCCCCGGCCTCGGGTACATGATGGATCAGCTCCACGCGCTCGGACCCGGCGTGAACGCGACGCTGAAAGGTAAGGGCTTCGCCGCCTACGCCACGTTGACGAATCTCGACATCGGTCTGCTCACCGACCCCGCGAACAGCAAACTCTGGGATATCCGAGACCTGAACGACTTCGTCGGAAGCTTCCTCCAAGTGCTGCAGGTCGTCCAAGGACGAGTCAGCGGGCCGAGATAGTCCGCCACGGCCTTCCCCGAGCTGGAGCAGAAGTCGGCGTCGATCGCCAACCCTCCAAGGGAAGTCCGGAGATCAATCGCGCTTCCCTCTTCGATGTGCCCCGCTGTGGGCACGTCGAAGTCGAGAACAGGAACCGACATGAACCGTCGGTCCGTCGGTGTCAGATCGCATACGGGGCGCGCCCGATCCGTACCAGCGCCTTCGGGTAGCGCTGCCCGACGAGATCAGCGACCCGCACGAGCGTGGATTCCAGTTCCGTGACGTGGGCGACCTTGCAGGTCGACAGATCGGGGGCGGTGCATTCCAGCAGCACCGCCGACAGCGCGAACCCGCCGTCCAGCAACGACGAATCGGCCGTGTCATCGATGGAGGAGAGAAGCGCCCGACAGCGTCCTCTCCCGTCGACGCCCGATCCCGCCGTCGTGGGATTTCGGGCACCGGAGGCGAGGAGGCGGTCCGGCTTCAGCGGCGGGCTGCCATTCGGGCACCGACTATCAGCGCTCCGACCGCGACAGTGCCGACAACCAGCATGAGCCGGTTGACATCGATCGCGGGCCGCCAGGCGACCTTGCCGTTCGTGACCACGTAGACCCCGACCGGCTTGGCACCGACACCGAATCCCGCGCCCGAACCGTTGCCGTGCTCGTCACCGCCGTCTCCGCCACCCGCACCGCCGGAGACGGCGGCGACCTCGATCAGGGTCGTGCCGTCCCGCTCGATCGGGTCGCTGTAGACACGTGAGACGGTCATCGTGTCCTTCACCGCTTTCGTCACGTCATCGATCGTCATGTCTTCCTCCGAGCGGTCTGTGGCGGCGGGCCACTCGTTGTCGGCTTTCCCGACTGTGCCCGCGCGTCCGATGTATGTCGTTGCCCGTCCATTCTCGGGCGACGCTGCGCGGTGCGCGCAGGTGCAAAGGGCACCTGCCGATCGGGACAAGGTCCGTAGAGGACGTGACTTTCGCCGCCGACCTCGGAGCGCCGACAGCAGAAGCTGACACGTAGGCGACGGTTGTCCCCGCCGCACCGGATTGCCCTGATCGATGCCGACTCCCGCGATCCGCACTGCTCGTGGCCCGAACGCCGATTCGACGCGCCCACTCGAGCTCCCGCGGATCAGAGCGTCGACCGCAGGGTCGCGAGAGCCGTCGCGGGGTCGGCGGTTCCGGCGATGTGGTCCGCGCCCCAGCGCGCCAGCGCGCCGAGGGCGGGGAGGAGCCTCGCGCCCGCGTCGGTCAGGGTGTACTCCCGGCGCGGCGGGTGTTCGCTGTAGAGGGCGGAGCGGACGAGCCCGGCGGCCTCGAGGCGGCGGAGCCGGTCGGCGAGGATGTTGGTGGTGATCCGTTCGGGGGATGCGAGGAACTGGTTGTAGCGGGTCTTGCCCGCGCTCATGTCCCGGATGATCAGCAGCGTCCACCGGTCGCCGACCAGGTCGAGCGTCGCGGCGAGCGGGCAGGACGAGCGCAGCTTCCCGTCCGGATGACCTTGTGCGGCGGTCTCTCTCACGGCCTGCCCTTTCCCCGTCGGTAACTTGTGCACCGCAAGTATCCCTGCCAGCATGTCACTTGCAAATCACAAGTGACTGGGCCGACCGCGCTCGGCCGGAGGGAATCGCCATGGACATCACCGAATTGCACCGCCGCGCGGCCGAAGGCTTCGCGACCCGCCTCGCCGCCGTCGGCGACGACCACTGGACCCTGCCCACGCCCTGCCCGGAGTGGCGGGTCCGCGACCTGGTCGAGCACGTGCTGGGCAATCACGAACGCGCGGCAGCCCTGCTCGGCGGCGGCGCGCCGGATCCGACCGGGGACGCGACCCGGCGGTGGACGACCGCGTGCGCGGCGATCCGTTCGGGACTCTCGGCACCGGGCACGGCGGACCGGCTCGCGCCCTCGCCCTTCGGCGGCCGGGCGCCGGTCTCCGACGTCGTCGCGATCCTCACCACGGACCTGACGGCCCACACCTGGGACCTCGCCCGCGCACTCGGCGCCGACGACAGCCTCGACCCCGAGGTCGTCGCGGTGCTGCTGCCGCTCGTCGAACGCGCCGGGCCCGCGATGGGCGCCACCGGGAAGTTCGCCCCGCCGGTGGATGTCCCGGAAACCGCCGGGGCACAACGGCGCTTCCTCGCCCTCGTCGGGCGGGACGCGGCCTGACCCGGGCGCGGTTCAGCCGACCACGTCGCCGGTGCGCAGGTCGTGGGCGAACTGCTGGAAGTCGTCGAGGTGCTCGGGGCAGTAGATCGACAGCACCAGCAACTCGCCGCGCAGAACGCGTTCGTCGACGATGACCGGGCGCGTGCCCGGTCCGCCGGCACCGTTGGCCAGCTGGGCGAGCAAAGCCGCGCGGGTCAGCGCGGAGTTCGGATCGGCGCAGACCGCACCGCCGTCCTCGCCGAGCACCCGCACGACCTGGTCCCGGGACGGCGGGTGCGCCACCCCGGCCCGCTCCAGCGCCGTGATCAGCTGATCCGCCTTCGCCTCGGCCTGCGCGTTCGACGACGCCGAGGAGAAGGCGAACAACCCGACGACCAGCAGGATCGCGAAGGTGATCGCGACGACGCTGTACATCACGGCGCGTTCGCGGGCGTTGCCCGCGGTCTCGGTGTCGGTGCTCATGACGCGCTCCCCTCGACGGGTGCCGACGGATCCGGTTGCCGCCAGGACGGTTTCCGCAGCCGGTAGAACAGGAACGGGACCAGCAGGCCGAGACCCAGCGCGCCGGCGGCGACGATCACGAAGTACATCCCGGCGTTGCCACCACCGAACTGCGAGGGCGGAACGAACCCGATGAGCAGGGCGGCCAGCGAGGCGGCGAAACCGACCCCGCACAGCCCGACCAGCATCGGGGCCCGGTAGCCGCGGGGATGGTCGGGGAACTTGCGCCGCAGCTGGATCGCGGCGACGAACATCAACAGGTACATGATCAGATACACCTGGGTGGTGATCACCGAGAAGATCCAGTAGGTGCTCGACACGTTCGGGATGAACGCGTAGAGCAACGCGATCACCGTCGTGACGATCCCCTGGGTGACCAGGATGTTCTGCTGCACGCCGCGCTTGTTGACCCGCTGCAGGAACGGCGGAAGATAGCCTTCCTGCCGCGAGATCAACAGCAGGCCCTTGGACGGCCCCGCCAGCCAGGTCAGCATGCCGCCGAGCGAGGCGATCACCAGCATGATGCCGATCACCGGAGTCAGCCACTGCCAGCCGAATTGGGCGAAGACGGCGTCGAAGGCCTGCATCACCCCGGCGGTCAGCGACAGCTGCTCGGCCGGGACCACCCAGCTGATCGCCAGCGCGGGCAGGATGAAGATCAGCAGCACCAGCGCCATCGCGAGGAACATCGCCTTGGGGAACTCCTTGGCGGGCTTGCGCAGCGAGGACACGTGCACGGCGTTCATCTCCATGCCGGAGTAGGACAGGAAGTTGTTCACGATGAGCACCAGGCTCGCGATACCCGCCCAGGCGGGCAGCAGGTGATCGGTGTCCATCGGTGCGGCGGAGGCGTTGCCCTGGCCGAGGAAGACCACCCCGAGGACCACCAGCAACACACCCGGAACCAGGGTGCCGATGATGAGGCCGCCGCTGGCCAGCCCGGCCACGCCCTGGGTGCCGCGGGATGAGATGTACACCCCGGCCCAGTAACACACCATGATGACCGCGGCGGTCCACACGCCGTTGCTCGCCAGGTCCGGATCGATCACGTAGGCGAGCGTGCTGGCGACGTATCCGAGCAGGCTCGGGTAGTAGAAGATCGTCATCGCGAACTGGCACCAGACCGCCAGGAATCCCAGCGGCTTGGACAGGCCGAGCGACACCCAGTTGTAGACGCCGCCGCTCCATCCCGAGGCCAGCTCGGCCGATACCAGCGAGGTCGGCAGCAGGAAGACGATGGCCGGGACGACGTAGAGGAACACACACGCCAGGCCGTAGACCGCCATGGTCGGCGACGGCCGCAGACTGGCCACGGAACTGGTGGTCATCAGGGCCAGCGCGATCCAGGATATCCACGCCGACGCCGGCGGTCTGCTGCCCGAGCGGGCGGTATCCGGCGGCTCGGTGGACGGAATTGCGGTATCACTCATCGCCATCACCTCGGAACGGGATCGACCACTCCGGCGCATCGACCGGACCGCCGATCGGGGATATTCAGCGGTGCCGTGCGCGTCGGCGCGGAATTCCGCGGGCGCACGATCGACCTGCCCGATGCCCTCGGCATCGGCGCCGGTCACTGCCTCGACCTCTTTTCTACGAAGACAGCAGCGAAAAGGCGGAAAACGGTGGGTATGCGTCGCGATACTGGATCGGATATTAACCACCGGTCACCCCGCGGACAATCGCGATCCGGCGCGTTTACCGAACCGTGAGTGACCGGCCGGTGTAAGCACTCGACAGCCGGATTCCCATTCCGGCGAATGCTCGCGCGGATCCGCTTCCGGAACGGATCGATGCCGGCGCGACGGCCGGGCCGGGGGGTGGTCACCACCGCGCCGAAGGTCTGCGGCGCGGCGCACACGGCCTGGACGCGCCCGCGACCCGGCTCATCCATCCCGCAGGAATCGACCCATTTACATTCACATACATTCCTGTATGTTTGTTCGCATGATCCGTTCCGGATCGGAGATGCCCGCGACGTGGCGGGCGGACCTCACGGAGGAGTTCGATGGCGAACAAGGTCTACGTCGTCGGTGTCGGGATGACGAAGTTCGAGAAGCCCGGCCGCCGCAAGAACGACGACGGCAGCGACTGGGACTACCCCGACATGGCCCGTGAGGCGGGCACCGCGGCGCTCGCCGACGCCGGGATCGGTTACGAGCTGGTGGAACAGGCCTACGTGGGCTACGTGTACGGGGAGTCCACCTCGGGGCAGCGCGCGGTCTACGAGCTCGGCCTGACCGGCATCCCGGTGGTCAACGTCAACAACAACTGTTCGACCGGCTCCACCGCGCTCTACCTCGCGGCGCAGGCGATCCGGGGCGGGCTGGCGGACTGCGCCCTGGCGCTGGGGTTCGAGAAGATGCAGCCCGGTTCGCTCGGCACCACCTTCGACGACCGCGAACAGCCGATGGCCAACCACATGCAGGCCCTGGCCGAGATCTCCGAGGTGCTCTTCCCGCCCGCGCCGTGGATGTTCGGCGCCGCGGGACGCGAGCACATGCGCCAATTCGGCACCACCGCCGAGCATTTCGCCGCGATCGGGCACAAGAACCACCGGCATTCGGTGAACAATCCGTACGCGCAGTTCCAGGACGAGTACACCCTCGACGAGATCCTCGCCTCGCGCATGATCTACGACCCGTTGACCAAGCTGCAGTGCTCGCCGACCTCGGACGGTTCCGGCGCGGCGATCCTCGCGAGCGAGCGGTTCGTCGAGCGGCACGGGCTGGCCGGGCAGGCGGTCGAGATCGTCGGGCAGGCGATGACCACCGACTTCCGCTCCACCTTCGACGGCACCGCCAAGAACATCATCGGCTACGACATGAACGTCCGTGCCGCGCGGCAGGTCTACGAGCAGGCCGGGCTCGGCGCGGCGGACTTCCAGGTCATCGAGCTGCACGACTGTTTCTCGGCCAACGAGCTGCTGCTCTACGAGGCGCTCGGGCTGTGCGGGCCCGGCGAGGCCGGGCACCTGATCGACGACGGGGCGACCACCTACGGCGGCACCTGGGTCGTCAACCCGTCCGGCGGCCTGATCTCCAAGGGGCATCCCCTCGGCGCGACCGGCCTGGCGCAGTGCAGCGAACTGACCTGGCAGCTGCGCGGGACCGCGGGCGCCCGCCAGGTCCCCGACGTCACCGCGGCCCTGCAGCACAACATCGGCCTCGGCGGCGCCGCGGTCGTCACCGCCTACCAGCGCGCCGAGCGCTGATCCCCCACACCCCCCGGCACTCCGAGACGACGAGAAGAGAAGGCAATGGGCCACATCGAATACACCAAGACCCTGACCGCGACCCCCGAGGCGCTGTGGAGCATCATCGCCGACCCGAGCAGCTGGGGCGACTGGTTCTCCATCCACGAGCGCTGGATGGAGGAGCCGCCCGCCACCCTCACCGTCGGCGCGAAACTGGTCGCCAAGATCTTCATGCTCGGCATGGCCAACAAGCTGGAATGGGTCGTGGAGGAGGTGGACGAGCCCCGCACGCTGGTCCTGGGCGGCACCGGCATGGCCGGGGTGAAGGTCCGCTTCACCTTCACCGTCGCCGCGGCGGGCGCGGGCAGCGAGCTCGGCATCGCGGGCGACTTCGAGGGCGCGCTGATCAAGGGCGCCCTCGGCAAGGCGGTCGAGAAGGACGGCCTCGTCCAGCTGGAGAAGTCGCTGACCGCGCTCGACACACTGGCCGTCGCGTGAGCGCCGACACGCGCGCCGTCGCCTTCGACGCGGCCGGGCTCGGCGTCTGGAGCGAGCCGGAGACCTTCGCGGTCACCCGGGAACGGATCGCCGACTACGCCCTGGCCACCAACGATCCCATCGCCGCGCACCGCGACGGCGACGTGGCGCCGCCGGTGTTCGCCATCGTGCCGGTGTTCGACTCGATGATGATGCCGGTCATCGACGTCGCCCCGATGGACGTCTTCGGCCGGGTCCTGCACGGCGAACAGGACTTCCGCTTCCACCGTCCGATCGTGCCCGGGGAGACCCTGACGGCCCGGGCCCGCGCGGTCGGCTTCACCGGAAGGCCCAAGGGAAGCACGATCACGGTGCACATCGAAACCCGCGGCGGCACCGGCGATCTCGTGAACGAGCAGTATCTCACCGCGTACTTCCGCAACATCGACGCCGGGCGCACCGTGGGCGAGCAGGCGCCGCCGCACCGCCTCGACGACGCGGTGCGGGCCGGCGAGCCGGTCGCGGTGGTCGCCCAGCACGTCGACGACGACCAGACCTTCCGCTACGCCCCCGCGTCCGGGGACCCGGTGCCGCTGCACCTCGACGATCAGGTCGCCCGCGACGCGGGCCTGCCCGGGATCATCGCCCACGGCCTGTGCACCATGGCCTTCGCCTCGTGGGCGGTGCTCACCGAGGTCGGCGGTTCCGACGTCGGGCGCCTGCGCCGCCTGGCCGTGCGCTTCGCGGGCATGGTCTTCCCGGGCGACGACCTCGAGACCCGGATCTGGCGGGTCGGCGAGGAGAACGGTGTCGCCACCTACGCCTTCGAGACGGTGCGCGGCGAGACCGTGGTCCTGTCCGACGGCCTGGCCGAGATCGCGGGCTGATTCCCCCCACCCCCCACACACGGCCCGGTTCCCCGGGGACCGGATCTTCCGAGAGGAGCACTCCGATGGGTGCATTGGACGGCAAGGTCGCCGTCGTGACCGGCGCCGGTCGCGGGATCGGCCGCGAGCACGCGCTGCTGTTCGCCCGCGAGGGCGCCGCGGTCGTCGTGAACGACCTGGGCGGCAGCAACGCGGGCGAGGGCGCCGACACCACCCCGGCGCAGCAGGTCGTCGACGAGATCGTCGCCGCAGGCGGGCGCGCGGTCGCCAGCGCGGGCGACGTCGCGTCGTGGGACGGCGCGCGCGCGTTGGTCGAGCAGGCGGTCGCCGCGTTCGGCAAGCTCGACGTGGTCGTGAACAACGCGGGCATCCTGCGCGACGGATTCATCGCCGGCCTGTCCGAACCCGAGTGGGACGCGGTCCTCGCGGTCCACCTCAAGGGCCATTTCAACCTGCTCCGGCACGCGGCCGCGTACTGGAAGGAGCGGGCCAAGGCCGGCGAACCGCTCAGCGCGGCGGTCGTCAACACCGCCTCGGCCTCGGGCACCACCGTGCCCAACGCCGGGCAGGCCAACTACGGCGCGGCCAAGGCGGGTATCGCCGCGCTCACCCTGGTCGCGGCCGACGAGCTGGCCCGCTACGGGGTGCGGGTCAACGCCATCGCCCCGATCGCCCGGACCCGGCTCACCCTGGCCACGCCCGGCATGGGCGCGGTCATGGCCGCCGAGGCGGCCGCGCTCGCCGACGGCGAGTTCGACGCCTTCAGCCCGGCCAACATCGCGCCCCTGGTGGCCTACCTGGCCTCGGACGGCTGCCCGCTGACCGGGAAGGTGTTCGCCGTGCAGGGTGGGGCCATCTCGGAGCTGGCCGGCTGGCACGACGTGAAGACCATCGAGACCGAAGGGCCGTGGCGCATCGCCGACATCGCGGCCCGCCTGCCCTGAGAGACCCCGGAGGACAACGATGTTCGAATGGTCCGAGACCGACCTGATGATCCGCGACGCGGCACGGGAGTTCATCGACAAGGAGATCCGCCCCCACCTCGACGAGCTCGAGCACGGCGACCTGCCGCCCTACGACATCGCCCGCAAGCTGTTCGCGCAGTTCGGGATCGACGCCATGGCCGAGGAAGCCGTGACGAAGATGCTCGAGCGCCGGCGCGCGAAAGAGGCGGCCCTCGCCGACGGCACGGAACCGGCGGCGAAGTCCGGCGGGAAGAAGGGCGGCGCGAATCCGCTGGCCGCGCAGGCCTCGATGGGCGTGATGCTGCTCAGCGAGATCGCCGGCGTCTCCCTGGGCACGGTCGCCGCGGTCGGGGTCAGCCTGGGGCTGGGCGCCGCGACCATCCTCTCGCGCGGGACGCTCGCGCAGAAGGAGCGGTGGCTGCCCGATCTGGTCACGCTGAAGAAGGTGGCCGCATGGGCGATCACCGAGCCCGACTCCGGCTCGGACGCCTTCGGCGGCATGAAGACCTCGGTGCGCCGGGACGGGGAGGACTACATCCTCAACGGGCAGAAGACCTTCATCACCAACGGCCCCTTCGCCGACGTGATCGTCGTCTACGCCAAACTCGACGACGGCAGCGGCACCGACCGGCGCGACCGCAAGGTGCTCACCTTCGTCCTCGACAAGGGCATGGAGGGCCTCACCCAGGGCAGGCCGTTCCGCAAGATGGGCATGCACTCCTCCCCCACCGGCGAGCTGTTCTTCGACGACGTCCGCGTCTCGCGGGACCGGCTGCTCGGCGAGACCGAGGACCATCACGGCGGGGACGGGCGCGACAGCGCCCGCAGCGCGTTCGTCAGCGAGCGGGTCGGCTGCGCGGTCCTGGCGATGGGCATCATCAACGAATGTCACCGGCTCTGCGTCGACTACGCGAAGAACCGCAGACTGTGGGGCCAGGAGATCGGCCGGTTCCAGCTGATCCAGCTCAAGCTGGCCAGGATGGAAATCGCCCGCCTCAACGTGCAGAACATGGTCTTCAACGTCCTCGAGGGCGCGGCAGCGGGCAGACTCCCCGGCCTGGCCGAGGCGTCGGCGATGAAGCTGTACGCGACCGAGACCGCCACCGACGTGGCGATGGAGGCCGTGCAGCTCTTCGGCGGCAACGGCTACATGGCCGAATACCGCGTCGAGCAGCTCGCCCGCGACGCCAAGTCGCTGATGATCTACGCCGGCTCCAACGAAATCCAGGTCACCCACGTGGCCAAGGGCCTGCTCGGATACTGAGACCAGTCAGGAGTACACGGCCATGACCTCGTCGCCGAGTTACGAAGAACTGCTGCGCACACTGTCGGAAGGCTCGGTGGAGCGGCATTTCGACGCCTTCACCGACATCCCCTGGGACGATCCGGACTACGCGATCGACCCGCACGATCCGCGCTGGGTGCTGCCGGAGTGCGAGCCGCTCGGCGCCTCGGCGTGGTACCGCGCCCTGCCGGAGGCGGACCGGATCAGGATCGGCCTCGCCCGCCAGGCCAACACCGCCAAGGTGGGCCTGCAGTTCGAGAACCTGCTCATGCGCGGGTTGCTGGAATACGTGTTCCTGCTGCCCGACCGGGACGTGGAGTTCCGCTATCTCACCCACGAGATCACCGAGGAGGCCCACCACACCCAGATGTTCCAGGAGTTCGTGAACCGCACCGGCGTCGACGTTCCCGGCGTCCACCCGGTCGTGCGGGCGTTCCAGGCGGTGATCCCGCTGACGGTGAGCGTCGTCCCCGAGTTCTTCTTCGCCATGGTCCTGTGCGGCGAGGAGCCGATCGACCACATGCAGAAGACGATCCTGCGGGCGGGCGGGCCCGCCCATCCGTTGATGCTGCGGATCATGCAGATCCACGTGGCCGAGGAGGCGCGACACATCTCCTTCGCCCACGAGTACCTGCGCCGCACGGTGCCCGCCCTGCCCGCAGCGCGCCGTGCGGTCCTGTCGGTCCTGTTCCCGGTGATGTTCACCATCGCCTGCGACCTGATCGCCAAGCCGTCCCCCCGTTTCGCCGCCGCGCAGAGCATCCCGCGCGCGGTGATGCGCGAGACGTTCTGGCGATCACCGGAATCGCGGCGGATGCGCCGCGACATGCTCTCCGACGTGCGCGGCCTGGCGGTGGACTGCGGCCTGATGAACCCGGTGTCGGCGCGGCTGTGGCGGATGCTGCGGGTCGACGGCAGGCCGTCGCGCTACCGCAGCGAACCCGTCCGCTGAGCGGGCGACGGGCGGGCGCCCGGTGCGGGTCCGGCACGGCGCGGACCCGCACCGCGACCGCCGGACCGCGGACGCACGACCTCAGTCCGGGTCGGCGAGGCCCGAGAGCAGTCGCTCGCCGACGATGCGCAGGTCCGCGCTCGCGCGCTGCCAGCGCCGGTGGGCGCGCTCGGGATCGTCGGCCACCATGGTCGAGAGCAGGATGCCGCGCAGCGCGTCCATGGCGGTGTAGATGAAGTCGCGGGCCGGCTTGCGCACCAGCTCGTTCGGCACCAGCTGGGCCACCGCGCCGAGCATCGCGTTGTTGACCACCGGTTCGACGCGGCGCAGCTCCGCGGCCAGCTGCGGATCGGTCCGGCCCGCCAGCCACAGCTCGACCAGGGCGACGTACAGCGGACCCTGGTGGACGTCCCAGAGCAGGTCGAGGACGGCGCCGACGACGTCGTCGTCGGCCGCCGCGCGCTCCATCTCCGGCAGCAGCGCCGCGATCCGGCGCTCGGCCAGCCTGCTGATCGCGGCCACGACCAGGTCCTGTTTGGAGCCGAAGTGGTGGACCTGCGCGCCCCGGGTCACACCCGCGTGCTCGGCCACCCGTGGCGTCGTCGTCCCCGCGTACCCGTACTGCACGAGGCAGTCGATCGTGGCGTCCAGCAGCCGAGCACGCGTCTCGCTCGACCGCTGTTCCTGGGTACGACGGGATCGCGTCGCGGCGGCGGGCCTGGGCATTCCCCGATCGTACAGTTACGTACAGTTCGGCAGGTAACTCGCCGCGCGCGGGCAGTCAGCCGGTCAGGACGCGAAGCCGGGGCACAGGTTCGTCGTCGCCGCGCTGACGAACAGCGTGCCCTGGCCGAACCCGTAGGACCGCTCGACCGCGGAGATCTCGTCGAGCACCGACACCCCCGCGCGCAGATGGTTGCAGCTCGCGTAGCCCGCGGTGACCATCTCCTCCGGCGACCGGCCGGGCAGGGTGGCGTTGTTCAGCCCGATCTCGTCGAGGAACGCGGTCTCGGCGGGGGTGACGTCCGCGGCCGCGGTGCCCGCGGCCAGGGCGGGGCCACCGAGTGCCGCGAGGCTCACCGCGACGGCGACGGCGACGGGACGGAGGCGGATTCGGCTGATCGTCATGATCGTGGTTCCTCGGGGTCGGGAGGCGATGTCGTTGTGCCACCAACGATCCGGCAGTCGCGCGCGCCGCGGAACCCACCCCAGGGCTGGTGCGCCCCACCCTGTCGCGCCGGCACCCGGGCCCGGCGATTCCCGGCCCACCGACGAATTCCGGGCGGGCACCCCGTCTGCATCGATGGACCCACCGAACGGCGGTGGGCAGGCGCGGGCACGGATCCGGCGCGACGAGAACGACCAGGAGGCGACGATGAGCGTCGGCGATCAGCGGCACACCGACGGGCACCGCGAGCCCGTCTCCCGCTCGGGGGCACCCCGGGTACTGGTGAGCGGGGCGAGCATCGCCGGTCCCGCCCTGGCGCTGTGGCTGCACCGGCACGGCGCCGAGGTGACCGTCGTCGAGCGGGCGCCTGCGCTGCGACCGGGCGGTCAGGCGGTCGACGCGCGCGGGGTCACCAAGGAGGTCATCCGGCGGATGGGCCTGGACGCCGCGGTCCGCGCGGCCCGCACCCAGACCATCGGCGCGCACACCGTCGACGCGGACGGCGCGGTGCTCGAGACCTTCCGCGCCGACGACGACGGCGGGGACGGCTTCATCGCCGAGATCGAGATCCTGCGCGGCGACCTGTCCGCGGTGCTCTACGACGCCACCCGCGCCGACGTCGAATACCGCTTCGGCGACCGGATCGCCGGGCTCACCCAGGACGCGGACGGCGTCGACGTGGTCTTCGACGGCGGCGCGCGGCGGCGCTTCGAGCTGGTCATCGGGGCCGACGGCCTGCACTCGTCGCTGCGGTCGATGGTGTTCGGCCCGCACGACCGGTACCTCCGCCACCTCGGCTACGCCCTCGCGTTCTTCAGTGTGCCCAACGAGTTCGGGCTCGACCGATGGATGCTCGAGTACCAGGAGGGCGGCCGCTCGGCGGGCCTGCGCCCGATCCAGGACGCCACCCGCGCCATGGCCATGTTCTTCTTCCCCTCCGC
>NZ_BAGK01000125.1 GCF_000308795.1 Nocardia thailandica NBRC 100428 | reverse complement strand
ACGGTCATCCAGCCCGAGGACCGGGGGCCCCAGATCATCCGCGGGCGCAGCGCGCACGTGGTGAAGCCGGGGGCGTTCGCGGCGAGCACGTGCTGCTCGGCGACGGTCTTGCTCGCGACGTAGAGGCTCTTGGGCGCGGTGACGTAGGGCTCGGACTCGTCGATGCCGAAGCGGTCGGCCTCGTAGGAGGTGGCCACCGACGGGGTGCTGACGTAGACGAAGCGCCCGGTGCCCGCCTCGCGCGCCGCGGCGAGCAGGGCCCGGGTCCCGTCCACGTTGGCCGCCCAGAACTGTTGTCGTGTACCGACTTCGGAGACCAGGCCGGCGCTGTGGTAGACCACGTCGGCGCCGTGGCAGGCGGTGCGCAGTGAGGCGGGATCGGTGAGATCGCCGGTGACGATCCGCGCGCCCGTCAGCTCGGCCACCGCCGATTCGCGGCCGGGACGCACCAGGACCGACACCTCGTCGCCCGCCGCGAGCGCGGCCTGGGCGATGTGGCTGCCCAGGAATCCGGTGGCACCGGTGACCAGGACCTTCATCGTTTCGTTCCCTCTCGCGTGGTGGTGTGGCCCAGCGTGGCGGCGGCCCAGGGCGCCAGTTCCTCGCGGCCGATCTTGGCGTTGTGGCGGATGTCGACCGGGAAGCCCGGGTGCGGCAGGAACACCGTCAGCGCGCCGGTCAGCGGCGAGGTCCGCGCCAGCTGCCACAGTTCCCGCTGGAGCCGCGCCACGTCGGTGACGCCGTCGCGGGTCTCGAAGCAGACCACCGGGATCTGGCGGCCCGGCTCCCCGATGCCGACCAGCGCGGTGCGCGCGACCTCGGGATGGGTGTTGAGGATCTGCTCGCACTGCACGGTGTAGAGGTCGCCCGCGGCGGTGCGCACGCGCTGGGACAGCCGCCCGCAGAACCACAGGCGCCCCTGCTCGTCGAACCGCGCCAGGTCACCGAGGCGGTGCCACACGCGCGTCGTCCCGTCGGGGGTCGTCTCGTGGATCTTGTGCTTCGCGTCGGCCTCGGGGTTGCGGTGGTAGGCGCGGCTGACCTGCCCGCCGCAGGCCACGATCTCCCCGACCGTGCCCGGCGGCACGCGCAGGCCGTCGTGCCAGCGCTCGACGGGCTCGTCACCGACGGTGATCAGGCGCACCGAGTCGTCGAGTTCACCGGGAGCCCAGGGGGTTCCGACGCAGACGCCCGCGCCGTCGGCGGTCGCGGGCCGGGTCGCGTCCAGTTCGGCCCATTCCAGGGTGGAGACCGGCAGCGCCTCGGTGGCGCCGTAGGTGGTGAACACGCGCGCGTCGGGCCCCAGTGCCGCCCGGATCTGGGCGAGCGCGGTGAGATTCGCGGGCGCGCCCATCGAGATGACCCGCACGAGGTCGGGCAGCCGCGACGATTCCTCGGCCAGGTAGGCGCCCAGGCGGGTGAGCAGCGCCGGGGAGGCGGTCAGGTCGGTGGCGCCGAAGCGGCGGGCCACCTGGGTCAGCAGGGCCGGGTCGGCCGAGGCGACCTTGACCGGGTCGACCGGACCGAGCACCACGTGCGCGCCCTGGAGCAGGTCGAAGATGCCGAACAGCGGCACCGAGGTCAGCGACACGAACTGCCCGGCGCGCCCGTGCATCTCGGCCACCGCCGTCAGCGCGGCGGCGAAGCCGGCGCGGGTGAACTCCACGCCCTTGGCCGGACCGGTGCTGCCGGTGGTGAAGGCGATCATGAACAGGTCGCCGGGCTCGCGGACCGGCTGCGGGCGCGGCGGTTCGTCGCGCAGCGAGGCCAGGGTGTGCCCGCCCCACAGCGAACGGCCCGCGGTGACGTGCACCCGCACCGTGGCGAAGGTGCGCCGGTAGGCCAGCCGGACCAGGTGCGCCTCCGGGATGCCGACGAACGCCTCGGCGCCGACGCTGCGGAAACAGTGCAGCATCCGCCGCAGCCCCATGCCCGGGTCGACCACGACCGGCACCGCGCCGACGCGGAACAGCGCGAACAGGACCGCGAACAGGTCGGGCTCTGGCCGCACCATGACGATGGTCTTCACCCCGGCGGTGATGCCGATGCGCTCGAAGCCCGCCGCGTAGGACCGCACCCGGGTGCCGAACTCGGCGTAGGTCATGGTGCGGAAGCCGGGGCTGCCGTCCACGCGGGTGTCCACCGGGTAGGTCACCGCGGGCCGCGCGCCGCCCACGCGGATCTGTTCGTCGAGCAGCGCCGAGACGTCCCCGCCCAGCACCGGTGCGCCGGTCGCCGGCGTCACCGGGTCGGCACCCGGTAGCGCACGCACCCGGCGTTCGGGCCCGCGCCGGTGGCGACCAGCAGCAGGTCCTGGCCGGGGGTGGCGCGGTACTCGTCGAGGGCCAGGATCAGCCCGGCCGAGACCGCCTGGCGCCCGCCGGTGGCGGCCTGGTGGTGGCCGCGGAACCCGAAGCCGGCGGCCAGGCCCTCGGCCAGGCCGGGGACCGGATTGTTGGTGAGCACGATCGTCGCGGCCGGATCCAGGTCCGCTTCGGCGGCCAGGTAGGTGCGCACCGCGCGCTCGGCGGCCTCGATCGCGCGCTCGGCGAAGTCCGGGGCGACGTCGATGGTGATCGAGCGGGCGCCCTCGCGGCCCATCGCCGCCAGTTCCAGGTGCCCGCGCACGCCCGGGGCGGCCTGGGGCGCGCTGCCGACGGGGGCGAGGTACACCCGGCCGAACCCGGACCCGCCGTCGACGCCGCGGCCCAGCAGCAGCGCGCCGCCCGCGGTGGCGAACGGGAAGCGGTCGTCGTCGCCGCCGGGGTGGGCGTCGCTGCCGACCACGAGCACCCGCTCGGCGGTGCCGTTGGCGATCAGGGCGCCCGCCGCCTGCACGGCGTCGAGCACCCCGCGCGCGCCGTTGCGCAGGTCGAGGGAGAACCCGGGCCGCGAGGACCCGGATTCGTAGTCCAGGTGCATGCCGATCTCCCGCTGGATCAGCGCGGCGTTGGACGGCTCGACGACGTTGCCGTCGCGGTAGACCCCCACGTTGATCAGCACGTCGACGTCGGCGGGGCCGACCCCGGCCCGCTCCAGGCAGGCGCGGGCGGCGCGGGCCGCGTGCTCGATCGACCCCGGACCGGGGTCGACGGAGGCGGCCGAACTCATGACAACCGTGGCAGACATCTACTTCTTCACCAGCTCCCCGATCGTGGCCGACAGGACGCCGAACACCATGCCCGACGCCGTCGGCACGAAACACACCTTCGAACCCGCCGGAACCAGCCCGCGGCGCATGTAGTCGTAGAGCACCAGGAAATGCGTACTGGCGCCCGTGTTGCCGTATTTCTCGACGGTCGCCAGCCGCGGCGGCATCGCCGTCCCGTGGATCTTGGCGCCCGATTCGGCCAATTTCTCGGTGAATCCCACCCCGAGTTGGTGGAAAACCACGAAGTCGAAATTCTCGGCGGCGAAAGTGGTGCCGCGCTTGTGCAATACGTCGCGATGGAACCGCGCCCAGGTCTCGCGGCGCGGCGCGGCCTGCATGGTCAGGTTGTCGGTCAGCATGATCATGTTCTCGGTGGCGTCGCTCGGCTTGGCGATGCACAGCGGCGAGTACTCCGCGCAGGTGATCAGGTCGATGTAGTGCACGGCCTCGCCGTCGCCGACCGCGGGGTCGAGCACCACCGCGACCGCGGCGTCGGCCAGGGTCAGCGCGGCGAACTGCGGATCACGGGCGTCGACGGCCTCGGCGAGCGCGCCCGCGGTCACCGGGGAGATCACCTCGGGGGTGACCACCATGCCGGTGCGCACGATCCCGGCCCGGATCATGTTGTCCAGCAAGTAGATTCCGGTCATGGTGCCACCGCAGGCGTTGGCCACGTCGTAGCCGGTGGCGTTCACCGCGCCGATGCGGCGGGCGATCTCCTGGGCGGCGGACGGCTCGAAGACCATGCTGTAGCCGTCGTGCACGGTGGTGCCGCCGCAGATGATCACGTCCAGATCGGCGGGGTCGACCCCCGAACCCGCCATGGCGTCGAGGGCGGCGTCGACCCCCAGGGTCAGGGTGTCCTCGGTGTCGCGGTCGACCAGGTAGCGCTGGGCGATACCGGTGATCCGCTCGACGTCGAATTCACCCCCACTGGACATTCTCGCCAGTACTTCGCCGGTGGAGAACCTTCCGGACGGAAGCGCTGCACCGAGTGCTCTTATTCGCGATTCCAGCAAGACTTCGCTCCTCTCGTCGGCCACCGCGACGCTAGGGCCGGATTGTGAAGTGATGCAACCCCGTTCACGGACGTACTGGGTATTCGTGAGTGAGATCACGAATAACGGAGGTCGGGTTCTGCTCGAGCGCCGAATTTCTGACCGGAAAGTTTGTCTCCGGCGACCAATCGCCTTGCCCGGCTGGTGGATTCGCGGAATCCGGCGTTACTGTCGGCGAGGTGTCCGCCTCTCTGCGCCTCCCCGCGTCGGTGGCCGGCCTGCCGGGTCCGGCCGGTCTGCCGCTGCTCGGCAATCTGCACCAGCTCACCCCGACCAAACTGCACCGTCAGCTCGACGACTGGTGCGCGGAATTCGGCCCGCTCTACCGCATGTCCATGCCGGGCAGGCAGGCCGTCGTCGTCGGCGACCCCGAACTGAGCCGGGAGATCCTGCGCCGCAGGCCGTCCGACTTCCGCAGGCAGTCGACGATCGAGTCGATCATGAGCGAGATGGGCTCGGACGGGCTGTTCTCCTCCGAGGGCGCGGCCTGGCGCAGGCGCAGGCGGCTGGCCATGCCCGCGTTCAACGCCGCCCAGCTCACCCGCTTCGCCCCCACCCTCGAGGAGATCACCGGGCGGCTGCGCCGCCGCTGGACCGCCGCCTCCCCCGACGACATCCGCGCCGACCTGGCCCGCTACACCGTCGACGTCACCGCCAAGCTGACCTTCGACTACGACATCAACACCCTCGAGCAGTCCGGGGACGTCATCCAGCGCCACCTCGAGCACATCTTCCCGATGCTCAACCGGCGCCTGAACATCCCGTTCCCCTACTGGCGCTACGTGCGGCTGCCCGCCGACCGCGCCCTCGACCGCGCGCTGGCCGCGCTGCGCACCGAGGTCGACGCCGTCATCGCCCGCGCCCGCGTCCAGGCGCCCGCCGAACCGACCAACTTCATCGAGGCGTTCCTGCTCGCCGACGACAACGGCGAGAAGTTCAGCGACGACGAACTCTTCGCCGAGGCACTGACCATCCTCATCGCCGGGCAGGACACCACCAGCAACGCCACCGCCTGGCTGCTGCACCATCTGGCGGGCCGCCCCGAGATCCAGCGCCGCATCCGCGAGGAGGTCGCGGCCGAGCCCTCGCCGCTGCGCGCCCAGCCGTATCTCGAGGCGGTCATCGCCGAATCCATGCGCCTGCAACCGACCACGCCGCTCATGCTCATGGAGGCCATCGCCGACACCCATCTCGGCGAACTCGCGGTACCCGCGGGCACCTGGCTGGTGGTCAACGTCAGCCACGCCGCCCGGCAGCCCGACGCCTTCGGCGACCCGGAGGTGTTCGATCCCGACCGCTGGCTCACCCCCGGCGAGCGGGCCCACCACCCGGAGGTGTCGATCCCGTTCGGCTCCGGGCCGCGCTTCTGCCCCGGCCGGGGGCTGGCCATGCTCGAGATCAAGAGCGTCATCGGGATGGCCTGCACCGATTTCGACATCACCGTGCCCGCCGGCGCGCCGCCGCCCGACGACCGGTTCCACTTCGCGGTCATCCCCGTCGGCATGCGCCTGGACCTCACACCGCGCGCCTGAGCGCCCCCGACCGAGAGGACTTCCCCGTGTCCCTGGAACGACTGTCGGCCACCGACGCGACCTGGTTGTCGCTCGAATCGCCCGACATGCCCATGCACGTGGCCTACCTGATGGAATTCTCCTGTCCCGACGGGCACGCCGAACAGTTCGTCCTGCGCTGGCTCGCCGCGCATTCGGGCCCGGTCCCGGCCGCACGGCCCTGGAACCTGGTCCCGGTGGCGGGGCGGCTCGCCGGCGCGCTCGCCCTGGTCCGCGAGGTCGAGGAGATCGATCCGGCCCACCACGTCCGGCACTGGCACCTGCCCGAGGGCGCGGACCGCGACGACCTCACCCGCCTGGCCACCCGGATCCACACCACCCAGCTGGATCTGCGCCGCCCGCCCTGGGAACTGCACTTCGTCACCGGCGCCGCCCCGGACCGCTTCGCGGTGCTGCTCAAGGCCCACCACAGCCTGGTCGACGGGGTGTCGCTGGTGCGGGTCGTCGCCGAGTCGCTCACCACCGACAGCGCACGGCGCGACACCGCCCCGTTCTTCACCGTCGGCCCCGCCGCCGCGCCGCGACGCCGCTCGCCGGTCGCGGCCGTGCGCGGCTTCCTCGCGGTCCTGCTCGGTGTGCTGCTGGCCGCCTGGGACGCGGTGCGCCGCGTCCTCGGGCTGCCCGCCACCGGCCAGCACACCTACCGCCAGCCGCCCTCGATCCTCGACGGCCCGATCACCGGCGCCCGCGGACTCGCCCTGCGCCGCTACGATCTCGCCGAATTCAAGGCCGTGGCCAAGGCGTCGGGATGCACGGTCAACGATCTGCTGCTGTACCTGGTGTCCACGGCGCTGCGCGACTGGCTCGGCGCGCACGGCGAACTACCCGCCGCGACCCTCACCACCGGGGTGCCCACCGACCTGCGCGAGGGCGACGACCAGCGCGCGGGCACCCGGGCGGGCCTGATGTTCACCGCCCTCGGCACCGATCTCGCCGATCCCGCCGAGCGGCTGGCCGCGGTCAAGACCGCGATCGACGGCGCCAAGCGCCAGTTCGCCGCGCTGCCGCCCGAGGCGGTCATCGGCTACGGCCTGGCCACCACGATCCCGTGGATCCTCGGCCTGCGTGCCGGACGCACCCGCACCGCCGCCTCCCACCCGATGGGCATCTCCAACCTGCCCGGCCCCCGGCAGCCGCTGTACTGGGACGGCGCCCGCCTGACCTCGATGTACCCGATCTCGCTGCTCATGCACGGCAATTCGCTCAACGTCACCTGCACCGGCTACGACGGCGCCCTCTACCTGGGCATCCTCACCGCCGCCGACCGCCTGCCCCCGGTCGAGGAGTTCGCCGCCGCCCTGGACCGCGCGCTCGACGGGGCCGAGCGGCCCGTGGCCTCGTGACCGCGACACCCGTGCGGGACCCGCGCGCGACCACCGGGCCCGACGCCCCCGCCCGGCCGAACCTCCTCGGCCGCTGGGGCCTGCTCATGGCGCGCAGGCGCAGGCTGGTCTTCACCGTGTGGGGACTGATCCTGCTCGCGGGCGCCCTCGCCCAGCCCCAACTCGAACAACGCCTGCGCGCACCGGATCTCACCGTCGACGGCAGCGAGTCCCGCGTCGCCGCCGCGCTGGTCGCCGACCGGTTCCCGGCCCTGGGCGCCGAACAGAACGTCATCGTCTTCGACGCCGCGACCCTGACCGCCGAGGACCCCGCCTACCGCGCGGTGGTCACCGACGCGCTCGACCGGGCCCGCGCCACCGCGGGCGTCCGGGTGCTGCTGAGCCCCTACGACCGGCCCGACCGGCAGATCTCGGCCGACCACCGCGCGGCCTACGCCCTCATCGGCCTCGACGGCGACATGCCGCACCGCTCCGAGACCGCGAAGACCCTGCAGTCCGCCCTCGGCACCGCCTCCACCCCGCAGGTACGCGCGGCGCTGACCGGCGACTCGGCGGTCATCAACGACATCATCGCGGTGGAGAAGGCCGACACCACCCGCGCCGAGGCCATCGGCATCCCGGTAGCCTTCGCGCTGCTCGCGGTCGCCCTCGGCGCCCTGGCCGCGGCCCTGGTCCCGGTGGGGACCGCGCTCGCCGCGATCCTGCTGTGCGTCACGGTGCTGTTCGGGCTCTCGCTGGTGACCTCGGTCAACCCGCTCATGCTGTCGATGGCGACCATGATCGGCACCGGCGTCGGCATCGACTACGCGCTGATCGTGGTCAGCCGCTTCCGCGAGGCCCTGCACCGCGAGCGGCACGCGGGCACGAGCACCGAGGACGCCGTCGCGGCGGCGGTCGGCGAGTCCGCAGGCACCGCCGGGCGCACCGTGCTGGCCTCCGGCGTCATCGTCGTGATCGCCATGTGCTCGCTGGCCCTCGTGCCGGTCGGGGTGTTCCGCGGCGTCGCGGTCAGCGTCAGCGCGGCGGTGCTGGGCACCCTGCTGGTCGCGACGACCCTGCTGCCCGCCGTGCTCGCCGCCCTCGGCCACCGCATCGACAGGGGCGGGCTCCCGGCGTGGCTGACCGTGCCGGAGGGCGCCGACCCGGCACACAGCCGATGGGCGCGCTGGGCCCGCTGGGTCATGCGCAGGCCCGTGCTGCTCGGCGTCCTCACCGTCGCCGCGCTGGCCGCGCTCGCCTGGCCGGTGACCGGCATCCGCTACGGCAACGACATCGGGGTCTCCCAGATCCCCGGCACGCCCTCCGGGCACGCCGCCGCCGTCCTCACCGACGAGTTCGGGCCGGGGCTGCTCTCGCCCATCCAGGTCGTCGTCGGCGCCGAGCCGGGCGCGGGCGCGCGCACCGGCCCCGCCGTCGACCGCCTCGTCGGCGAATTCACCGGTGACGCAAGGGTGTCCGCGATCGACCGGATCCCGGGCCGCGACGCGGTGCTGGTCTCGGTGGTGCCCTCGGTCCCGGTGGACTCCCCCGACAGCGCCGCGCTGGTCGCGGACCTGCGGCGCTCGGCGCACACGGTCGCCGACCGCGTCGACGGCGGAGACGTCACGGTGGCCGTGGGCGGCACGACCGCCTCCTTCGCCGAGCTCACCGACACGATCACCGCGCGGATGCCGTGGGTGATCGGGGCCGTACTCGCCTGCTCGCTGCTGCTGCTCGTGGCGATGCTGCGCAGCCTGGCGCTGCCGGTCAAGGCGATCGCGATGAACGTGCTGGCCACCGGCGCCGCCCTCGGCATCACCGTCGCGATCTTCCAGTGGGGGTGGGGCGAGCAGCTGCTCGGGTTCACCAGCCGCGGCTTCCTGCAGTCGTTCCTGCCGCTGACGGTGTTCGTCATCCTGTTCGGCCTGTCCATGGACTACGAGGTCTTCCTCATCCATCGCATCCGCGAGTACTGGACCGCCTCGGCCACGCGCGACGATCACGCCAACACCGAGTCGGTCGCCGCGGGCACCGCCCACACCGCCCGCTACATCACCGCCGCGGCCGCCATCATGATCGTGGTCTTCGGTTCGTTCGTCACCGCCCGCGTCACCGAGATCAAGCAGATCGGCCTCACCTTGGCGGTCGCCGTCGCCCTGGACGCCTTCGTCATCCGCCTGCTGCTGGTCCCGGCCTTCATGAAGCTGCTCGGCCGCTGGAACTGGTGGCTGCCCACCCGGCGGCCCTGACACAGGCGGACGGGGTGGTGGGGTCTGCGGTCCCCACCACCCCGTCCGCCCGAGATACTACCAATCATTCTGCCCACCAATAACTTTCATCCACTGAGACCTTGCCTACACCCGCGGGTGGCGGCGGCGGACCCGGCGACGCCACCGCGTCGCCGGGCCGCGCGCCACCCCACCCTGGCCAGGGTGGGACCGGCACCGCCCGGTGCGGGTCCCGGAGGCGGTGGGGCGTGGAAGAATGCCCGGAATGGAGGACGAGTCCGCGGCCGGTGGCAGGCCGCCGGTGATCGAGACGCTGTCGCAGCTGCGGCTGCGGGAGCTGCTCGCCGAGGTGCAGGACCGGATCGCGCAGATCGTGGATGTGCGCGACCGGATGGACCGGCTCATGGAGGCCATGCTGGTCGTCACCGCGGGCCTCGACCTGGACAACACCCTACGCACGATCGTGCACACCGCGATCGAGCTCGTCGATGCCCGCTACGGCGCGCTCGGCGTGCGCGAGACCGATCCGGCCAGCACCCAGCTCGCCGAATTCGTCTACGAGGGCATCGACGACCGCACCCGGGTCGTCATCGGCGACCTGCCGCGCGGGCACGGCGTGCTCGGGCTGCTCATCGTCGACCCCAAACCGCTGCGGCTGAGCAAACTCTCCGACCATCCGGCCTCGGTCGGCTTCCCCGCCAACCACCCGCCGATGAACACCTTCCTCGGCGTCCCGGTGCAGGTCCGCGGCGAGGTCTTCGGCAACCTGTATCTCACCGAGAAGGCCGACGGGCACGAGTTCACCGCCGACGACGAGGTCGTGCTGCAGGCCCTGGCCGCCGCCGCGGGCATCGCCATCGAGAACGCGCGCCTCTACGAGCAGTCGCGGGTGCGCCAGCTCTGGCTCGAGGCCATCCGCGACGTGGCCACCGAACTCCTGGCAGGCAGCACCCCGGCCGAGGTGCTCGGCCTGGTCGCCGAGCGCGGGCGCACGCTGACCGGCTCGGCCTGCACCTACCTGGCCCTGCCCGAGGACCCCGACGTGCCGCACGCCGAGATCACCGAGCTGGTCATCGTCGCCGCCGCCGGGACCGGCACCGAAGCCCTGCCGGGACAGCGCATCCCGCTCGGCTCGCCCGGCTCGGGCGACGCCTTCCGCGACGGCCGCATCGTCGCCGCCGAGTCCCCGCCGCACCGCCCGCTGTTCGCCCCGACGGTGGATCTGGGCCCCACCCTCACCCTGCCGCTGCGCACCGGCGGCGTCGTCACCGGCGTGCTCACCACCGTGTTGCCCGCCGGGGTCTCCCCGCCCAGCGACGTGGACCTGGCCATGATGACCACCTTCGCCGACCAGGCGGCGGTGGCGCTGCAACTGGCCGACACCCAGCGCCGCATGCGCGAACTCGACGTCTACGCCGACCGTGACCGCATCGCCCGCGGCCTGCACGACCACGTCATCCAGCGACTCTTCGCCGTCGGTCTGTCGCTGCAGGGCACCCTGCAACGCACCCGCACCCCCGAGGTTCGCGCCCGCCTCGACGAGACCATCGACGACATCCAGGCCATCGTCCAGGACATCCGTTTCTCCATCTTCGACCTGCAGAGCAACACCGCCACCGACTCCTCGCAGTACCGCAAACGCCTGCACGACATCATCACCGGCATGACCGCCGACACCGGCCTGCGCACCACCGTGCGGCTGGCGGGCCCGGTCACGGTCCTGGAACCGCCGCTGACCGATCACGTCGAGGCGACCCTGCGCGAGGCGGTCAGCAACGCGGTGCGCCACGCCCACGCCACCACCGTCGCGGTGGAGCTGGTCGTGCGCGACTGCGTCACCGTCGAGGTCTCCGACGACGGCATCGGCCTGCCCGAGGAGCTGATCCGGCGCAGCGGCCTGGCCAACCTCGCCGCGCGGGCCGCGTCGGTGGGCGGCACCTTCGCCGTGCACGCGCGTCCCGACGGCGGTACCACGCTGACCTGGTCGGCGCCGCTGCCCTGAGACCGGGCCGACGAAGGTCCCCGACTCCGGGGCCACAGGACCCTCCCCGGCCGGGGACCGGCTGCACAGAATGTCGGGAACACACCGTGT
>NZ_BAGK01000126.1 GCF_000308795.1 Nocardia thailandica NBRC 100428 | reverse complement strand
GCGGCCCGAGATGTCGCGCGCCGACGCCCACCCGACCCGGTAGCGCAGGCCCGCCGCGATCAGCGACGCGGTGTCGACCGGCCCGCGCCGGAACGCGGGCGGCAGGAAACCCTCCACGGCGCAGCCGAAGACGCTGCTCACCAGGTCGCGGCCGCGGCGAAGGCGCTCCACCGCGGCCTCGGCCCGGAGCCCGGCGAACTCGTCGGCGCCCCCGGTGAGCACCGAGACGGGGCCGCGGCCGCGCTCCCTGCGATGGCGCCACCCGTGCAGCAGTACCTCCCCCGCCCGCCCCGCGATCAGCCGGGAATCCCGCCGCTGCAACGTCAGACCGTGCCAGCAGGGCACCACCGCGGCGGAGAATCGCGGCCCGACGAGCGGCGCCAGCGCCGCGAAGATCGCCTCGGTCTCGCGCTCCCACACCGCCGCCACGTCGTGCACCGACACGTGGAATCGGCTGGGCGACAAGGGTTCCGTGCTCCGCATCGATGCAACCTAGCAGCTGCCCACCGAGCCCTCGACGGCCGCGGACGCCGCACGTCCGCCCCGCCGCGCGGCGGGGCTGCCGGTCCGATCCGTGCCGCCCGGTACGTTGGAGGCCGTGGACCTACGGATCTTCACCGAACCCCAGCAAGGCGCGACCTACGACGACCTGCTCCGGGTCGCGCGGACGACCGAGGACGCCAGCTTCGACGCGTTCTTCCGGTCCGACCACTACCTGAAGATGGGCGGCGTCTCCGGCCTGCCCGGACCGACCGACGCCTGGATCACCCTGGCCGGGCTGGCCAGGGAGACCTCCCGCATCCGGCTGGGCACGCTGGTGACCGCCGCGACCTTCCGGCACCCGTCCGTGCTGGCCATCTCGGTCGCCCAGGTCGACCAGATGTCGGGCGGCCGCGTCGACTTCGGTTTCGGCGCGGGCTGGTTCGACGACGAACACACCGCCTACGGCATCCCGCTGCCGGAGGTGCGCGAACGCTTCGACCGCTACACCGAGCAGCTCGAGATCATCACCGGCCTCTGGGAGACCCCGGAGGGCGAGACCTTCGACTACGTGGGCAAGCACTACGAGCTGGTCGGCTCCCCCGCCCTGCCCAAGCCCGCGCAGCGGCCGCGTCCGCCGGTGATCATCGGCGGCGCGGGCAAGAAGCGGACCCCGGCCCTGGCCGCCCGCTTCGCCCAGGAGTTCAACCTGCCGTTCACCGACGCGGCCGGCGCCGCCACGCAGTTCGAGCGGGTCGCCGCGGCCGCGCGGGAGATCGGCCGCGACCCGGGCGGGATCGTCCGGTCGGCCGCCCAGGTGTTGTGCGTCGGCCGCGACGAGGCGGAGGTGGCGCGCCGCGCCGCGGCGATCGGCCGCGAGGTCGACGAGCTGCGCCGCAACGGGCTGACGGGCACCCCCGCCGAGGTGGTCGACAGGATCGGCCGCTACCGCGAGGCCACCGGCGTCACGCGCCTCTACCTGCAGGTGCTGGACCTGGCCGACCTCGATCACCTGGAGCTGGTCGCCGCCGAGATCGCGCCGCAGCTGGACCGCTGACCGCCGGCCGACCCGGAACTAACCCGACCGTAGGTTTGCTGGATCCACCCATCACCTGCCGAACAACCACGGACGGGGCGCGGGTTCAGTAGGTTCGACGGCAGTGGCGAGTCCGGCATCGAAGGATGAGGGACGGATTCGCCGCCCGGGTGCGCGTCTGGCGGGACGCCCGCCCCGCGATCCCGGTCGGCCGGCCCGAGGTATCCCAACCTCCCTCCCCCTGAAGAGGGCCGGCCGACCGGAACCGCTATCCGGCGGCGCCCGGACCGGGCCGGGTCACCAGCGGCAGATCGAGCGTGGTGCGGATCCCCGCCGGCGCCGCGACCACCGCGGGGATCGCGTTCACCAGGCGCATGGCGGTGCCGACCAGGCTGGCGTGGTTGTGGTCGCCGTGGTCGCTGAACATGGCCAGGTCCAGGGTGTAGTGCGGTTCGCCGGTGATCTCCACCCGGTAAGATCCGCCCGCGCGGGCGGGCTGCGGCCAGTCCGGCGCCAGGTCCGCGCGCAACCGGGTGACGTGTTCGAGCACGGTGACCGCCCGGTCGCCGACCATGCCGCGCACCTCGAAGCGCAGCGCGGCCGCCGTGCCCGCCGCGATGGTGCCCGAGGCGATGTCGAAGGTCTCCGGCGCGGGCAGCCGCTCGTATTCCTCGGTGACGGCGTCGAGTTCGATGCCGAGCCCGGCGGCGAGCTGGCGCACCACGCTGCCCCAGGCCAGCGACAGCACCCCGGGCTGCAGCAGCAGCGGGGTGCGGGTCATCGGCCCGCCGAAGCCCATGATGTCGAACATGACCGCGCGGTTGTCGTAGGTCGAGTAGTCGACGATCTCGAGGCAGCGCACCTGCTCGACGGACCGGCAGGTGCCCGTCAGGGCCAGCGGCAGCAGGTCGTTGGCGAAGCCGGGATCGATGCCGTTGACGAACAACGACGCGTTCCCTTCGGCCGCCGCCGCTTCCACGGGCCCGAGCAGGTCGGCCGGCAGCACCTCCCACGGGTACTGGAGGAACACCGGCGCGCTCGCGACCACGTCGATGCCCGCCCCGAGCAGCATCCGCAGGTCCGCCAGCGCCTCGAGCAGCCGGTTGTCGGTCATCGCGGTGTAGACGACGCAGTCCGGACGCAGGTCGAGGACGTGCGCGGGGTCGGTGGTGGCGCGGACGCCGGACGGCGGTGCGACACCGGCGAGGTCGGCGGCGTCGCGGCCCGCCTTGCCGGGTCCGGACACGTGGACGCCGACCAGGTCGAAACGGGGATCGGCCAGCAGGCCGGCCAGCGCGTGGCGGCCGACGTTGCCGGTGCCCCAGTGAACTACACGCAGGGTCATCGGGTCACCTCACAGATCGGGCAGGGGGATGTCGAGGTTCGGCGCGATGAGCCCGCCGTCGACTTCGAGGACCTTCCCGGTGAGGAAGGAGCCGGCCGGCGAGGCCAAATACAGGGCCGCGGCGGCGATGTCGGCGGGGTCGCCGAGGCGGCGCAGCGGCGTCGCGCGTTCCATCTGCCCGCGCATCTCGTCGTTGCCCGCGACGACCGCAAGCGCGGAGGTCAGGACGGAACCGGGCGCGATCGCGTTCACGCGCACGCGCGGGCTCAGATCCAGTGCGGCCGTGCGGGTGTAGTGCGCCAGCGCCGCCTTGGCCGTGCCGTAGGCGGCGAACGCGCGGCCCGGGAGCCTGCCCATCGTCGAGGTGATGTTGACGATCGAGCCGGTGCCCGCCGTCGCGTGGATCTTGGGCACCGCCGCGCGAACCAGCGCGTGCGCGGTGCCGACGTTGAAGGCGAAGGCCTCGGCCAGGTCGTCGACGGAGGTGTCGAGCAGGGGCCGCGGGAGCGCGCCGCCGACGTTGTTGACGACGATGTCGAGGCGGCCGAACCGCTCCACCGCCGCGTCGGCGAGGGCGGCGACGGCGCCGGGGTCGGCGAGGTCGGCGACCACGACGTGCGCGGTGCGCCCGGCGGCCTTCACCTCGTCGGCGACCCGGCGCAGGTCGGATTCGGTCCGCGCGGCGATCACCACGTCGGCGCCCGCCTCGGCGAAGCCGGTGGCGATGGCGGCGCCGAGGCCGCGCCCCGCGCCGGTGACGACCGCGACCCGGTCGTCGATGCGGAATCGGTCGAGAATCATGATCAGCCCTCTTGCGTCGAATATTCGACTAATATGTGGCGAATAGTCGAAGCAGTGTAGGGCGGGGCGCACCCGCGGACAAGGGGTTGTCATGGCCGGATCCGTCTCGCCGCCGACCCGCCGGGTCGTCGAGGTGATGGAACTGCTGGCAGGCACCGAGCGCGCGCTGACCGCGTCGGAGGTGGCGGCGGCGCTGTCGCTGGCGCGGGCCACCACCACCGCCGTGCTGACCGAGCTCGCCGCGGCCGGGTGGGTGCGGCGCGACGGCGCGCGCCGCTACCGCCCCGGCCCCGCGCTCGCGGCGCTGTCGGCACCCGACCGGGACGTGCCGAACGCCGCGGTCCGGGCCGCGCTGCGGAACCTGGCCACCGCCGCGCAGTGCGGGGTGACGCTGGCCCGCATCGACGACGGGCGGCTCACCGTGGTCGCCAAGGAGTACGCCCCCGGCGCGCGCGTCGTCCCCGGACTCGCTGTGGGGCAGTCCATTCCGCTCGCCTACCCGGCGGGCGCGGCGGTGATGCCCTGGCGGGCCGACCCCGAGCGCGACGCGTGGCTGGCCACGGCGTCCGGGCCCGCGCGCCGCGCCGCGCCCGCGCTGCTGCGGTTCGTCACCGCGCACGGGTGCGCGGTGTTCCGCCCCGACTCCGACGACGCGGGACTGGTCGACGTGCTCACCGACCTGCTCGGCGCGGTCGGCGCCGAGGTCGTGCAGCCCGAGTTGCGTGCCCGCGTGCTGCGCCAGCTGGCCCGCCTGACCGCGCGGCCCTACCGCGAGGCCGAACTGGCCGCCGACGAACCGCTGCCTGTCAGCTATCTCTCGGCACCCGTCCTCGATCGCGGCCGGGCACCCTACGAGGTCCAGATCGGCCCCCTGCGGGCGGCCGTCGGGCCCGCGGACCGCGCGCGCTACATCGAGACGATCGCCCACGCGGCCACGGCGATCTCCGCGGCCCTGGGGTCCCGATGAGCGCGCCGGAACGGGATCAGCGGTCGGGATGCCAGGTCGTGACGCCCCAGATCACCACCACGCTCAGCGCGATGACGACGATGGACCAGGCCGGGTAGTACGGCAGGGAGAGGAAGTTGGCGATGATGACGAGGCCCGCGATCACCACCGAGGCGTAGCGGGCCCAGGTCGCGCCGGTCACCAGGCCGATGCCGCACAGCAGCGCGATGATGCCCAGGACGATGTGGATCCAGCCCCAGGCCGTGGTGTCGAGTTCGTAGACGTACTCGACGCCGACGACGTAGAGATCGTCGTGGGCAACTGCCGAGATGCCCTGCAGGATGGACACCACCGACAGGATGATGAGCATGCACGCGGCGGCGATCGAAACGCCTTCGGCGATGCCCTGTTTCTGCAGGGGTTCCGGTTCGGGGGTCGGCCTGCCGACCGCGGACGTGTCTCCGGTCATGATCAGCTCCTGAGGAGGCGGGGAGGGGATGAGCACCGTGCTGCCGATATCAGTGGCGAGTCGACGTGATCCCGTGCGCGGCACCCGGATACGCCCTGTGCGTCGGCCTGATCGCGAGGCGACGGCGTGTCATGGCCGCCGTCGGAGGTAGCCCGAAGTTTACCGGAGGGTTGTGCTTCAAACAAGATCGGACGCCGCCTTCTCCTGGGGCCTGCGGGGCAGCAGGCCGGTCCCGAACAGCGCGGTGATCGCCACCAGCGCGGTGACGGCGAAGGCCGCCTGCAGCGCGGCCAGGCGGGCGTCGGTGTTCACCTGGACGATGGTGTCGGCGGTGGCGCCGTCGATGCCCGCGTCGCCGAGGGCGGTCTCCAGCTGGGTGTCGGACAGGAACGGCACGCCGTCGGCCAGGTCGGTCGTGGCCTGCTGCTGCACCGAGGCGGGCACGGCCGGATTGTTCTGGATCCCGTCCATCACGCTCGAGGACAGGGTGGCCAGCAGGATCGAGCCGATCAGCGCGGTGCCCACCGAGGCGCCGAGCGTGGTCGCGGTGTTCTGCAACCCGCCGACCTCCGAGCTGCGCGAATCGGGCACCGCCGACACCGTCACCGCGCCCAGCTGCGAGGCCAGCGCGCCGAGCCCGAGCCCCATGAGCAGCATCGGCACCGAGACGACCGCCGCGTTGGAACCGGGCTCCATGCCCGCGGCCAGCATCAGCACCCCGATGATCATCAGCACCAGGCCGACCCGGACGACGCGGCGCGGTCCGGCGTGCGGGAGGAACTTCGGGATGCCCGCGGCCGAGAGCACCAGCGCGATCGACAGCGGCAGGATCCGCACGCCGGTCTCGAGCGCGCTGAGTTCCAGCACGACCGACAGGTAGAGCGGCACCGCGAAGAACACGCCCGCCTGGACGGCGAACTGCGCGAAGAACATGCTCGATCCGCCGACCAGCTGCCGGTTGCGGAACAGTCCGGGATCGATGAGCGGCTCCCGGTCGTGACGGACCAGGTAGTTCTGCCGCAGCAGGAAGCCGTACAGGGTGACCAGGCCGATCATCAGCAGCCAGACCACCGGGGACAGCCCGAAGACGGCGGGTCCGCCGTCCTTGGCCCGCACCCACCCCCATTCGCTCGACCGCAGCGCGCCGTAGACCAGCGTGCCGAGGCCGACGACCGACAGCACCGAACCGATCGGATCGAGGCGCGTGTGCTCGGCGGGTGCGTCCTCCAGCTTGCGCAGCACCAGCAGGATCAGCACGACGATGACCACTTCGCCGAAGAACACGTAGCGCCACGACGCGAAGGTGGTGACCGCGCCGCCGAGCAGCGGGCCGACGGCGACGGCCATCGCGCCCGCCGCGGCGATCAGCCCGTAGGCACGGGGGCGGCGCTCGACCTCGAAGTTGCCCGCGACCAGCGCGACGATCGCGGGCATGATCAGCGCCGCGCCGATGCCCTCCAGCAGCGACCAGCCCACCAGCAGGACGGCGAGATTCGGGGCCGCGCCGGTGGTGAACGATCCGGCGCCGTAGACGACGAGGCCGATCCCGAAGGCGCGGCGGCGACCGAGGATGGCGCCGATCTTGCTGCCGGTGATCATCAGCGACGCCATCACCAGCGTATAGAGGGTGATCGCGGTCTGGATGCCGGTGATCGTGGTGCCCAGGTCCTGGGCGACGGTCGCCATCGACACGTTCATCACCGAGCTGTCCAGGGTCATCAGGAACTGGCCCGACGCCAGCACGGTGAGCACCAGCGACCCCGATTTCACCCCCGGCGGGACCGATGCCATGCGGCGCTCCTCTCGCTGTCGGGGCGCCGGCCCACACCGGGGCGACCACCGCGACCGGCCGTGGGTGACCGTGCGGTGACGACGCTGTCGGCGATGATGCCGCGTCGGGGCCGAGGACTCCTCACCCGTTCCGGGTGAATCCGAGGGCGGCGGGTACACCGCTGCGGCCGCGGCCGGTGTCCCGGTCCGGCTATGCTGAGGACGCGGCAGTGCCTTCGACGGCCTGTCCCGCGATATCGGCTCCGCGGTCGCACGGCGTGCGATCGGGATGCCTGTTCCCGCCCGGCCCGTTTCCGGCGCCGGCGCATTCTCCCGCCTCCCGCGATTCCGACGGTGCGGCCGTTCGCCGCACGCAGGAGCGAAATCCCCGAGGCACCCTCCCGACCGAATGGAGTGAAAAGCTGTGAGCACCAACAGAATTACCGACGGTCCCGAAAGGGTCCTGCTGGAGAGCGCCCTAGATCGCAATCGCGCGGCGCTCGTGGCGACGGCGCGCGGCCTGTCCGAGGCCGACGCCCGCCGCCGCCTCGTGCCGTCGCTGACCACGCCCCTGTCGCTGCTGAAGCACGCCGCCGCCGCGGAGCGGATCTGGTTCCAGCGGTTCTGGGCGGGGCTCGACGAGGCCGCGTGCGACGGCTACGCCCGCCGCGACCTGGGCACCTTCGCCGTCACCGACGACGAATCCCTGGCGGGGGTCGTCGCCGAGTTCGAGCGCGCGAGCGCCCGCTCCCGCGAGATCGCCGCCCGCTTCGCCCTCGACGACACCCGCGACATCCCCGGCGAGGGCGTCATCAGCCTGCGCTGGACCCTGCTCGCCATGATCGAGGAGTTCGCCCGCCACGCGGGCCACGGCGACATCCTGCGCGAACAGATCGACGCTTCCGCACGGGACCGACCGAATTCCCGAATTCCGCGCGAACCGTCCGGAACGACCTTTCTGAACTAAATGAAATAATGTCTTTTCATATGCCGGTTCGATTAGGTTCACCCGTACGCCGACCAATCGGCGACGAAGAAAGAGGCACCATGGAATTTCTCGGCTCCCTCGCCGGCATCGCCCAGATGATCATCGGCACCATCCTCGCCAACACCGGCTCGGGCGGTTCCGGCTCCGGCTGGTGAACGACCCCCGGTTCCGACCCGCCCGACGGGCCGGAACCGGGACCGTCGCCGGCCGCCCCGCGACGGGCCCCCGGGTCAGCGCCAGTCGAGTTGCTGTTCGGGAACGCCGACCGCCCGGGCATGGTTCACGACGAGACCGCGGCCCTCGGCGTCCCCGGTGGCGTAGCGGAAGGCCTTGCCCGCGAACACGACATAGGTCGTGGCCTCGCTGTGGAAATCGATGTACCAGGGGCCCGGCCGCAGCGCCTTCGCGAAGACCTCGGCGAGATGATCGGCCCGCGACTCCTCGGCGGCGAAGGTGATCATCGTCCAGATACCGGGCTGCCCGGGCGCCGCGTCCTCGGGCCGCACCCGGGTGACGCTGTCCACGAGAATCCCCAGATCGCGCAATTCCGCGTCGGGACCCAGACTTTCCGCCACGAACACCCCGTGTACCCGGCCGTCGCCATCCGCGCTCATACCATCGAGCATGCCGCATGACGGCGCGTCGCGGCCCGCGAACGACGGCCGCCGCGGTCAGATCTCCACGATCTGGTAGTCGGCGACCTGGCCGCTCAGGTAGCGCAGATGGTCGCCGCAGTCGCCGAGCGTGTGCTCGATGGCGGTGAGCCGGGCGGTGTAGTGGCCGACCGGGTATTCGGCGGTCATGCCGATCCCGCCGTGCAACTGGATGGCCTCCTGCCCGATCAGCCTGCCGGAGCGGCCGATCCGCAGCCCGGCGCGCGAGGCGACCACCGGGTCGATGACCCCGTCGGCCAGCGACATCGAGGCGTACAGGCTCATGCTCCTGGCGAGTTCGAGCGCGACGTACATGTCGGCGGCGCGCTGGGTCAGGGCCTGGAACGTGCGCAGCGGGACTCCGAACTGCTTGCGGGTCTTCAGGTATTCGGTGGTGAGCCGCAGCGCCTCGGACATGGCGCCGATCGCCTCGGCGCCCAGCGCGGCCTGCGCGTGGACGACCGCGGCGCCGATGAGCGACGAGGCGTCGGCGGGCTCGCCGAGCGGTATCGCCGCGGCGCCGTCGAAGCGGACGTCGGCGCCCCGTCGCCCGTCGTGGCCGGTGAACGGCCGGCGCCGCACGCCGGGGTCGGCCGGGTCGACCAGGAAGAGCCCGACGCCCCCGCCGGGCAACACGGCGGTCACGATCAGCAGGTCGGCGCAGTCGCCGTGCGGGACGGGGTGTTTGCGTCCGGTGACCCTCCACTCCCCCGACTCGGCGGTCGCGGTGGTGGCGGTGGCCGTGGCCGGCCACCGGGCGCCCGGCTCGCCGTCGGCGAAGGCGACGAGCAGCTCGCCCGCGACGAGCCGGGGCAGCAGGTCGGCGCGCTGCCCCGCGGTGCCCGCCGCGCCGATCAGCCGGCCGGGCAGCAGCGCGCAGTCCAGCAGCGGCTCGGGCGCGAGACTGCGGCCGAGTTCCTCGAGGACCAGCATGGCCTCGACCGGCCCGGCACCCATGCCGCCGTCGTCCTCGGCGACGGTCAGGCCGAGCAGGCCGATCTCGGCGAAGGTCGCCCACAGCGCGCGATCCCAGCCCGGCTCGGCGGCCACGACCTCGCGGCGGCGTTCCGGGGTATAGCGGCGGGCGAGCACGTCACGGACGGTGTCGCGCAGCAGCACCTGTTCGTCGGAGAGTTCGAAATCCATGGTCGCGCCTCACAGTCCGAGGATCGTCGAGGCGATGATGTTGCGCTGCACCTCGTTGGATCCTCCGTAGATCGAAGTCTTGCGGTAGTTCAGGTAGGCGGCGGTGCTGGTGCGCGCCCACTCCGGCGAATCGCCCTCCCGCGCCAGCGAATCCGGGCCCGCGATATCGACGAGCAGTTCGGTGACGGCCTGCTGGAGCTCGGTGCCGCGCAGCTTGAGGATCGAGGAGACCGGGTCCGGTCTCCCGTCGCCCGGGGCGGTGGCCACCCGCAGCTGCACCAGTTCCAGGGCGAGCAACTCGTTCTCGAGTTCGGCGATCCGGGACGCGAACACCGGATCGGCCAGCAGCGTGCCCGTGCCGACGGCGGTCTGCCTGGCGTACTCCTTGGCCAGCCACAGCCGCACCTTCGTCTGGCCGACTGCCGCGATGCCGGTGCGCTCGTTGCCCAGCAGGAAGCGGGCGTAGGTCCAGCCCTGGTTCTCCTCGCCGACGAGCTGATCGGCGGGCACCCGCACGTTCTCCAGGAACACCTCGTTGACCTCGAACCCACCGTCGATGAGCTCGATGGGCCGCACCGTGACGCCCGGGGTGTCCAGGGGGAAGAGCAGCATCGAGATGCCCGCCTGCTTCTTGGGTGCGGCCGGGTCCGTGCGGACCAGGCAGAACATCCAGTCGGCCGACTGAGCGGCGGTGGTCCAGGTCTTCTGCCCGTTGACCACGTAGTGGTCGCCGTCGCGGACCGCGACCGTGCGCAGCGAGGCCAGGTCCGAGCCCGCGTCCGGCTCGGAGAAGCCCTGGCACCACCAGATGTCCAGGTTCGCGGTCGGCGGCAGGAAGCGCCGCTTCATTTCCGCGCTGCCGAAGCGGGCGATGACGGGGCCGATCATGTTGACGTTGAACGTCAGCGGGTCCGGGACCGAGGCCAGCTGCATCTCGTCGTGCCAGAGGTGGCGCTGGATGGGGGTCCAGTCGCGCCCACCCCACTCGACGGGCCAGTGCGGCACCGCGAGGCCGTGCGCGTTCAGGATGCGCTGGGTGGTGACGATGTCGTCCTTGGTCAGCTCGACGTGATGCCGGGCGCGATTGCGGATCTCGGCCGGGATCCGGCCGCGGAAGAAGGCGCGCAGCTCGTCGCGGAAGGCGAGCTCGTCCTCGGTCAATGCCAACTGCATGGCACGAATGATACATAGACACTCGTATGTCTCAAATGCCGAATCCGGCGGAGCGCCACCTATGCTTGGCCGGTGACACGCACCAGGGGAGCGCGGCCGCCGGGGCGGCCGTCGGCGGCCACGCGGGAGGACGTCCTGCGCGCCGCCGTCGACGTGTTCCTCGAGGGCCGCCGGGTCGACGTCAACGCGCTGGCCACCCAGCTGGGCGTCGGCCGCGCCAGCGTGTACCGGTGGTTCGGCTCGCGCGACGGACTGCTCGGCGCGGCGATCGCCCACCAGCTCGAACGCACGGTCGCCTACGCGGGCAGGCACAGCGCGGCCACCGGTGCGCGGCGGCTCGAGGAGATCCTCGACCGCACCATCCACCTGCTGGTCGAGGACGATTCGCTGCGCACCTACTTCGACAACGAGTCGACCGCGGCACTGCGGCTGATCACCCGCAGCGACGGCGCGGTGCACACGGCGGCCGTGGCCCTCGTCGAGCGGCTCATCGAGGAGGCCGAGGCGTCCGGCTACCGGCCACCCATCGAGCGGTCGACCCTGGCCTACGCCCTGGTGCGGCTGTGGGAGGCGTTCCTCTACAACGACGCGGTCGCCGGATTCCGCGGCGACGTGGACCGGCTGCGGACCGTGCAGACCGCCCTGCTGCGCGCCTGACCACGCGCGTCGCCGTCGCCACCGGTCGCGGATCGGCCGCGGATCCGGTATGCCGTAGGGGTGGATGATCAGCGACGCGCACGGGCGGACCGTGCCGCACCCCGCCCGCGGGGCGGTGTCCGATGATCTGTCCGCACTGCAGCCAGAACCTGCTGCGCCGCGAACGGGGCAACCGGACCTGCTCGAAGTGCCGTCGCGTGTTCGCGCTCGAACCCAAGGAGAGCCCGCTCGGGCTACACGACATCCGGGTCCGCACGCTGGCCGAACGGCTCGGTGACGGCGGGCGGTTGCGCTACACGCTGCCCCAGCTCTGGTACGCCGCGGCGCGGAAGCGGCTACCCGATCCACGCAAGACGTTCACCGCCCTGCGGATCGGGCTGACCGTGCCGCTGATCGTCCTCACCATCGTGGCCGCCGCGATCGGCTCGTGGCCGGTGCCCGCCGTCCTCGCGGCGGGGGCCGGGCTGATCGTCGCGGCGCAGCTGGCGCTGTCCGCGGTGCGGCCCCGGTACCTGCGCAGGGCGCCGGTCCGGGTCCCGGTGTCCTACGAGCGGTTCCGGGAGGAGGTGATCGGCCGGTGGGTGAAGGTCTACGGCGCGCTGCCGCCGGGCGCGGTCGCCGACGGATCGGTCGTGCCGCCCGCGCCGCCGCGGCCCCGCGTCGCGGTGCTCTGCCCGGACCGGGCCGTGCTGGTCTGCCTGGCGGCCAACGAGGTCGGCCGCACCAGGGGCATGGCGCTGGCGGACCGGCTCGACCGGCTGCCGCCGGGTGTTCCGGTGCTGGTGCTGCACGACGCGAGCGCACCCGGCACCGCCTTCGCCCGCGACGCGCGCGCGGCCCTGCGCGGCCGCGCGGTTCCGGTCGGGCTCGCGCCGCGCGCCGTGCTCGGCAAGCCCAACGCGATGCGCCTGCGCGACGGCCGACCCGGCGCCGACGAACTGCGGCGGTTGCGGGACCTGCCGCTGTCCGAGGCGGAGACCGCGTGGCTGGCCGAGGGCTGGTGGTCGCCGCTGGCGGCGGTGCCGCCCGCCAGACTGCTCGCCGCCCTCGACTCGGCGACGGAACGCGCGCATCGCGGCACGGATCCCGACCAGCGGGCGGCGCACGCCGTCGGCTTCCTGACCTGGCCGTCGCGGTGAGGGCCCGCGTACTGGACCGGGCGCTGCGCGTGGCCGTGACCCGCGCGGGCGCGCCGGGCGGCATCCGGTTCACCGAACGCCAGCTCTACTACGAGGTGTGCCGGGTGGTCGTCCCGGTCCCCCGCGGGCTCCGGCGGCCCGCCTTCACGGTCCCGGCAGCCGTGCGCTACACCGACTTCCGCGCCGCCCTCGACGCGCACGGGCCGGTCACCGGCCTGCTGACACCGGCGCCACCGCGGCCGCGGCCCGCGGGCGCGCACACCGAGGAACCGGACCTGTTCGACTACGGCCTGCCGCGCCTGCTGGTGTGCGAGTCGCACGCGGTGGCGGAGATGCTGCGCGCCAACGGGGTGCCGATGGAATCGGCGTGCCCGGTCTACAGCGCCGCCGAGCTGCCCCTCGATCCGCGGGTGACCGGGATGCTGGCGCGGGTGGACGATTCGGCGATGTTCCTGCTGCACGACGCGAGCGTCGCGGGGATGCGCTTCCCGGAGCGGCTGCGCACCTCGACACCGGTCCCCGAGGGCGTGCGGGTGGTCCCGCTCGGCCTGCGGCCCCGCCAGGCGGGCGCGCTGCACGCCACCCACCTCCCGGATCCGGCGGGCGTGCCCGACCCGGGCGGCGACGCGTGGGAGTCGGCCTGGTCGCGCGGCGGACGCCGCGGCCACCGCGGGCGCCGCGTCGACGTCGAGGCGGTCCGCCCGGCCGCCCTGCTGCGCACCGTGCACCGGCTGGTCCGCGAGGTGCGCCCGCCCGCGGGCCCCACACCGTGGCATCGCCTGCGCGCCACCGGTTTCCTGACCTGGCCCACCGCATGAGAGGACCCGCCCGTGTCGGTGCGACAGCACGTCACCTACACCGATGAACTGCTCGCCGACGGCACCGTGCACCGCCGATACTCCGACGGGCGCCGGGAATGGCGCTCGCGCGGTGCCGGATTCGTGTCCTGGCGCGACGACCGCGGCGCCGACGGCCGCGACGAGCCGCTCGGGACGCGGCTGGTCAAACGCGTCTACGGCAACGGCGCCGTGGTGTACGGGCGCGAATGCGGCTACGGCCGCACCCTCTGGGGTGACGGCGTGCTGACCGTGAACCGGTCCTCCTTCGGCGGCCGGGTCGGCACCATCCTGGCCGGCGTCGCCGGCGGCGCGCTGCTCGGCGGGCTGGTGATGCCGCCCGCCTTCCTCTCCCCGGCCGAGGAGGAGGAACTGCGCAGGCAGGCCGCGAGCGAGTCGTCCGGGGGCGACAGCGGCTCGGGCGACTACGGGGACTGGGGCGACGACTCCGGCGACGACGGCGGCGATTTCGGATAGGGGGCGCGTGTATGGCGCAGTGGTGCGCATTCCTGACCCCCGCGAACCCGGCGGGCGCCGTCCGGGCCGTGGGCGGCGACCCCGCGGGCGGCGCGGCGGGCGCGGCGCTCGGACTGCTGCCCGGCCCCGGCGCCGCCGCCGTGTTCACCGCGGGGGCGTACCGGGCGGCGGGCACGGTGACCCTGTTCAACGCGCCCGCGTTGCGGACCGCGCTCGGGCCCGAGGCGCCGCCGCCCGGCGCCGCCGACGGCGAGGTGCTGCTGCGCACCTGGGCCCGGTTCGGTGCCGCCGGGATCGCCCGCGCGGACGGCATGTTCGCGCTGGCGATCCTCGACGGCGACGACCTGGTGCTGGTCCGCGATCACGTGGGCGCCCGTACCCTGTTCCACGCCCGCTCCGGAAACGCCTGGGCGGCCTCGGGTTCGATCCGCGCCGTCGCCGGCTGGCCCGCGCTGCGCACCGGCCTCGACCTGGCGGCGGTGCGCGCGTTCCTCACCTTCGCCTACCTGCCGGGCCGCGCGACCCTGTTCCGGGGTGTCGAGGAGGTGCTCCCCGGGCGCTGTGTGCGGCTGCGCCCCGACGGCACCTCCACCGAGGAAACCTACTGGGAGCCCGCCGAAGCCGTCGACGACGGGTCTGGGCGTGCCCACGCCGAGATGCTGCGCGCCCGGCTCGAGGACGCCACGGCGCGCAGGCTGCCGCCGGGCGATCCGGTCGCCGTGCTGCTGTCGGGCGGCATCGACAGCAGCCTGGTGACCGCCCTCGCGACGGCCCACCACGACCACCCGGTCCGCACGTACTCCATCGCCTTCACCGGCACCACCCCCAACGAGCTCGCCTACTCGGGGCTGGTCGCCGCGCACTGCCGCACCGAGCACCGGGTGCTCACGGTGCCCGGCGAGACGGTCGCGGCCCGGCTGGGCGAGACCGTCGGGCTGCTGGACTGTCCGGTCGGCGACCCGCTGACCGTCCCGAACCTGCTGCTGGCCGAGGCGGCCGCGGCCGACGGCGCGCGCGTGGTGCTCAACGGCGAGGGCGGCGACCCGGTGTTCGGCGGCCCCAAGAACCTGCCGATGCTGATCTTCGAACTCACCCGCGACGATCCCGGCCCGAACGCGCGGGCGGCCGCCTACCTCGACAGCTACCGCAAGTGCCACGGCGACCTGCCGGTGCTGCTGACCCCCGCGACCCTCGACGCCCTCGACGGCGCGCCGCCGCTGACCGACCTGCTCACGCCCTACCTGACCCCGGGTGCGATGACGAGCCTGCTCAACCAGCTCCTGCACACCAACCTGCGCACCAAGGGCGCCCACCACATCCTCACCAAGGTCGAACGGCTCACCGCCGCGGCCGGCGTGGAGGGCCGGGCGCCGCTGTTCGACCGCGCGGTGATCGACCATTCCTTCCGGGTGCCGCCGCGCCTCAAACTCGCGGGCACCAGCGAGAAGTGGATCCTCAAGGAAGCGGTCCGCGACCTCCTGCCCGCGACGATCGTCGACCGGCCCAAGAGCGGTATGCGGGTGCCGGTGCAGCAGTGGCTGTCGGGCCCGCTGCGCGAGCTCGGCCACGATCTGCTGCTCGGCCGGTCGGCCCGGGCCCGCGACCTGTTCCGCCAGGACACCATCCGGTCCTGGCTGCGGGGCGACGGCGCGCTGCTGCCGCGCCAGGGCGGCAAGCTGTGGCTGGTGCTGTCGCTGGAACTGTGGTTGCGCGCCTTCGAGGTCGGGCCGTGATCCCCGGCCGCACCCGACCGATCGAGACAGGAGTGAGCAGCCCATGCCGAGGATGAAGGCCGTCGCCGACGACGAGAACGAGATCCACGAGCTGGCCGGGTTCGAGGACGCGGGCCGCAACATCGTCACGCCGGTGGCGACGCTGCCCGCCGAAGTCGCCCTCGTCGTCGTGGAGACCTTCGCGGGCATCGTGCGCGCCGCCCGGACCGCGCCCGCGGCCACCGCACCCGACGCCGACGGCGTCGTGCGGTCGCAGACGTTCGAGGAGGGCGACGTCTACATGATCGAGAAGCCGGCCGACAGGTTCTTCGCCGACCGCTACCTCATGGACTTCTACGACGTCGACGAGCGCGGGATCTGCTCGCGCATGCACCTGCACACCGGCCTGCGTTTCGTGCGCATGATGACCGGGCCCGGCACCCACATCCGGGTGAGCAGCCTGTCCCCGTTCGTCGTCACCCACGTCGAGGGCGTCACCCCCTTCCGGCCCGAGGAATTCACCGACGAGCTACCCGGCGGGACGGGCGCGCGCACCCGCTACAACCTGATCGTGCCGCCGTGCTCGTTCGTCGACATGCAGATCCCGCGCGGCGTGAGCCATCAGTTCAACGCCCGGGGACCGCACGCGGTGATCGATTCGGTCCATCCGGAGGAGTCGATCGAGGTCTTCCGCGAGCGCATGTCGGGCTTCCGGATGACCGCGCAGACGGTGTTCCTCGCCGAGACCGCGCCCGACGCCGAGACCTGCCGCTAGATCTCCGCTCCGTCCAGCACCCGGGCGAGGGCGGCGTGACCGGCGGGTTCCCAGGTCGGTTTGCCGCCGGGCAGGCCGAGGCGGCCGTTGCGCCCGATCATGATCAGCCCCATGGCCCGCAGCACGGCCCAGCCGCGGGAGCGGGCGACGGTCGCCGCGTCGACCGGACCGTAGGCGTCGAAGAACCGCGCCGCCGAGCCGGGCGGGAGCAGCAGCCACGCGGCCGACAGGTCGGTGGCCGGGTCACCCGCGCACAGCTCGCCGAAGTCGATCACGCCGGCGATCGTGCCGCCGCGCACGATCACGTTGGCCGGGTGCAGGTCACCGTGCAGCCAGCGCGGCGGGCCGGGATGGTCCGGCGCCGCCAGCGCGGCGGACAGGACCGCCCGCGCCCGGTCGGCCTTCGGATCGCCGTCGAGCAACGCCGACCACCGCCCGGACGTCTCGGGCAGCGCGGACAGGGGCACGCCCCGCACGGGATTGGCGGGCGCGTCCGCCGGGGCGGGGATGTGCAGGGCGGCGAGGAAGTCCGCGAGGGTGCGCGCGGCGTCGGCGCGGGTGACCGGCACGCGGTCGGCCGGGTCGCCCTCGACCCAGCGCGCGACGGTCCAAGGGTGCCCGAACCGCGCCGACGGCCGCCCGATCCGGACCGGTGTGGGGACCGGCAGCGGCAGCCGGGGCGCGAGGACGGGCAGCCAGGCGTGTTCGATGTCGAGCAGGGCGGGCGCGCGGTCGGTGCGCGGCAGCCGGACGGCCAGGTCCTCGCCGAGCCGCCACTGCTGGTTGTCCCACCCGCCGTCGACGTCGCGGAGCGGGAGGCAGGCCAGGTCGGGGTGCTGGTCCCGCAGCAGCGCGCGCACGAGGTCCTGATCGAAGCGGGCTGCCCGCACGGAATCCCTCAGCTCTGTCTCGGGCGGGCGGGCCGGGGCCACCCGCGGTGTCGTGACGACGGCGAGGGTAGCCGTCGGGGCGGTGTCCGGCGGCGGCGATCGATGAGAACGCGCGCGCGATCGGCGGCCGCGTGTCCTGATCTGTGGGGTACGTGGCGTGGACGCCCCCGCGGCGGTCGCCGACACTGGGACTCGTGCGATCGGTAGTGGTTCTCGGATATCCGGGCGTCCAGGCGCTCGACCTGGTCGGGCCGTTCGAGGTGTTCACCACCGCGACCATGTATCTGGCGGGACGGGGCCGCGTGGACGAGGGGTACGCGGTCCGGATCGTCACGCCCACCGGCGAGCCGGCCACCACGCACGCGGGACTGGCCCTGGTCGCCGAACCGCTGCCGGATCCGCGCTCGCCCGTCGACACCCTGGTGCTGCCGGGCGGGATCGGCCTCGACGGCGTCCGCGACGATCCGGCGGTCGTCGGCTGGATCGGGACCGCCGCGCGGCACACCCGCCGGGTGGTCAGCGTCTGTACCGGCGCGTTCCTGGCCGCGCAGGCGGGGCTGCTCGACGGGTGCGTCGCGACCACGCACTGGGCCTTCGCCGCCACGATGGCCGAACAGTTCCCCGCGGTGACCGTCGATCCCGACCCGATCTTCGTCCGCAGTTCCGAGCGGGTGTGGACGGCCGCGGGGGTCACCGCGGGCATCGACCTGGCGCTGGCGCTGGTGGAGGAGGACTACGGCACCGAGGCCGCGCAGACCGTCGCCCGCTGGCTGGTGCTCTATCTGCGCCGGCCCGGCGGGCAGACGCAGTTCGCCGCGCCGGTGTGGATGCCGCGCGCGAAACGCTCCCCCATCCGCGCCGTGCAGGAGGCGATCGAGTCCGAACCCGGTGCGCCACACAGTGTTTCCGAGCTCGCCCGGCGCGCCGCGATGAGCCCGCGCCACTTCACCCGCGTGTTCACCGACGAGATCGGGGAGGCGCCGGGCGCCTACGTCGAACGGATCCGCACCGAGGCGGCCCGCCGTCAGCTCGAGGAGACCGACGACACCGTCACCACCATCGCCGCCCGCTGCGGCTTCGGCAGCGCCGAGACGCTGCGCCGCAACTTCGTTCGTCGGCTGGGCGTCTCGCCCGACCAGTACCGCAAGACCTTCGCCTGACCGAGGAGACAACATGCAGATCGCCATCGTGGTGTACCCGGGGTTCACCGCTCTCGACTTCGTCGGCCCCTACGAGGTGCTGCACCGGATGCCCGGCGCGCAGGTGCGGTTCGTCTGGCACGACACCGGGCCGGTCGCGGCCGACTCGGGCGCGCTGCTGGTGGGCGCCACCCACACCTTCGCCGAAACCCCCTCCCCCGACGTCGTTCTCGTCCCCGGCGGGATGACCTCGATCGAGCACGCGCGCGACGCGGACCTGCTGGACTGGCTCCGGCGCGCCCACGAGACCGCCACCTGGACGACGTCGGTGTGCTCGGGCTCGGTGATCCTGGCGGCCGCGGGCCTGCTGACGGGCGCCCGCGCCACCTCGCACTGGCTGATGCTGCCCGCGCTGCGGCCCTTCGGCGTCACCCCGGTCGGGGACGAACGCATCGTGCACGAGGGCGGGATCGCCACGGCCGCCGGGGTGTCGGCCGGGATAGATCTGGCGCTCTGGCTGGTCGGCGAGATCCACGGCGCGGCCGAGGCCGAGACGATACAGCTGGTGATCGAATACGACCCGCAGCCCCCCTTCGACTCCGGGCACGCGTCGAAGGCCTCGGTGGCGACCACGGCGCGGGCGACCGCGCGGCTGGGCAGGCAGTCGGTGGAACTGGGGCAGCTCGGCCCGTCCGCGCGCCTGCTGTGGGACGCCGCCCTCCGGCGGGTCCGGGCCCGCAGGCGGGGCCGGGCGGCGCTCTCGGCGTGACCGGGCGGCCCGTGGCTACTGACCGGTCGGCCCGGGCCGCCTGGTGTTCCACGGCCACGAATCTAGACTCGGTCGCGGCGCCGAGCTTCGAGGAGAGTCCGTGACCGAGACGAGCACACCGAACCATCCGACGGGACCGGTCGCCGAACTCTGTTCGCGCATGCGCGCATTCGTCGACGACGAGGTGATCCCGGCCGAGCCCGAGCTCACCGGCGGGGGCGCCGCCGCGCGCGCCGCGCTGGACGCCCTGCGCGGCAGGGCCAAGGCGCTCGGCCTGTGGGCGCTCGGTCATCCGGCCGACATCGGCGGCGGCGGTCTGGCGTTCCTGGACTTCGTGTACCTCAACGAGGTCATCGGCCGGTCGGAGTTCGGCCAGCTCGCGGTCGGTTCGGTGTCGATGCAGGACACGCTGATGCTGCGCGCCCACGGCACCGAGGAGCAGCGGCGGCGCTGGATCCCGCCGCTGGTCACCGGGGAGTTCCTGCCCTCGGTCGGGCTGACCGAGCCCGAGGTGGCCGGATCGGACCCCACCCTGATCCAGACCCGCGCCGATCTCGCGGGCGACACCTGGATCCTCAACGGGCACAAGTGGTTCACCACGGGGGCGGCGGACGCGGGCTACTGCACCGTGTTCGCGCGCACCGAGCCGGAGTCGACGCCGCGGCACGCCCGGATCAGCGCGATCATCGTGCCCACCGACACGCCGGGCTTCGAGATCGTGCGGGCGGTGCCGACGATGGGCCACGATCCCAGCGACCACTACGAGATCCGGCTGACCGATGTCCGGGTGCCCGCCGCCAACCTGCTCGGCGAGCGCGGCAACGGTTTCGGCATCGCGCAGGACCGGCTGGGTCCGGGCCGCGTCTTCCACTGCATGCGCTGGCTCGGTCAGGCCCAGCGGGCCTACGAGCTGATGTGCGCCCGCGCGAACACCCGTTTCGCGCACGGGTCGCTGCTCGCCGAGAAGGGCGAGATCCAGCGCTACGTGGCCGAATCCGCGGCGCAGATCCACGCCGCCCGGCTGATGACCCTCGACGCCGCGCGGACGATGGACGCCGGGGCGGACGCTCGGGTGCAGATCGGTTTGATCAAGTTCTGGGGCGCCCGGATGCTGCACGACGTCATCGATCGCGCCATCCAGGTGCACGGCGCGCTCGGGCTCACCGCCGACACCCCGCTGGAACGGATGTACCGGCAGGCCCGCTACGCCCGCGTCTACGACGGCCCGGACGAGGTCCACCGGATGTCCACCGCGCGCCGCCTGCTCCGCGATCCCGGTGCCGCGCCGTGGCGCTGACCCCGTCGCCCGAGGGCATCCGCGACGTCCTGCTGGCCGCCGGGATCGAGGTGACACCCGGGACGCCACGGCTGCTGACCGGCGGGGCCAGCCGCGAGGTGTGGTCGATCGACGCCCGCGACGCCCGGGGCGCGCTGGTCCCCCTGATCCTGCGTCGCGACCCACCCGGGCACGGCGACGCCGTCCGCATGCGGGCCGAGGCCGCGTGCCTGCGGGCGGCGGCCGCGGCGGGCGTGCCGGTGCCGACCGTGCTGGCCGAGGGCGACACCGCGCCCGGCATCGATGCCCCTTTCCTGCTCATGAACCGGGTGCCGGGCGAGGCGCTGCCCCGCCGGATCCAGCGGGACCCCGTGTTCGCCGACGTGCGTCCGGGGCTCGCGGAGGAGATGGGCTACGTGCTCGGGCTCGTCCATCGCAGCGACATCACGACGCTGGACACGCTCGACCGCACCGATCCGGTGGACGTGATCGAGGCGCTGTATCGCGACCTCGACGCACCACGGCCCGCCGTCGAGCTCGGTCTGCGGTGGCTGCGCGCGCACCGCCCGCCCGCCCGGCCGACCGCCCTGGTGCACGGCGACTTCCGCCTCGGCAACCTGCTCGTCGACCCGGACGGGATCCGCGGCGTCCTGGACTGGGAGCTGGCGCACCTGGGTGACCCGATCGAGGACCTGGGCTGGCTGTGCGTGCGCGCCTGGCGTTTCGGCGCACCGGACCCGGTCGCCGGCCTCGGGAGCCGGGAACAGCTGCTGGACGGCTACTTCCGCGCCACCGGGGTCCGGCCCGGCGCGGACGAACTGCACTGGTGGGAGACCTTCGGCACCCTGAAGTGGCTGGTGGTCAGCGCGTTCCAGGCCCACCGTCACTTCGGCGGCAGCGAGCCGTCGCTGGAACTGGCCGCGATCGGGCGGCGGATCTGCGAGTCCGAGTTCGACCTGCTGCTCATCCTCGGCCTGCTCGACGAGGCGCCCGCCGCGCGGCCACGGCCGCCCCGCCCCACCCTGCACGACCGGCCGACGCCCGCCGAGATCCTGGACCTGGTCGCCGCCACCCTCACCGACGACATCGCCCCGGCCGTCGCCGACGGGCACGACCGCGAGCGCTACCTGTTGCGCATCTGCGTCAACCTGCTGCGCACCGCGACACGGGAACTCGCCGTCGACCGCGCCGACGACGACCACCTGACCGGACTGCTCGACGCGCTCGGCGGCGCGGACGAGGCCGACCTGGCGCATCGCCTGCGCACCGGCGCCGCCGACGCCGCCGACCCCGCGGTGCGCCGGGCGGTGTC
>NZ_BAGK01000127.1 GCF_000308795.1 Nocardia thailandica NBRC 100428 | reverse complement strand
ACCGGTTTGGGGGATCTCACAGGGCGCCCCGCCCCGGTGGTACCCCGGGCCGCCTGCCACGCCGACGCGCTGTGCCCCGGCACAGGACCCGCGCGGGGCGGGTGCGGTAGGGTGTGGCGCGGCGATGGATCTCCGCCGGGACGGTCACACGGGCCGTCCGAACCGCCCAGCAGGGCTGATGGTTCCTTCCCCCGAACGGAAGGAGTCTGTCCATGACCGGTCCACTGCACACCCGCCCCGCCGCCCTGGCCGCGGTCGCGCTCGGCGGCCTGCTCGGCACCTTCGCCCGCTACGAACTCGGGGTGCTCTTCCCGCAGACGAGCGGGCACTTCCCGCTGACGACCTTCGCGGTCAACATGATCGGCGCCTTCGCCCTCGGCCTGCTGCTGGAAGCGCTGGCCCGCTCCGGGCCCGACACCGGACACCGGCGGCGGCTGCGATTGTTCGCCGGCACCGGCGTCCTCGGGTCGTTCACCACCTACAGCAGCCTGGCCGTGGAGACCGACCTGCTGCTCGACGGCGGGCATCCCACACTCGCGCTCGGCTATGCCGCGGGCACCCTGGCCGTCGGGCTCGCGGCCACGATCGCCGGGATCGCGGCGGGCACGCGGGTCCGCGCCGGGAACGGGCAACGGGCATGACCGCGCTGCTGGTGTCGGTCGCGGGCAGCCTGGGCGCGCTGGCCCGGTTCGTGGTCGACGGGGCGATCCGCACCCGCCGGGCCACCGAATTCCCCTGGGCCACGGTCGTGATCAACGTGACCGGTTCGCTCCTGCTCGGCTTCCTGACCGGGCTCGTCCTGTACCAGGGCGCGCCGCACAGCCTCCAGGTCGTGGCCGGGATCGGATTCTGCGGCGGCTACACCACCTTCAGCACCGCCAGCGCGGAGACGGTGCGCCTGATCCAGCGCGGCCGCTATCGGGCCGCCGCCGTCAACGCCCTCGGCACCCTTGCCCTGACCCTCGCCGCCGCGGGCGCGGGTCTGGCCCTGGCGACGCTGTAGAGGAGAGCCGCGATGAGCCTGTCCCGCACCGACGGACCGCCCGGACCCACCCCGGCCACGACCCACCTGGTCGTCGGCTACGACGAACACCGCGGCCGCGCCGCGCTCACCCACGCCATCGCCCTGGCCGCCCGCCTCGACGCCCACCTCCACGTCGTGCACGTCGTCGACACCTACGACACCCCCGTCGACCCCGACACCGACGACTGGGAACAGCGCACCAGCGCTCGCGCCGAGGCCGAACGCGCCCACGCCTGCGCCGAACTGGCCGCCCTGCCCGGCAACTGGAGCTTCTACACCGCCCACGGCGACCCCGCCCGCATCCTGGCCGCGATCGCCGACGACCACGACGCGGCGATGATCGTCATCGGCGCGCCGCGCCCCGGGCTCGCGGCGCTGGTCGAGCGCCTCGTCGGCGCCTCGGTGTCCACGCGGCTCGTCCACCACGGGCACAGGCCCGTGCTCGTGGTCCCCGGCACCGACTGACGACCCGAGGCCTTTCCTCGTAGCATGTGCGTCGGAACGCCGACCGACGTGGGGAGGTGTCGTGGCCGCCCGCGACGAGACGAGCCCGGAGCCGTCACCGCCCACCCAGCGGGTGGTGTCGGTGCTCGAATTCCTCGCCGCGGCGGACGCTCCACGCACCGCCGCGCAGATCGCGGACGGGCTGCGCCTGAGCCGCTCCACCGTCGGGGCGATCCTGTCGGCCCTGCGGGAACGCCACTGGGTCTCGCGCGGCGACGACCTGACCTACCTCATCGGCCCGGGGCTCGCGCGCCTCGCCGAACGACACCGCCGCGACCCCGACCCGGTCGGCGACGCCCTGACGCGGCTGGCCCGCGGCGCCGGTTGCGGTGTCGCGCTCATCCGCGTCGCCGGGGACGAGGTCCGCTTCGAGGCCGTCGACGACTCCGCCGGCCCGGTACCCGCCGGCATCCGCGCCGGGACCCGGCTGCCGCTCATCGCCCCCGCCGCCGCCACGATCGTGGCCGCCGCCGCCGACGACGTGCGCCACCGGTGGCTGGCCGGGGCACCCGACCCCGCGCGCTACGCCGAACTGCTGGGCGACATCGCGCTCAGCGGGGCGGCGGTGTGGGGCATCGACGCGGCCGGCCTCACCCTGCTCGACGTGCTGGCCGAGGTCGTCGAGCACCTCGACCACGACCGCGCCGGGGGAAGACTGCGCGCACGGGTACAGCAGCTGCTGGCCGGAATCGGCGGCGAGCCCTACCGCGCCGCCGACCTCGACCTCGACCGGCCCCTGCCCGTCAGCTACCTGTCGACCCCGGTGCGCGGTCCCGGCAACACCGTGGTCGCCGAACTGCTCCTCGGACCGCTGCGCGCCGCGGTCACCAAACCCGAACGCGACCGCTACCTCGGCACCGTGCGCGCGACCGCCCGCGAGATCGGCGCCCACCTGCCCGCCGGCGATGCTGCCGGGTCCTGACCCCCGTGAACCACCGGTCCTCACGGTCGCGGCGCGTGATCGAACAGCGTCGGCCGGTGCGCGGTGTGCGGCGGCGCCGGTCCGAGTGAACACCGTGCCCGCCCGACCCGGCAGCTACATCGGGTAGCGCAGGATCGCGGCCACCGGGCCGCCGCCGGGCACCTCCGCGCCGCGGACCGCGAGCACCCGCCCGTCGGTGAGCAGCACCCGCCGCGCGATCTCGTCCAGGACGTCGGGGCCCTCGTCGCCGGTGCCGAAGGTAACCGCGCCGTCGTCGTCGGCGAGCGTGCCCGGCAGCGAGACGTCGATGTCGACGAACACGGTGTCGACGATGCCGAAGGTCGCGGCCCGGGCCACATCGGCGACATCGGTCAGCGCCCGCCCCTCCGCGCCGCGTTTGCCGAACAGGTCACTCAGCTCGGCCAGCTGGGCGGCGTAGTGACGATCCAGCAGAGGCCGGGTGTGGGCGGCGAGTTCCTCGGGGCTCAGATGCTCGGGGTTGCCCGGCAGGCTCTCGTCGAGCAGATCGGGGTAGCTGTTGACCGACCGGAACAGCGCGTCGGTCGGTTCGGCCGCCGCCAGCACCAGCGGGGTGTCACGGCCGGTCAGCAACGGTCGCAGCTCCTGATCGACCGCGCGCGCGTACTGGCGCACCCGCATCTTGCGTCCCTCGTAGCCCTGGACGCGGCCCTTGGGCGCGCGGTCACCGAGGGAGGACTTACCCGCGTGATCGGCGGCGCTGGTCGGCAGATCCGCAGGGGTGATGTCGACCGCGGGACCGTCGGCGGCGACCTCGACCAGCCGGGCCGCGCCCTCCGACAGCGCCAGCACGTAGGCGGTCTGCGGGAAGGTGACCGTGCGCAGCAGCGGGGTGAGCAGGAACCGGTCGGCCACGGTCGTCGAGGCAGGCAACCGGTTGGGCAGCCGGTAGATCCGGGCCCGCGCCGGGGTGGCCAGCACCACCAGGGTGCGCGACTGATACCGCCAGAACTCGGGGTCGTCGAGCAGATCGTCGAACTCCTCCGACAGCGCGGCACGAGCCTCGCCGTCACCCACCCGCTCGAGCGCGTCGCGGACCTGATTGCCGAAGGCGACGCGGTGCGCGTCGGGTTCGGCGGGGTCGGCGCCGGTGGGGGTGTAGATCGACACGCACCAGGGCGCGGTGGTCGATGCGAGCGCGGTGATCTCACGACGGGTCGGGATATCGGTGTGCAGCACGGTCACCTCCGGGATCGGGACGACAGGGGACGAGGGGCTCTCGCCGGGCCGCGGGTCGGCGCACACCGAGGCGACGCGACCGTCCACACGACGTCGCAGGACATCCGGATCATCGGGGCTCCTCGCTCGGGTGAGGCCGGTTCGAGCCGTTCGCCCGACGAGTATGTCCACCGGGCCACCGTGTTCCGCGAGCCCCGGGCCGAGTCGTTACCAAGCGGTTGCCCGGCACCACGACGCGTCCGCGTGACCATCCGCGCATTGACCCACCGACCGGGCGGCGCCGATCATGGGGGACGGGCCGAGGCGGCAACCCCGTCCAGGCGCCGGACCCCTCCCGGTGGTGCCGGAGCCGTACCGGTGTCGACCTCGCACCCGTCAGACACCGGAACCGGCGCTCCCACGCCGGCCTTCGCCCAGGAGCCGCCGTGCCCACCGAACATCTCCCGTCCCCGGTCACCGCCCCCCGTCCGCGTCGGCCGTGACCCGCGATGAGCGAGGACACCATCGACCTCGGCGAGGTCGTCCTGCGGGCGACGATCACCGGCACGGGACCGACCGTGCTGCTGCTGCACGCCGGCGGCGAGAACCGATCGGTCTGGGCCCCGGTCGCCGCCGCACTCACCGGATCGGGGCTGCGCACGGTCGCCGTCGACCTGCGCGGCCACGGCGAGAGCACCGGCCGCGCGACAACCCTGCGCCCGGTCGCCGCCGACGTGCGCGCGCTGGTGCGCCGCGAACACGGACCGATCGTCGTGGTCGGCGCCTTCCTGGGCGGGCTCGCCGCGCTCGCCGCCCTCACCGACGCCGACGTCGCCCGCCGCGTCGCCGGCCTGGTACTGGTGGACGTCGTCCCCGACCCCGACCCCGCACGGGTCCGCGCCTGGCTCGCCGGTCACGGGCTCACCCACCGCCACGCCGACCTCGTCGACGACATCCTCGCCGCAGGCACCGACCTGTCGGCACCCCTCCCCGCGGACCTGCCCGTCGTGCTCGTCCGCGCCGGACGCTCACCGCTCGGCGACCCCGAGGTGCGCCGATTCCGGGACACGCATCCGCGCGTCACCGTCACCGCCGTACCCGGGGCCGGACATCTCGTCGCCCGCGACGCCCCGGCCGAGCTGGCCCGCATCATCGCCGACCACGCCACCGTGCGCCTGGCCGCCGCACCCGCCGTGCGCGCCGCCACCGCCCTGCAGCACTCCCTCGGCGCCGACCGGATCGACCATCCCGGCGGAACACTGGCCGCACATCTGCACCGCGTGCACGCCCTCACCGTCGAGTGGGACGCCGCGCCCCGCACCCGCCTCGCCGCGCTCTGCCACGCGACCTACGGCACCGACGGATTCGCGCACCCGCTGCTGCCCCTCACCCAACGGCCCCGCCTGCGCGCGGTCATCGGGGAGGACGCCGAAGAACTCGTCTACCGCTACGGCGCCTGCGACCGCGACCGCACCTACCCCGGCCTCGGCGCACCCGAACCGCTCCTCACCGACCGATTCACCGGCGCCACCACCGCGCTGCGCGGCCCGGACCCGCACGACTTCGCCGTACTGACCATCGCCAACGAACTCGACGTCCTGCGCCACGCGAGCCTGCCCGACCCGACCAGGGCGGGGATCGCCCGCCTGTTCGCGGCCCTGGCGCCCTACGCCCCCGACGAAGCCGCCGCCGCCCTCGCCGCCACCTGAGGAACACCACCGGGCGGGGCGACACCCGGCCCGCCGCCCCGCCCGGACACCGTGCTTCCGTACCGTGAACACATGGTCGAACGGATGGTGGTCATCGGGGCGGACGCAACCGGGATGTCGGCGGCCTCGCAGGCCCGGCGGATGCGCGGACCCGACGACCTCGAGATCGTGGTCTTCGAGAAGGGCCACCACACTTCGTATTCGGCGTGCGGCATTCCCTATTGGGTCAGCGGCGACGTCGCCGACCGGGACGACCTCATCGCCCGCACACCCGCCGAACACCGCGCCCGCGGCATCGACCTGCGCACCCGCACCGAGATCGTCGAACTCGACATCCCCGGCCGCCGCGTCCTCGCCCTCGACCACACCACCGCCACCCGCGCCTGGTGGCACTACGACAAACTCGTCCTCGCCACCGGCGCCACCCCCATCCGCCCGCCCCTGCCCGGCATCGACCTGCCCGGAGTGCACGGGGTGCAGACCCTCGACGACGGCCAAGCCCTCATCGACACCCTCGAGGCGGCGCACGGCCGCGACGCCGTCGTCGTCGGCGCAGGCTACATCGGCGTCGAAATGGCCGAAGCGCTGATCCGGCGCGGATACCGCGTCACCGTGCTCACCCGCGGCGAACAACCCATGTCCACCCTCGACCCCGACATGGGCGCCCTCGTCGCCGACGCCATGCGCGGCCTCGGCATCCGCGTCGAATGCGGCGCCGAGGTCACCGCCGTGCTCGCCGGCGACGGCGGCCGCGTCCGCGCCGTCACCACCCCCGACGCCGAATACCCCGCCGACGTCGTCGTCCTCGGTATCGGCGTCACCCCCGCCACCGGCCTCGCCCGCCAGGCCGGGCTGCCCCTCGGCGAACACGGCGGCCTGCTCACCGACCTCGCCCAGCGCGTCCACGGCCACGACGACATCTGGGCAGGCGGCGACTGCGTCGAAGTCCTCGACCTGGTCTCCGGCGACCGCCGCCACATCGCCCTCGGCACCCACGCCAACAAACACGGCCAGATCATCGGCACCGGCGTCGGCGGCGGCTACGCCACCTTCCCCGGCGTCGTCGGCACCGCCGTCAGCAAGGTCTGCGACCTCGAGGTCGCGCGCACCGGGCTGGGGGAGCGGCAGGCCCGCGAGGCCGGACTGCAGTTCCACGCCGTCACCATCGAATCCACCGGCCGCGCCGGATACTTCCCCGGCGCCCAGCCGATGACGGTCAAGATGCTCGCCGAACGGCGCACCGGCCGGCTGCTCGGCGTGCAGATCGTCGGCCGCGACGGCGCCGCCAAACGCATCGACGTCGCCGCGGTCGCCCTCACCACCCGCATGACCGTCGAGCAGATGACCGCCCTCGACCTCGGCTACGCACCCCCGTTCTCCCCGGTCTGGGACCCCATCCTCGTCGCCGCGCGCCGCGCCACCCGCGCCGTGGCGCAGCAGCCGTGACCACCACCGGGCGGGTGCGCCTGGTCGACCTCACCCAGCCCGTCCACACCGGCATGCCCGTCTTCCCCGGTGACCCGCCCGTCCTGCTCGAACCCGCCCTGCGGGTCGCCACCGACGGCGTCAACGTCCTGCGCCTGCACCTGGGCTCCCAATCCGGCACCCACGTCGACGCCCCCGCCCACCTCGACGACGCCCTACCCGCCCTCGACGCGCTACCCCTGGACCGCTTCACCGGGCCCGCCACGATCGTCGACGCCCGCGCCGTGGCGGCCCGCGCCGCCCTCACCCCCGACCTGTTCGACGGCCACCGCCTCACACCCGGCACCGTCGTCCTGATCGCCACCGGCTGGTCCGCCCACTGGGGCACCGACGACTACCACACCCACCCGCACCTCGACCCCGCCGCCGCCCGCGCCCTCCTCGACGCCGGCATCCGCACCGTCGGTATCGACGCCCCCAGCGTCGACCCCTCCGACAGCACCGACCTGCCCGCCCACCGGATCCTGTGCGGCGCGCACGCGGTCATCGCCGAGAACCTCACCGGCCTAGACACCCTGCTCGCCGCCCAGGCCGCGGGAGGGCCGATCGAGGTGTCGCTGTTCCCGCTGCACCTGCGCGGCGCCGACGGCGCGCCGATCCGGGCCGTGGCACGGGTGGGACCGGAGTGAACGCGAATTCCGCCGCCCCCGCGGGTTGAGCGGGCGGCGCGGGCTCGCGTAGCGTCCGGGCTCATGACCGACAGCAGGACCGAGGCGACCGACGTGGCGCCGCTCGCGACGGCGGGCGAGGAAGAAGGCTACGAGCGGGGCCTCAACCCACGCACCATCCAGATGATCGCCATCGGCGGCGCGATCGGCACCGGCCTGTTCTACGGCGCGGGCGGCGCCATCGAACAGGCCGGACCCGCCCTCATCCTGTGCTACCTCGCCGCGGGCCTGGCCATCTTCGTCATCATGCGCGCCCTCGGCGAACTGCTCACCTACCGCCCCGTCTCCGGCAGCTTCGCCGAATACGCCAACGAATTCCTCGGCCGCTTCGCCGGATTCGCCACCGGCTGGACCTATTGGGCGGTCTGGGTCGCCACCTGCATGGCCGAGATCACCGTCGCGGGCAAATACGTCAAATACTGGTTCGCCGTCCCCGAATGGCTCACCGCGCTGGTCGTCCTCGGCGTGCTCTTCGCCGCCAACCTCATCTCCGTGCGCCTGTTCGGTGAGGGCGAATTCTGGTTCTCCGCCATCAAGGTCACCGCCATCGTGGCCATGATCGTCATCGGCATCGGCGTCCTCACCTTCGGCTTCGGCCACACCGAACACTCCACGGTCACCAACCTGTGGGCCGACGGGGGAGTGTTCCCCCACGGCTTCGGCCAGGCCATGCTCGCCCTGCAGATCGTCGTCTTCGCCTACGTCGGCGTCGAACTGGTCGGCGTCACCGCGGGCGAAGCCGCCGACCCGCGCCGCACCCTGCGCAAAGCCATCAACACCCTGCCCCTGCGCATCGGCCTGTTCTACATCGGCGCCCTGATCATCATCATGTCGGTGGTCAGCTGGAAGGAATTCCACAGCGGCCGCAGCCCGTTCGTCGAGGTCTTCTCCCAGATCGGCATCCCCGGCGCCGCGGGCCTGATCAACTTCGTCCTGCTCACCGCTGCGCTGTCGTCCTGCAACTCCGGCATCTACTCCACCGGACGCATGCTGCGCAGCCTGTCCCTGCGCGACGAGGCCCCCGCCGCGCTGGCCGGCCTGAACCGGCGCCAGGTGCCCTACGCGGGCATCGTCGTCTCCGCCGCGATGATGGTCATCGGCGTGGTCGTCAACGTCGTCTCCCCGGACAAGGCGTTCAACTACATCACCTCCGTCTCCACCATGGGCATCATCTTCGTGTGGGGCGTCATCCTGGTCTGCCACTTCGCCTACCGCGCGAAGGTCCGCCGCGGCGAACTCCCCGCCAGCGACTACCGCCTGCCCGGCGCACCCGTCACCAGCGTCCTGGCCCTGGCCCTGCTCGGCCTGGTCGTCGTCCTGCTGTTCTTCACCGACAGCGGCCGCACCGCCCTGATCGTCGGCGCCGTCTGGGCGGCACTGGTCTGCGGCGGCTACGTCCTGCAGAACCGGCTGGCGCGCCGCACCGCACCGGCCGCCTGACCCCGACACTCAGTGCGCGAGTTTCAGCCCGATCACCCCGCCTACGATCGCGAGAATGCAGACGGCCTTCACCACCGACGCCTGCTCCGCGCCGGTCGCCATCGCGTACACGACGGTCAGCGTGGCACCGATGCCCACCCACACCGCGTACGAGGTGCCGACCGGCAACTCGCGCATCGCGTACGCCAGCCCGCCCATGCTGGCGCCGAGCGCGATCAGGAACAGGAGAGTGGCGGGCCATCTGGTGAAACCCTCGGACCTGCCGAGCGCGGTCGCCCAGACCGCCTCCAGCACGCCGGACAGCATCAGCACGATCCAGGCCATGGGTGTGAACCTCCTCGGTTCACACCGTCTTGTCGCTGGCCGGGTACGGTGCGCCTCGTCCGGGTGCCGGATGGTCGGCACCTCCGATGCTACCCACGTGGGGGCCGCCCGGACGCCGCGGTGAGCAGTGACACCAGCACCGAGGTCAGGATGCCCGGCGCTGCTCGTCGTTCTCGTGCTGGGCGATCACCGACAGCAGCTCGCGCACCCAGGCCGGCCGCTGTTCGCCGGTGCCCGCCTCGGCCACGTCGCGCTCGATGAGCGAGCGGATATAGGCGGATTGGGACATTCCCAGGTTCGCGGCCCGGCGCTTACACGCCTGGTCGAGATCGCGGGTCAGCTTCACCGAGCGGGGGATGAGGACGGGCTCGGCGTTCGGGCCCGTCTCGATCGGTGGCGTGACCGGCGCGTCGGTGAATTCGAGACGGCCGGTCATCGCCGCCACCTCGGCGGGGCTCATGTTCACGAACGGATCACTCATGGCGGGTCGCCTCCCACTTCTCGAAATCCACGACCTGGTCGGCGGTCAGGTACGTGGCGTTGTACACCTCGATGTCGCGACCGAGACGCCGGGCGAAGACCGACAGCGGGGTACCGTCCTCGGTCCGGCCCCAGATCACCACGGAGGTGAGCCCGGTCGCCGGATCGACCGCGGTCCGCAACCACACCTGCCGGACGCCCCGCATCCAGGCGTCGACCAGATCGAAGACATCGTCCTGGTCGACTCCGGTCTGCACCAGCATCTGCACAAGAGCCCAGTACCACCTGACCGACACACCTGCAAGACTACTCCAGAGACTACGCCGCGGTCACCAGGTCGCCGTGCAACCGCGCGTACCGGCCACCCTCGGCCAGCAGCGTCTCGTGATCGCCGAGTTCCACGACCCGGCCGTGATCCAGCACGGCGATCTGATCCGCATCGCGGACGGTGCTCAGCCGGTGCGCGATGGTGATGACCGTCCGGCCCCGGGCGACCACGTCGATCGCGGCCTGCACCGCGCGCTCGGTCTCGGTGTCCAGCGCGCTCGTCGCCTCGTCCAGCACCAGCACGCGCGGATCGCGCAGCAGCGTGCGCGCCAGGGCGATGCGCTGCTTCTCCCCACCGGAGAACCGGTGACCACGCGACCCGACCACCGTGTCGTAGCCCAGCGGCAGGGACACGATCAGGTCGTGGATCTGCGCGGCCCGGGCCGCGCGCTCGATCTCGGCGTCGGTGGCCTCCGGCGCCGCGTAGCGCAGGTTCTCCCGGATGGTGGTGTGCAGCAGGTAGGACTCCTGCGACACCACCCCGACGATCCGCGCCAGGATGCCCAGTTCCAGATCACGCACGTCGACGCCGTCGATGGTCACCCGGCCGGCGGTCGCGTCGTGCAGCCGCGCGACCAGCGAGGCCAGGGTGGTCTTGCCCGAACCGGTCTCGCCGACCAGGGCCAGTGTCGACCCCGGCGGGACCGTCAGCGAGACGTCGGCGAGCACGTCCGGGCCGTCGCTGTCGTAGCGGAAACAGACGTCGTCGAAGCGGACAAGGCCGACCACGTCGCGCGGATCGAGGTCGACCGGCGCCGCGGGCTCGTCGATCTGCACGGGCAGGTCGAGGTAGCCGAAGATCCGGCTGAACAGCGCCATCGAACTCGTCACCTCGACGCCGACGTTGAGCAGCGCGGTCAGCGGGCGGAAGAGCCCGGCCTGCAGCGTGGTGAACGCGACCAGGGTGCCGATCGTCATGCCCCGGCCCGTGGCGGGCAGCCCGGCCGCGAGATACAGGACGGCCGGGATCGCGGCGAAGGTGATGTTCATGGTGGCCATGCGCCAGCGGCCCGCGAGCTGGGAGCGCACCTCGAGGCCGACCAGGTCGCGCGAGGTCCGCTCGAAGCGGGCCGAGGTCAGGGGACCGGTACCCAGCGTCTTGCCGAGGTGCACGCCGCTGACCGAGAGGCCCTCCTCGACCTGGCCGTGCAGGTCGGCCAGGTGACGCTGACGCTGGGCGGTGATGTCGCGGCGCAGCAGCGCCACCCGCCGGGTGAGCCAGATCGCCGGGGGGAGTACCAGCAGGGACAGCAGCGACAGCCGCCACGACAGCACCGCCATCGCGACGGCGGTGCCGACCACGGTCGTGGCGTTGGCGGCGATGGAGGTCGCGGTGCCGGTCACCACCGACTGCATGCCGCCGACGTCGTTGATCAGCCGCGACTGGACCTCGCCGCCGCGGGTGCGGGTGAAGAAGTCCAGCGATTGGCGTTGCAGATGCCGGAACACGTCGGTGCGCAGCGCGTGCATGACCTGCTGGCCGACCGTGGTGGAGATGAGGGTCTGCCCGACGCCGAGCACCGCGGTGAGCACGGTGACCGCGAGCATGCCGCCCACCGCCCACAGCAGGAGTGCGACGTCGTGGTGGGGCAGGGCCTCGTCGATCACCAGGCGGAGCAGGAAGGGGGAGGCCAGGGTGATCGTGGACGCCGCCACGATCAGGACGACGAGCAGGACGAGTCGGCGCCGGTAGGGCGCGAAGAGCGCGGCGACGCGGCGCGGGGATACGGGGGACTCGCGCAACTGGGCGCGGTCGGCGGGGTCTCGGCGGCGGGTACGGCCGCCACGATAGGTCTCACGTTCGGTCATGCAACCCCCTCGGGATGTGCGTTATGCTGAGGCTACCTCACTATCTGGTTGGGTAAACACATCGAGAGGCGGATCTATGCCCGACAACGAGAGCGACCTCCTCATGCAGGTGGCCAGGACGCTCCGACGGCGCTGGGCGGCCGCGTACGCACCGATGGGACTGACCCCGCACCAGGCCCGCGCCCTGCGCGTCGCCGGCGAGCACGACGGACTGCGCCTGTCCGCCATCGCCGAGGCCCTGCGCATCAGCCCGCGCTCGGCCACCGAGGTGGTCGACGCGCTCGAGGACGGGGGACTGGTGACCCGCGCACCCGACCCGACGGACCGCCGCGCGATCCTGGTGACGGTGACCCCGCGCGGGGAACGCACGCTGAGCGACCTGACCGAAGCCAGGACCAAGGACGCCGAGGACTACTTCGGGCGCCTCACCGACGCGGAGCGGGACGCGTTGCGCGACATCCTCACCAAGCTCGCGTCCTGACGGATTCGTCTGCGGCCCACGAACCGTGCGCACCTCACAGGGGAAGGCCCCATCTCCATTACTTGACATAATGTGCATTATCGGCGTTGAGGCGGAAGGGGTTCCTGCGTGGGTTTCGGCGTTTTCGTCCGCACGCGTCGTCGTCTCCGGCGGGCGTTCGCCCCGCGACCCGCCCGCCTCCGCCGAATCCCTCGGCGGCCGGTTTCCCGCGCGAATACCCGATGCGTCGCGACACGCGTTTCACGATTCCGTGGCACGAAGCCCGCCGGATCGCCGGCCCGGCAATTCATGACATTTCGCGATCGCCGGAAATCCGCCCGCCGGACCCTCTTTCGCCACGGCCGCCCGGATCTCGGAACCGGTTGCCTACTCCCCCTCCACTTCCCCACACCCATAGAAACGTCACAGTGACGAATCGACCTGGATAAATCGACCGCCGGGAATTCGCCGAATCGCACCCGGGTGGCGCGGTTTCCGCGCGATGTGACCGCCGAATACCGGGCCGGGTGCCGAAACGTCGGGAAACGGTCGGCCGGCGGCCGTTCGGCAGACCTGCCGGGTCGCGCTCACGACGGCGTCGACGGCTTCCCGGAAACAATCCGGAGAAATGCGGATGTGAACGCACGATCCGGTAGCGCAACGGCGATTCGTCACGGTGACATACGGTCGTCCGGTTTACCGTGACGGCATGAACGACATCGATATCGAACTGCCGACCGTCACATCCGCGCAGGACACGGGCCTGGTGCTGGATATCGACGGGGTCCGTCTGCGCAATCCGCTGGCGCTCGCCGGCGAGGATTCGTATGCGTGCGTGTGTGACAGCAGCGGCCGGTCGTATCGTTTGCCCGCCGAACTCGAGGCGTGGGCGACGGAAATCCTCGACGCGCACTACGCCTTGATCGCGGCCGGTTTGCCCGCGGTTTTCCCGTGCCGCGTGGAATTCGGGATACGCGACGCGGCGGTGTTCGCGAAAGTGCTGGATTCGGATTGGTATCCGGGATTGCAGGCGCCGGTCCCCTAGCCTCCCGCGAAGTCTCGGGACCCGGTGTGGCGGGGTGCCGCGCGAGCTGTACTCTCTCGGCTCGGGCGGGGGCACCACCATTCCGCAGCTGTTCCGAGCAGGAGGATGTCGGCGACGATGCCACGAGCCGTTGTTTCACGCTGTGTCGCATTCGGTTTCGCAATGTTTTTCCCGGTGTGCGGGGTCGCGGGGGTGGCGGTCGCGCTTCCCGCGCCGCCGGGTTCGGGGTGTGGGCAGTACGCGCTTCCGCAGCGCGCGGCCGAGGGGCGGATCGACGCCCTGCTGGTGGATCACGACGGTGGCGTAGGAGTCGCGGATACGCCGGTGACGTTGACGGGGGTGGACGTCTGCGGCGATCCGGTGCGGCGCCGGGTGGTGACCGGGCCGGACGGAACCGCGAGTTTCCGTGGCCTGCTCTCGGGCCGGTACCGGATGACGGCGTGCATGGCGGGGCCCGACGATTCGGCGGCGGTGGCCGCGGCGGTCACCGATCTGGACCTGGCGCAGGCGGAGTCGGCCAGCGTCACCGTGCACCGGACCGCGTGCACGTGACGGAACGAGCCGCCGGGCGGGGATGATTCCATCCGGAATTCCGTGGTGGCACACCATCTCTGCCCGGGACTCACCCGTAAGTCATCGACCACAAGTACGCTTTTCTTCACTGGGGACCCCGTCACCGGCGCCGGCGGGCCCGACGTAACCGTGGACTGAGGGGGATTCGCCCGATGAGTGAATGGTCTTTCGAAGCCGACGCGATCGCCGCGTACCGTGCGGCCGCGGGACAGGTGACCGAGCTGCTGGGGACGGCGGCCACCGATGTCACGGCCGCGGCGCAGGCGGATCTGTCGGGACTCGGGGTCCTCGGCCGCGAGTTCGCGCAGACGTGGGCGCGCGTGGTCGGCGATCACGCCACGACGCTGACCACGGCCGGTGAGCTGGTCGCGGCCTACAGCAAGGTCCTGGGTGATTACGGCACCGAGATCACCGGGATCGACGCCGATGTCGCCGCCGCGCTGGCCGCGATCGAGCCGATGGACGAGGTGGCCTGATGCGCGCGAACACCACGGTGGTGACCACCGCGACCGCGCCGTCCATGCAGGAGCGGTTCGCGCCGATGATCGATCGGCTGGCGGTGCCGCTCGAGCAGGTCAGGGCGTCGCTGGGGACCGGGCAGGGCGGGCCGGACGCGGAGCTGCTCGCGGCGCTGTCCTCGGCCGACACCTCGGTGGCGGCGACGGAGAATCCGCAGCGTTCGGGTCTGTACGAGCTGGAGTCGACGGGGACGGCGGCGGTGGCGACGCCGTCGCTGCGGGTCACCAACACCGAGGTGGCGGCGGCCGCGGACAAGGGCAAGCAGTTCACGGGCTTGCTGACCGCGGCGCACACCACGCAGTCGACGGCGGCGGCGAAGGTGGATCAGATCATCGTCGACTTCCGCAAGGAGGCGAATCAGCTGGCGTCCAAGGCGACCACGAGCGCGGACACGGCCAAGATCATCGATCTGGCGGCGGACGCGATCCGCGAGGCGGTGTCGGTGGCCTCGACGGCGTCGACGGAGATGGACGATCACACGCGCAAGCTCTCGGCGCTGGGTGACAACGGTGGCACCAACGGCACGGGGGTGACGGTGCCGAGCGGGTTCCAGGGCGGGACCGGCACGCTGTCGACCAACGGTACGTACGGCACGAATTCGAATGTGCTGACCAGCGGCACGACGAATCTGGGCACCGGCGGCACGTCGACGGGCACCGGGTCGTCGCTGAGCAGCCTGCTGAGTTCGACCGAGCTGCCCGACGATCCGAATCTGCGCGCGCAGGTGCTGTTGCAGTACGCGGCGCTCGAGGCGGGGGTGTCGCTGGGCGAGAAGGCGCTCGACGCGGGGGTGTCGATCGGGTCGTCGCTGATCGAGTCGATCGCGGGGGTCATCGAGCACGGGTTCGACAAGGGTGCCGAGGTGGCGACGAGCGCGATCGACACCGTGGCCGACAAGGCGGATTCGACGGTGCAGCAGGCGCTGACCGGCGAGTCGGGGACCACGGGCACCGGCACCGGCACGTCGGGGACGAGCTCCCCCGCTGGTGCGGGGACGTCGGGTAGCCGCAGCGATCTGTTCGCGGGCCTGGGGAACGGGACCTCGGGGGGCAGCGGTGGCGCGGCGGCGAAGCCGGAGGCGCCCGCCTCCGGCGGGGAGGGCACCTCGCGGGCGGAGCCGAAGGTCACCCAGGCGCCGGCGACGGGACAGACGACGACCCCCTCCCCCGCCCCGTCGCAGGCGCCGTTCCAGCAGGCGCCGATGCAGGGTGGGGTGGTGACTCCCCCGGTGAACAAGCCGACCGAGTCCGAGCACAAGCCGTCGGTGCCCTCGACCGATCCCAAGCGTGGACAGGCCGGGGTGATCCCGGACGGGGACGGTTCGTGAGCGAGGACAATCCGTTCGATCTCGATCTGCCCGCCTATGTGACGCCCGAGGAGGAGCAGCCGCGGGGCGGGCGCAGGCGGCGGCGCAGGCCGGAGCGGGATCCGGCGATCGGCGAGGACCCGGAGTACTGGACCCCGTTGGAGCCGGAGGACCTGCCGCCGCCGGACGCGCCGGGTGCCCCGGGTTTCCACGGGGACTGGGACGCGTGGGCGCGGGATCTGCGGGCGCGGCAGGCCGCGCGGGAGTTCGAGGCGGTCGCCGACGAGGATCGGCCGGTGTTGCCGCCGCTGAAGGATTTCGGTGGCGGTGGGCCGGTGGTGCGTGGCCGGCGGGCGCGCCGGGATTTCGACGACGGCCGGGTCGATCAGCGGCGTTTCGGTGGCGCGGCGATGGTGGGCGTGGTGGGGGCGTGTGTGGCGGTCGCGGTGGTGGTGTTGGCGGTGAACGTGTTCGTGCTGGGTGGGGATCCGGCGCCCGCTCCCGCGGCCGCGGCGTCGTCGACCCCGCGGATGGTGCCCGCCACGCCGACGTCGAAGGCGCCGCGGCCGGGGTATGCGACGGCGGACTGTGACACGGTGCGGACGCCGTCGCTGACCGTGGGCGCGCTGGACGGGGACACCAGCAGCGCCCAGAACACGATTCTGGGGTTCGAGTTCGCCTATTACGTGCGCCGGGATGCGAGCAAGGCGCGCAGTTACGCGACCGAGGACGCGCGGATCGGGTCGGAGTCGGCGATCGCGGCGGGGATCCAGGACACGCCGCCGGGGACGCGGTACTGCGTGTACATCACGCCGTTGTCGCCGGGGGTGTGGAATGTGAGCCTGCATCAGCAGTTCCCGGACGAGCCGGTGGAGAAGATCGCGCAGCGGATCACCACGCGGGAGGTGGCGCCGGGGTCGTTCCGGATCGTGGATGTGGCCAAGGCCTGACGCGGTGCGGTGCGGCCGGATGCGGCCGGGGGTGGAGTAGCTTCGCAGGAGCTGGGTCGCAAGGTTCGTGAAGCAGCCTCCGGGCGAAAGGGGTTTCCCGTGCGCGCGTTGACAGTTGTTCCGATGCAGGCCGGTTCGGTGGCGGTGACCGAGGTGCCGGATCCGGTGCCCGCGGCGGACGAGCTGCTGGTCGAGGGTGTCTCCCTGGGGATCTGTGGGACGGATCGGGAGATCGCCGGTGGGCTCTACGGGTGGGCGCCGCCGGGGCGGGAGCGGTTGGTGCTCGGGCACGAGTCGCTGGGCCGGGTGAAGGCGGCGCCGTCCGGGAGTGGTTTCGCCGAGGGTGATCTGGTGGTGGGGATCGTGCGGCGGCCGGATCCGGTGCCGTGTGGGGCGTGTGCGCGCGGCGAGTGGGACATGTGCCGCAACGGCCGCTATGTGGAGCGCGGGATCAAGGAGGTCGACGGGTTCGGGTCCTCGTCGTGGGTGGTGAAGCAGGATTTCGCGGTGAAGCTGGATCCGTCGCTGGGCCGGGTGGGTGTGTTGATGGAGCCGACGACGGTGGTGGCCAAGGCGTGGGATCAGATCGAGCGGATCAATCGGCGGGCGTGGTTCGATCCGAAGACGCTGCTGGTGACCGGGGCGGGGCCGATCGGTCTGCTGGCGGCGCTGCTGGGCGCGCAGCGCGGGATGGACGTGCATGTGCTGGATCGGGCGACCGACGGGCCGAAGCCGGGTCTGGTGGCGGATCTGGGGGCGAGTTATCACACCGGCGGGGCGGCGGAGCTGGCCGAGCGGATCGCGCCGGATGTGGTGATCGAGGCGACGGGGGCGACGGCGGTGGTGGCGCAGCTGATGGAGGTGAACAACCCGGGGGTGTTGATCTGTCTGACGGGGGTGTCCTCACCGGGGAAGGACACCGGGGTCGACATCGGTGAGCTGAACCGGAACCTGGTGCTGGACAACGGGTTGGTGTTCGGGTCGGTGAACGCCAATCTGGGGCATTATCAGCTGGCGGCGCAGGCGCTGGCGGCGGCGGACGAGAGCTGGCTGTCGCGGTTGATCACCCGGCGGTTGCCGTTGGAGCGGGCGCTCGAGGCGTTCGAGCCGGGTGACCACGGCGATATCAAGGTCGTCGTCGATCTGTAGGGCGGGTGGGCGCCGCGGTGGTCAGTGGGCCGCCGCGGCGTCGCTGTCGGTGGGGGTGGGCAGCGCGCAGCCGTCGGGGCCGCAGGTGTCGGCGTCGGCGAGCAGGACCGGGCCGCGGTTCTCGTCGTGTGCCATGGTCAGGGCACGGGTGAAGACCTCGGTGGGTTGGGCGCCGGAGACGGCGTATTTGCCGCCGAAGAGGAAGAACGGGACGCCGGTGACGCCGATCTCGGCGGCGGCGCGTTCGTCGGCGCGGACGGCGTCGGCGTAGGCGTCGGGGTCGGCCAGGACGGCGCGGACGCGGTCTTCGGGCAGGCCGGCGGAGATCGCGACGGCGGCGAGGCGTTCGGGGTCGCCGAAGGCGGGTTCGGGTTCGGCGAAGTTGGCGGCGTAGAGGGCGTCGAGGAGTTGTTCCTGGATGCCGAGTTCGAGGGCCAGGTGCAGCAGCCGGTGCATGTCGAAGCTGTTGCCGTAGTCGCGGCCGGTGACCTGGTAGGGCAGGCCGAGTTCGGCGGCCTGGGCGCCGAGGCCGCGTTCGTGGGCGGCGATCTGGGCTTCGCTGGTGCCGTATTTGGCGGCGATGCGCGGGATGACGGGGCCGGTGGTGTCGGCGGGCAGGCCGGGGTCGAGTTCGAAGGAGCGGTGCACGACGCGGATGTCGTCACGGTCGGCGAAGTCGGCGAGGGCGCGGTCGAAGCGGCCCTTGCCGAGGTAGCAGAACGGGCAGTTGATGTCGGTCCAGATCTCGACGGTGGTCGGCACGGGTCTCCTCGGTCACAATGGCAGGGTCATCGCGGGGTGTTCGATGGCCGGTGTGTGAAACGCCGGCGGGTCGATCGGTATTCCGCGGGTGTGAGCGTGAGGGGGCCGAGGTGCCGGACGAGGTGGTCCACGACCGGGGGTGGGTGCAGGTGCCGGAGGGGTTGTCGGTGCCGTGGCATCTGGGTGGGTTGTGGGCGGTGCGGCACGGGCAGAGCGTGGCCAATGTCTGGTACGCCGATCCGGCGACGAATCTGCGACCGATGCGCGGTACCGACGCGTCGGCGGAGCTGAGCGAGCTGGGGCATCGGCAGGCGCGGGCGCTGGGTGAGTGGCTGGCCGGGCTGGGCAGTGTGCAGCGCCCGGATCTGGTGGTGTGCTCGCCGTATCTGCGGACGCGGTTGACGTGGGCGATCATGGCGCAGGCCGCAGCGCGGCGGATCCGGCATCCGCGCCCGATCCGCACGCTGGTCGACGAGCGGTTGCGGGATCGGGAGATGGGGGTGTTCGAGATGCATCCGCATCGGGCGATCCGGCGGCGTGCCCCGGAGGAGGCGGCGCGGCGTGAGCAGGTCGGCAACTGGGCGTATCGGCCGCCGGGGGGTGAGTCGCTGGCCGACGTGGCGGTGCGGGTGCGGGGTTTCCTGACCGAGCTGGACGCGGTGGCGCCGGGTGAGCAGGTGCTGCTGGTGACCCATGACGCGGTGGTGCTCGCGGTGCGGTATGTGCTCGAGGGGTTGGGCGCGGTGGTGCCCGACACGCTGGAGCCGGTGCCGACGGCGTCGGTGTCGCAGTGGCGCCGTGACGGGCGGCGGTTGCGGTTGCGGGTGTGGGGTGAGACCGGGCATCTCGGCGAGGCGGGGAGCGGGTGATCCGCTGATGGGACAATGCCGGTCGTGGAGATAGCGATCGGTCTGGTTGTCCTGGTGGCGGCGGCGACGGCGCTGGCGGCGCTGGCGCGCCGGTTCGGGGTGTCCGAGCCCGCGGTGCTGACGCTGGCGGGGGTGGCGGCCTCGTATGTGTCGGTGGTGCCGCAGGTGCATCTGGAGGCCGAGGTGGTGTTGCTGGGGTTGTTGCCGCCGCTGCTCTACACCGCGGCGTTGCGGACCTCGCTGGTGGATTTCCGGGCGAATCTGGGCACCATCGTGTGGTTGTCGGTGGGCCTGGTGTTGTTCTCGACGCTGGCGGTGGCGCTGGTGGTGTGGTGGTTGCTGCCGGTGCCGTTCGCGGCGGCGGTGGCGTTGGGGGCGGTGGTGGCTCCCCCGGACGCGGTGGCGGCGACGGCGGTGGCGCGGCGGATCGGGATGCCGCGGCGGATCGTGACGGTGCTCGAGGACGAGTCGTTGTTCAACGACGCGACGGCGCTGGTGGCGTTGCGGTCGGCGATCGCGGCGTCGGCGGGTGCGGTGACGGTGTGGGAGGTCGGTGGGGATTTCGTGTTGGCGGCCGGTGGTGGGGCGCTGGTCGGCGCGGCGGTGGCGGGGGTGCTGGTGTTGCTGCGGCGGCGGATCACCGATCCGGTGCTGGACACCTCGGTGTCGCTGCTGGCGCCGTTCGTGGCGTATCTGCCCGCCGAGGAGATCCACGCGTCGGGGGTGATCGCGGTGGTGACGTGCGGGATGATCCTGGGTCACGGCGCGCATCGCTGGCAGGGGGCGGCGTCGCGGATCGCCGAGCGCACGAATTGGCGCACGATCTCGTTCCTGCTCGAGTCGACGGTGTTCCTGGTGATCGGGTTGCAGGTGCGCTGGATCGTGGAGGGCGCCTGGCATTCGGGTCTGGATCACACGCTGTTGCTGGCGACGGCGGCGGCGGTGCTGGTGACGGTGGTGCTGGCGCGGCCGGTGTGGGTGTTCGCGGGGGCGGGTCTGCTGCGGGTGTTGCGGCGGGAGGCGGCGCCGCTGTCGTATCCGGCGATCGTGTCGTGGGCGGGGATGCGGGGTGTGGTGACGTTGGCGGCGGTGTTGCTGCTGCCGGAGTCGACGCCGCAGCTGCCGGTGCTGGAGTTGCTCGCGCTGGTGGTGGTGGGCGGCACGCTGCTGTTGCAGGGGTCTTCGCTGCCGTGGCTGGTGCGCAGGCTGGGGGTGCGCGGGCCGAGTCGTGGGGAGGACGCGCTGGCGAAGGCGGATCTGTTGCAGCGGGCGTCGTCGGCGGGGCTGGCCGAGCTCGAGCGTGGCATCGGGCCGCATACGCCGCCCGCGGTGGTCGAGTCGTTGCGGCAGCGGCTGGTGTGGCGGACGAACGCGGCGTGGGAGCGGTTGGGCAGGCCGGAGAACGAGGTGGCGACGCCGACGGCGGAGTATCGGCGGTTGCGGCTGGCGATGCTGGCGGCGGAGCGGTCGGCGGTGCTGGCGGTGCGGGACGCGGGCGGGGCGGACTACGAGGTGTTGCAGCATGTGCTGGCGCGGCTGGATCTCGAGGAGTCGATGATCGATCGGTTCGACGACGACGACACGGCCGATCCGGCGCAGACGTTGAGTGGGCGGGGCGCGGCGGAGGTGTGTGAGCATCTGGCGGCGGCGCCGTTGCTGCCGGGGGTGCCCGGTGACGCGGTGTGCGCGGCGTGTGTGGCGCAGGGGCTGACGTGGGTGCATCTGCGGATGTGCCTGGGTTGTGGGCACATCGGATGCTGTGAGTCCTCGGTGGGCAATCACGCGACGGCGCATTTCCACGACAGCGGGCATCCGGTGATGCGCAGTGTGGAGCCCGGGGAGTTGTGGCGGTGGTGCTATGTGGACGAGCTGCTGGACTGAGCGGGGTCGCGGTAGGAGTCGAGCAGGCGGGCGAATTGGGCCAGCAGCTGGCGCAGTTCGGTCTCGGTGCCCGCGGCGGCCATCTGCTGATAGCCGATGAGCACGGCCATGCCGAGGTCGGTGACGGTGCCCGCGGCGGTCTGGTCGCGGACGACGCCGCCGATGACGCGGCGCAGGGTGCGCCTGCGGGAGTCGTCGACGCGGGTGAGGGTGGCGCCGACGGTGGGGTCGTTGGCGGCCCAGGCGCGCAGCGCGGCCTCGGCGCCGTGCGGTAGGGCGCGGGCGAGTTCGGACAGGGCGCGCACGTCGTGTTCGGGGTCGGCGGTGCCGACGTCGAGGGCGCGCAGCTGGATCATCTGGCGGTTCTCCCAGTCGTCGAGGAGCGCGTCGACGAAGCCCTGCCAGCTGCCGAAGTGGTGGTAGAAGGAGCCGCTGGTGACGCCGAGGCGGCGGCACAGCATCCCGATGTTGAGTCCTCTGAAGCCGAATTCGGCGACGACCGTCAGCGCGGTGTCGAAGTACTGCTCCTTGGTGACGACTCGGGACATCGCAGGCCGTTCTGTGTGGGGCGGGCGGGGCGGATGCGAACAGTACCGCATGGCAGCGAAGACCTTTGCCACCGTAACGAAATCTACGGTAGGTCGGCCGTCCGACAGGTGCCCGCGAATCCTCAAGCGGCGGAAGGAAATCGGACAGCACCCGGCGGCGCCGCCCGCACCCCCTTATTTCAGAGCGGACGCTCTGTTACGATCGGCGCATGCCACGCCCCCGCACCCACGACCCCGAAGCGGCCCTGGACGCGGCCGAGGAACTCGCCGTCACTGCGGGCCCGGCCGCGGTCACCGTGCGCGCCGTCGCCGCGGCCACCGGCATGTCCAACGGGGCGCTCTACCACAGCTTCGGCTCGCGCCCGGAACTGCTGGCCCGCACCTGGTTACGGGCCGCGCACCGCTTCCTCGCCGCCCAGGCCGAGCCCCTGGACCGCGCCGTGGCCGCCGCCGACCGCGCCACCGCCTTCGAGGCCGTCGTCGACGCCGCCGAGACCCCCGCGCGCTTCGCGGGCACCCACCCCGCCTCCGCGCGGCTGCTGCTGGTCCTCGACCGCCGGATCCTGCTCGACGGCGAGCTGAGCGAGTCCACCGCCGCCGAGATCGCCGGCACCGAGAAGGCGTTGGTGGACGCCATGATCCGGGTCGCGCGCGCCCTGTGGGGGCGCGGGGACCGGCGCGGGGTCGCCACCATCACCACCTGCCTGGTCGATCTGCCCACCGCGCTGCTGCTGCGCCGCGACCGGCTCACCGATCCCCTGGCCCGCCGTCATCTGCGCGCCGCCGTGCGCGCGGTCCTCGAATCCGGCCCCCGATAGCCACGCCGAAAGGAAACCGACCCATGCCCACCCTCTCCTTCCACGACAAGATCGCCGTGCTCGACCTCGGCGACACCGAGAACCGCTTCTCCCCCGAGTTCCTCGCCGAGGTGCACGCCCACCTCGACGCCGCCGTCGAGCAGCAGGCGCACGGCCTGATCACCCGCGCGGGCGGCAAGTTCTTCTCCAACGGCCTCGACCTGGACTGGCTCTCGGCCAACGGCGACCGCGCCGGCTGGTACGTCGAGCAGGTGCATGCCCTGTTCGGGCGCGTGCTGACCCTGCCCATGCCCACCGCGGCCGCCATCGGCGGGCACGCCTTCGGCGCGGGCGCCATGCTCGCCATCGCCCACGACTACCGGGTGATGCGCGCCGACCGTGGGTTCTTCTGCTTCCCCGAGGCCGACATCCGGATCCCGTTCACCAACGGCATGGCCGCGCTCATCCAGTCCAAGGTGCCCCCGCGCACCGCGGTGCTGGCGATGACCACCGGTAAGCGGTTCGGCGGGACCGAGGCGGCCGCGGCCGACCTCGTCGACGCGGCGGTCGCCGAGGACGCGGTGTTCGACGCCGCGGTGGCGGCGGTGGCCCCCGCGGGCGGCAAGGACCAGCCCACCATCACCGCGATCAAGTCGGTCATGTTCGACGCGGTGCTGAGCGCGCTGCGCGGGCCCGCCTGAGCCTCACGGCAACCGGGGCCCCTTGCCCAGGTAGACATCGCCGCGGTCGTCGGTGGCCCAGCCGCCGCCGGTGTAGTCGTCGAAGGTGAAACAGGCGTCGCAGAACTGCCGCCCGAACGCGGTGAGGCTGATCGAGTGGTAGACGCTGATCGCGCGCATCTTCACCGACTTGTAGGCGGCCTGGGCCGCCGGTTGCGCCTCGAGGAAGGCGTAGCGGCGGAAGTCGGCGACCGGTTCGTCGGAGAACCGGATCAACCCGAGCCGGGCCAGGTTCACCAGGTAGTGGTGATCGCGGTCGGGCAGCGCGCACCCGGCCATGGCCGCGATCAAGTTGATGCCCTCGGCCAGCAGCTGCGAGCCGATGCCGAACGGGGCGCGGGTACGGATGTCGATGGCGGGCTGCTCCCCCGCCACCGCCAGGAACCGCAGGATCCGCGCCTCGTCGGGAGTCAGGTCGCGCAGGATGGCCACGAACGCCGGATGCAGTTCCCTGGGCTGCTGGGCGGTGTCCCAGCCCTCGGTGATCATCGCCTCGCCCAGCGACTTCAGGTCCGCGGCGCCGATGCTGAGGTCCGCGGGCAGCATCAGCCCGGCCGCCGAGGGCGCGATCCCCAGCGCCGACAGGGCCGCCCGGCGCACCGCGTCGACGCGCTCGTCGAGGATCTGGGACACCGGCTCGCCCGCGCGCAGGTCCTCGGCGAGGTCGAGGGCGGTGTGCAGGGCGCCGCGGGTCAGCGCGGAGGTGATGTGGCGGACCGAGAGGCCGGCCAGGCGGGCGATGCCGATCAGGTCGGTCGGCGAGAGGTCGTGGTGCGGCTCGGGTTCGGGCCGGGCGGGCAGCTTGTCGTCGTCGTTCACGCTCACACTCCGAACACCAGAAGATGGACCGCGCCGACGACCAGCCCGAGGACCCCGCCGTGCGCGTACAGCAGCCAGGCGTCCTGTTCGATGGCGGTGTAGAGCATCTCGACGAATTCCTCCGGCGGTAGTTCGCGCAGTTTCTCCGTCGCCAGGCGGTCGACGCTGGCCGCGGTCGACTGCGAGAATTCGACGTCCTCGACCAGCCAGGGTTTCATCTCCGTGGCGATCGAGACGCCCGCGGTGGCCTGGATGGCGTCGAATTCGCGTGCGCCGACGGCCAATCGGGTCACCGAACGCAACGGGCCGAGCACCCGGTCGATCTCGACCTTGAGGAAATGCGCGATCACCGCGCGGGTCTTGTCGCCGCTGGGGCCGTCGAGCAGCTGTTCGGCGACGACGTCGAGGGTGACGATCTGATAGCCGATGGCGTGCCCGAGATCGGCGGCGGCCTGATACTGGCGTTTGGCGAATTTCGCCACACCCCACGGGTATTTCCAGCGCGGCTGCGGCGAGGCCGGTTCGAACACGACCTTGATGGCGATGATGTTGACCAGGATGCCGACCACCGCGCCGCCGACCAGCACCACCGCCCAGCCCGGGATCAGGTGGACCAGGGTGTAGAGCCAGCCGGGCAGGTCGAGCACGGCGGGCTCGCCGTCGTGCGGCTCGCTGTAGTGCAGCAGCGACAGCCACAGCGCCACGATCACGCCGAACGGGAATCCGATCACCCCGCTGCGGACCATGAACCGCAATTCCGGCGCGCCCAGGCCGTAGATGACGTCCTTGAGCAGTTCCGGGCGCCTGCGCAGGTAGCCGACGACCATGAGCTTGACGTCGAGGAGCTGATCGATGTTGGCGCCGATGAATTCGAAGGCCCGGTCGGTGATACGGGGCAGTTCGGCCTCGACGCGGCTGTAGATCGCCTCCCGCGCCCGCGGTGGCATGTCGGCCCACAATTGCGGGTGTTCCTTCTCCATGATCGTGTCGACCATGGCGCGGGCGTTGGGCAGCGCGGCGGCGGCGACCTGGGCCGAGATCTGCTGCGGATTCATCTGATCGAAGAAATCCTTGGCCGAGCCGATCTTGGCGACGGCGTTGTCGACCATGAGGCTGGCCATCTTCTCCGCGCGGGCGGGAATGAAACCCTGGAATCCGAGGACGCCGCCGGGGGCGAACGTCGGCAGGATCTGCACCTTGCGCGGCAGCAGCGGGAACAGCATCTTCAGGCCCGGCACGTAGAAACCGGTGAAACGCACGGGCGCGAACAGCATGATCACGCCCGTCCAGTTGGTGATCAATCCGGCCATCGCGCTGAAGATCGGGATGGAGATCATGTCGAGCCAGAAACGGTTGAGTCCCGTCATGGCTTCCCAGTCGAGGAGCCCGAAGAATCCGGCGGCTTCGATCCCAGCATTCATCCGGCGTCCACTCCGTCGTGTTCGTCACCACCGCGTTCGTGGACGTCATGATAAGCGAATCCGTGCACCGAATCGGGCAGGTCGGACCGGATCGTTGCGCACGGGGCAACCCGGGGGCAATCAGGCGGTGTCGACCAGCAGCAGGTTGGTGTCGATGTCGTGGGTGACCTTGTTGGCCACCGAACCGAGCAATCGCGCGGGACCGCTCATCCCCCGGTTGCCGATCACGAGCAGATCGTATTTCCAGGCGGCGTTGCACAGCGCCTCGGCGGCCGGCACCCCGGTCAGGACGTCGGTGCCGAAGTACTCGGGGTCCTCGACGTCGGCGGTGCCCTGCACGGTGAGCAGGGTGGCGGCGCCGTCGGCCTCGGTCTTGGCGGCGGTCACCAGGAACGGCCGCGCGCCGAGGGTGATGGCCAGGTCGTAGCCGCGGCGCACCGCGCGCAGGGAACTGGGCGAGCCGTCGGTGGCCAGGCCGACGGTCGTCCAGCGTTTGGGCACCTTGTGCACGAACAGCGCGTCGGAGGTGAGGTGGTGGGAGACGGTGTTGGCGGTGGAGCCGGTCCAGCGGGCCTTGGAGCGGCCCAGCCCGCGCGCGCGCCGAGCACCAGCACGGTGTCGGGCTGCTGGCCCGCGACGTCGAGCAGCATCGGCGCGGCGGCACCGGGCAGCTCCAGGCGGTCGACGGCGGTGACGTTCTCCGCGGCCAGGCGGGCCGCCGCCTGCAGGGTGGTCTCGAGGGCCCAGTCGCCGTCGTGGCCGGCGCGCAGGCTCGATTCCTTCCACGTGGTGACGACGGTGAGCGGGGCGAGGAGCCGGGTCGCGACCATCCCGGCGACGGTCACCGCGTCCTGGGCGGCCTCGGACCCGTCGGTACCGACCACGACACGCTGGTACTCGCCCATCCGGGCCCTCCGATCAGATCGGCAGCGACTGTGTCCGCACTGCGGGCAAGTATAGGACCCGAGCGCGGGCGGACCGTCCCGGCGGGTCAGGAGGCGGGGGTGCCCAGGTGCCGGTCGAAGAAGGTGAAGATGCGGACCCAGGCGTCCTCGGTGGCCTCGGCGTCGTGGCCGAGGCCGATGCGCTGCAGCACCGGATCGCCGGGGAAGACGTTGGCGAAGCCGTGGGTGGCGCCGGGATAGGTGCGCACGTCGTGGGGGACGTCGAGCGCGGTGAGGGTGCGCGCGAGCTTGTCGCCGCGGCCGCGCAGGCTCGGGTCGCGGGAGCCGAAGCTGGCCACGATCGGGCACGCGCCGGTGAGGATCTCGCGGTAGTCCAGCCACAGGCTCGGATAGAACGGCGCGGCCGCGTCGAAGCCGCGCGGCGCGGTCAGCAGGGCGAAGCCGCCGCCCAGGCAGAACCCGAGGACCGCGATCCGCCCCGAGCAGGCGGCGTCGGCGGCCAGATGGTCGCGCGCGGTCAGGATCTCGGTGATGCCGGGGCCCTCGCCGGTGAAGACCACGGCCCGGAACAGCTCGCGCAGGCAGCGGGCGCGGCCGCGGCTGAACAGGTCCGGCGCCAGCACCAGATAGCCGGCCGCGGTGAGCCGGTCGATCTGGTGGCGCAGGTCCTCGGTGATGCCGAGCGCGTCGTGGACGACGACCACGCCCGGCCAGGGGCCCGCGCCGTCGGGCCGGGCGAGGATCGCGTGCAACGGGCCTTCGGGCGAGTCGAGTTCGATGGTGTGCACCCGGTCACTGTAATGCGTAACAGGTATCACCGGCGGGCGCCGCGTCGAATCCGCGGTGCCCGCCGGGGCTCAGACGTCGATGCCGAGCAGCGCGGTGACCGCGGTGCGCAGCAGGGCGGGCGCGGTCGTGTCCGCGCCGCCGTAGGTGCGGGCCTGATGGACCCAGTTGTCCACGGCGTCGAGGGCCTTGGGGGTGTCCAGGTCGTCGGCCAGGTGCTGACGCAGCCGGGCCACGGTCGACTCGGCGTCGGGACCCGCGTCCAGGGTGAGCGCCTCGCGCCAGCGGGCCAGGCGCTGCTGGGCGTCGGCGAGCCCCTCGCCGGTCCACATGCGGTCGCTGCGGTAGTGGCCGGCGAGCAGGCCGAGCCGGATCGCCGCGGGATCGACGCCGTCGCGGCGCAGCTGGGAGACCTTGACCAGGTTGCCCTTGGACTTCGACATCTTCTCCCCGTCCAGGCCGATGAGCCCGGCGTGGACGTAGTGGCGGGCGAAGCGGCGGCTGCCGGTGACGGCCTCGGCGTGGGCCGCGGAGTACTCGTGGTGGGGGTAGATCAGGTCCGAGCCGCCGCCCTGGACGTCGAACTCGGTGCCGACGCGGTTGAGGGCGATCGCCGCGCACTCGATGTGCCAGCCGGGGCGTCCCGCGCCGAAGGGGGCGGGCCACGACGGTTCGCCCGGGCGCGCGGCGCGCCACAGCAGCGCGTCGATGGTGTCCTGCTTGCCGGGGCGGTCCGGGTCGCCGCCGCGCTCGGCGAAGAGGCGCTCCATGGTGGCGCGGTCGTAGCCGGATTCGTAACCGAACTGCTCGGTGGCGTCGGCGCGGAAGTAGATGTCGGGGAACTCGGCGTCCTCGACGGTGTAGGCGGCGCCGGAGGTGAGCAGCTTCTGCACCAGCTCGACGACCTCCTCGACCGACTCGATGGCGCCGACGTAGTCGCGCGGGGGCAGCACCCGCAGCGCGGTCATGTCCTCGCGGAACAGCTCGATCTCGCCGGTGCCCAGGTCCTGCCAGTCCACGCCGTCGCGGGCGGCGCGCTCGAAGAGCGGGTCGTCGACGTCGGTGACGTTCTGCACGTAGTGCACCTCGTGGCCCGCGTCGCGCCACAGGCGGTTGACCAGGTCGAAGGTCAGGTAGGTCGCGGCGTGCCCGAGGTGGGTGGCGTCGTAGGGGGTGATGCCGCAGACGTACATCTTCGCGGTCGCGCCGGGGGTCACCGGGCGCACCTGCCCGTCGGCAGTGTCGAACAACCGCAACGGCGGTCCGGTCCCGGGGACGGTCGGAAGGGCGATATCGGACCACGACTGCATGGTTTTCAGGGTAGTGGTGTGGCACACGTCATCGGCTCGCGGGCCGGGCTCGCGCCGGTGCGCGCAGGTGGGGGCGGTGCCGAAGACCTGGGCACGGACGACCGCGCCCACCGCGGTCAAGGGTTGCGTTCAGGCAGAACGCGCGGGACCGGGTGGGCGCGGTGGTGTGCGATCAGGCCGCGATCAGGGCTGCTCGTAGCACTTCACGTCGAGGCCGTTGACCTGCGGGCCGAACTCGGGCAGGGCGTAGGCCGAGGCGCCGACGGGATCGACGGCGCGCACGGTGACATCGGGCAGCGGGGCGCCGGAGTCCTTGTCGAAGGCCTTGCAGACGTAGGTCTTCTCGGTCCAGCCGCTGAACGGGAAGGCCTGCGCGGGGCCGGCGACGGTGGCACACACACCGGCGGCCAGCAGGGACGCGGCAACGATCGAACGTGTCGACAAGATGAAACCTCGTGATTCTCACTGCGGTGATGACGGATGGGTCTGCGGCAGACTAGCACCGACCTTCGCGGCGCAGAAGTAGCCTGTCGCCGTGGACAATTGAGGTGAACGTGTTTCAGAAAGCGGGCCAGGGGATGGGCCGCGAACTCACCGGCAACGGCATGACCGGGTCGTCGAGCAGGGCCTTGGTCCGCGCCAGCAGCGCGTCGATCTCGGCGTCGGTGATGTGGCCGGCCAGCGCGTCGGCGACCGGCCCCGGTAGCTTCGCCGCGAAGCCGGCGATGTCGGCCAGCAGGCCCGGCTGCACCGGCGTGCCCGCCCAGCCCCACAGCACCGTGCGCAGTTTGGGCTCGCTGTGCAGGCAGATGCCGTGGTCGACGCCGTAGACGTGCCCGTCGGTGCCCTCGAGCGCGTGCCCGCCCTTGCGGTCGGCGTTGTTGAGCAGCACGTCGAGCACCGCCATGCGCTGCAGCCGCGGGTCGTCGGCGTGGATCAGGCTGACCTCGTTGCCCTCGGGATCGTGGGCGCGCAGCACCTCGCAGAAGCCGTCGGGCACCGCCTGCGGCGGGCACAGGTCGACCAGGTCGAGCCGCTCCCCCGGCCCCTGATGGTCGACCGAGGTGATCCAGCGCTGCACCATGCCCGGACCCAGCGGTCCCTCGCGCAGCACGGTCTCGGGGATCACGCCCCAGCCCAGTTCCTCCGAGATCAGATAGGAGGCCACCTCGCGTCCGGCCAGCGTGCCGTCGGGGAAGTCCCACAGCGGGCGCTCCCCGCGCACCGGCTTGTACACCACACGCAGCGGCGCGCCGTCGGGGCCGGGCGGGGCGATCTCACAGACCAGGGTCAGATTCGATGCCACCCCGACCCGTCCGACGAGCTCGAGCTCGCCCGAGACCAGCGACGCGTCCTCGGCCACCGTGGCTCATTCCTCCAGATCGGTCGCGCCGAAGATCTCGCCGCGACGGTAACCATTGGTGCGCACGCACATGTGCCCGCGCGCGGACAGCGGTTCCCCGCACAGCGGACACGGCGGTCGCCCGGCCGCGATCACCCGCGCCGAGCGCAGCGCGAACTCGCGCGCCTGCACCGGGGTCAGGAACACCCGGACCGCGTCCGGGCCCTCCTCGGTGTCGTCGAGCACCACCGACTCGTCGACCTCGGTCTCGGTGATGGCCAGCAGCTCGACCACCACCGCGTTCGCGTCGGCGTCCCAGCCCAGACCCATGGTCCCGACCCGGAACTCGGCGTCGACGGGGGTCTGCAGGGGCGCGACGTCGGCCACGTTCTCGCTCTGCGGGGGCACCTCGGCGCCGAATCGGCGCGCCACCTCGTCCAGCAGCAGGCCCATCCGGTCGGCCAGCACCTTGACCTGCTGCTTCTCCAGCAGCACGCTGATCACCCTCGGCTCCTGCACCGCCTGCAGATAGAACGCGCGGTCACCCGGTTCGCCGACCGTCCCGGCGACGAACCGATCGGGGGTGCGGAATACATGGATTGCGCGTGACACGTGCACCTCCTGCTACATGACCCTGAGCGAACTTCACGACCCGCGGCGGCATCCCGGCCGCCCTCGTTCTCATCAAGGGGAATCGCGGCGTGCCGCATTCCCATTATCCGCGATCGCGCCCGGTCCGACCTCCCCGCCGGGAGTGGGCCGCTCGGGTCGGCCGGCCGCCAGACCGGACAGGTCCGCGCCCGTGTCGTTGTAGCGCCACACCGTGGGACCGTGCGTGCCGTAGCGCACGACGCTGATCGAGGCGGGCTCCACCGCGAGGCGCTGGAAATTGTCCAGGTGCATGCCGAACGCGTCGGCCAGCAGCGACTTGATGACGTCGCCGTGCGCGCACGCCACCCACAGCACGTCACGGGAGGCCCCGGCCGCCAGGCGGGCGTCGATCTCGCGGACGGCGGCCACCGCGCGCTGCTGCACCTGGGCAAGGCCCTCGCCGCCGGGGAAGACCGCGCCCGAGGCGTGGCGCTGCACCACCTGCCACAGCGGTTCGGTGAGCAGCTCGGCCAGCGGGCGCCCGGTCCAGTCGCCGTAGTCGACCTCGATGAGCCGTTCGTCGCACTCGGGCTCGAGGCCCAGCTTGTCGGCCAGGGGCGCGACGGTGCGCTGGCAGCGCAGCAGCGGCGAGGAGGCGATGTGCTCGATCGGCAGCACCGCGAGGCGGTCGGCGACGGCGGCGGCCTGTTCGGCGCCGCGTTCGGTGAGCTCGACACCGGGGCTGCGCCCGGCCAGGGTGCGCGCGGTGTTGGACGTCGACACACCGTGCCGCAGCAGGATCACGGTCATGGGATCAGCGTAGCGAGGCGCGCCGCGGCGGTCAGGTCGCCGAGATGGCGCCGGTGGCCAGCAGGCCCATCACGGCGAGGCCGAGGACGATCCGGTAGCCGACGAACCAGTTCAGCGAGTGCTTGCCGACGAACTTGAGCAGCCAGGCCACCGAGGCGTAGCCGACGACGAACGACACGAGCGTGGCGACCAGCAGCTGCGCGCCGCTGGCGGTGAGACCCTCCCCGGCCGGTTCGAAGGCGTCGGGGATGCTGAACAGGCCCGACGCGGTGACCGCGGGGATCGCCAGCAGGAACGAGAACCGCACCGCGGCCTCGCGCTGCAGGCCGAGGAACAGGCCCGCCGTCGAGGTTGCGCCCGAGCGCGACACGCCCGGGATCAGCGCCAGGCACTGGGCGAAGCCCATCACCAGGCCGTCGCGGGTGGTCAGCTGCTCGATCGGGCGGGTCTTGCTGCCGTAGTGCTCACCGGCGGCGATGACCAGCGCGAAGGCGATCAGCATGAACGACACCAGCCACAGGTTGCGCGCGCCGGTGCGGATCTCGTCCTTGAACAGGAAGCCGAGCACGCCGATCGGGATGGTGGCGATGATCACGTACCAGCCGATGCGGTAGTCCAGTTCGCGCTGGGCGTCGGTGTGCACCAGGGTGCCGACCCCGCCGCCGCCCACGGGCAGCTTGGTGGTGACCTGATCGGTGAGCGGCACCGCGGTCCCGCGACGTTCCCGCAACCGGATACCCAGGGTGGTGAACCAGGCGACGAGGATCCGCCAGATGTCCTTGGCGAAGTACACCAGCACCGCGGCCTCGGTCCCGAGCTGGGTCACCGCGGTGAAGGAGGCACCCGCGTCGTCGCCGAAGAAGACCTCCGACACGATGCGCATATGCGCCGAGGAGGAGACCGGCAGGAACTCCGTGAGACCTTGCACGAGCCCGAGTACCAATGCCTGGATCCAGGTCATCGACTCGCCCAACACATCCTCCTGCTGCTTCGTGCCCGAAAGAGCGCCTGGCGCCGGGCTTTTGACAACGTTCTCGCGGCAGCGCCGCCGCGATCCCGCAGCGACCCTACTCCTGCGGCCCGGCGCGCGCCGCCCGGTCCCGCCGCGGCGACCATTACGCTGGCTGCCGTGACGAAGACGCGGGCGTGCTGATGGAACAGCGGACGGTGGGGCGCAGCGGACTGCGGGTGTCGCGGTTCGGGCTGGCGACGCACACGTGGGGTACCCATACCGACGCCGAGGAAGCGGCGGTCCAGCTGGCGGCGTTCACCGAGGCGGGCGGCACGCTGGTCGACACCTGTCCCACCTACGGCGACGGCGCGGCCCAGCGCATCCTGGCCGAACTGCTCGGCGACCTGGTCTCCCGCGACGACCTCGTGCTCAGCGGCAGCGCGGGCCTGGTGCCCCAGCGGCCCTCGACCGGCCCGGGGCTGCCCGCGCCCGCCGCACCGCGCGCGGTGCCCGACACCTCGCGGCGCACGCTGCTGCGCCAGCTCGACCGCACCCTGCTCGAGCTCGGCACCGATCACCTCGACATCTGGAGCGTGGCCGCCTGGGACGCGCGCACGCCGGTCGAGGAACTCTCCGAGACCCTCGCCGACGCCGTGCGCGCGGGCAAGACCCGCTACGCCGGCGTGCGCGGGCACAGTGCCTGGCAGCTGGCGAGCCTGGCCGCGGTCGCGCCGGTCACCGCGGCCCAGACGCCGTACTCGCTGCTCACGCGCGGGGCCGAGCGTGACGTGATCCCGGCCGCCGCCCATCACGGTGTCGGCATCATCGCCTCCGCGCCGCTGGCCGGTGGCGTGCTGACCGGCAAGTACCGCGACGGCGTTCCCGCGGACTCCCGCGGCGCCGACGAGGCCACCGCCGCCGAGATCCGGCGCCGCCTCGGCGAGGAGAAGGCGACCCGGGTGGTGGAGGCGCTGGTCACGGCCGCCGACGGGCTGGGCACCTCGCCGCTGGCGGTGGCGCTGGCCTGGATCAGGGACCGGCCGGGCGTGGCGTCGATGATCGTCGGGGCCCGCGACATCGGTCAGCTCACCGGCGTCCTGGCCGCCGAGACTCTCGAGGTGCCGCGCGCGATCGCCGCGGCCCTGGACGACGTGAGCGCCCGATCGGAATGAAGGCTAGCCTCACCTTTATGAAGAATGGTCGATTCCGGGTCCGTGGCGCGCTGACGGCGCTCGTGGTGACGGCGCTGCTCACCGGCGCCGCGTGCAGTGCCGGCGAACCGGCCTCGACCGCCGGTACCGGCGGCCCCGTCACGGCCACCCTCGCCTCCGCCGACCCCGTGCCGATCTCCCCCGCGCCCGTCCCGGCGCTGCCGGTCACCGTCAAGACCTTCGACGGCGGCGAGGTCACCGTCACCGACGCCTCGCGCATCATCGCCGTCGACCGCTACGGCACCCTGGCCCAGACCGTGTACGCCCTCGGACTCGGCCCCAACCTGGTCGGGCGCAGCACCGCGGCCGCGTTCCCGGCCGTGGCGAACGTGCCCAACGTGGCCGGGGGCAACGGCATGCTCAACGTCGAATCGGTCCTGGCGCTGCGGCCGACGGTGTTCCTGACCGACACCACCACCGCCACCCCCGCCCTGCGCGACCAGCTGCGCGCGGCCGGGGTCACCGTGGTCTACACCGACCCCAAGCGGACCATGGACGGCGTCGTCCCGCAGATCGAGACCGTCGCCGCCGCGCTGGGCGTGCCCGAGGCGGGCGCGAGACTGGCCCAGCGCACCCGCGACGAGATCGCCGCCGCGAGCGCGCGTGTCCCCGCCCAGGCCACCAAGCCCAAGATCGCCTTCCTCTACCTGCGCAGCACCGCGATCACCATGATGGCCGGGCCCGATTCCGGCGCCGACGCGCTCATCGCCGCGGTCGGCGGCACCGACGCGGGCACCGCCGCCGGGCTGACCGAGCCGTTCACCGGCATCACCTCCGAGGCCATGATCGCCGCCTCCCCCGCCGCCTTCCTGGTCATGTCCGACGGCCTGAAGTCCATCGGCGGCGCCGACGGGCTCGCCAAGATCCCCGGCGTCGCCCAGACCCCGGCCGGCCGCAACAAGCGCGTGATCGACATGGCGGACTCGGTGCTGCTCAGCTTCGGGCCCAACACCGGCCGCGTGGTCGACGCCCTGGTCACCGCCCTCTACGGCGGGACGGCGTGAGCGAGCCGCGACCCGGCGGCGCGATCGAGAAGACCACCGGGGTCACCGCGATCACCGACGCCACACCGGACCCGCTGCCGGAACTCACCCCGGCGCGCAGGCGCACCCGCGTGAGCCTGGTCTTCGCCGCCGCGATCGCCGCGCTCCTCGCGCTGGCCCTGGTCTCGGCGGTGCTCGGTCAGGTGCCGACCTCGGCGGCCGAGGTGTTCGGCAGCATCACCCACCGCGTCGGCCTCGACCTCGGCCCGCTGCCGGCCCATCCCGCCGGTGACGTGACGCTGTGGGAGGTGCGTTTCCCCCGGGTGCTGCTGGCGATCCTGGTCGGCGCTTCGCTTGCGACAGCGGGTGCGTTGTTGCAGGGCGTGTTCGCCAACCCGCTCGCCGAACCCGGCGTCATCGGCGTCTCGGCCGGCGCCGCGGTCGGCGCGGGCACGGTCATCGTGATCGGCGGCGCGTTCGTGGCGAGCTGGTCGGTGGCGGCGGCCGCGTTCGCCGCGGGCCTGTTCACCACCGCGCTGGTCTATCTGCTGTCGCGGTCCAACGGCCGCACCGAGGTGGTGACCCTTATCCTGACCGGCGTGGCCGTCAACGCCTTCGCCGGCGGGCTGATCGCCTTCCTGCTGTTCGTCGCCTCCCCGGCCGCGCGCGACCAGATCGTGTTCTGGCAGCTGGGCAGCCTCAACGGCGCCACCTGGTCCTCGGTGGCCGTGGTCGCCGCCCTCGGCGCGGTCGGCGTGGCGGCCGCGGTCGCGGTGGCCTCGCGCCTGGACCTGCTCGCGCTCGGGGAGGCGCCCGCCCGCCACCTCGGACTCGACGTCGAACGGCTGCGCAGGCAGGTGATCGTCATCGTGGCCGTGCTCACCGCGGCCGGGGTCGCCTTCACCGGCATCATCCTGTTCGTCGGGCTGATCGTGCCGCATCTGGTGCGCATGCTCGTCGGTCCCGGACACCGGGTGCTGGTGCCGCTGAGCGCGATCCTGGGCGCGGTCGTGCTGCTGGGCGCCGACGTGTGCGCGCGGACCCTGGTCGACAACGCCGACCTGCCCCTGGGCATGCTGACCTCGCTCATCGGCGGCCCGTTCTTCTTCTGGTTGCTGCGGCGCACCCGTGCCCGCGCGGGAGGCTGGGCGTGAACCCGGCAGGAGGACCCCCGATGACCGAGGACCGCACACGCAGACGTAATCCGCTGGCCGCCCTCGGCGGCGTCTTCGCCCACCGCCCCGACCTGCCCGAACGTCCGGCCCCGGGCACGGTCACGCTGCGCGCCGCCGGGCTCGGGGTGCGCCGCGGCGAGCGCACGGTGCTCGACGGGGTCGACTTCCAGGTCGCCGCGGGCGAGATCGTGGCGCTGGTCGGTCCCAACGGCGCGGGCAAGTCGACCCTGCTCGCGGCGCTGGCAGGCGATCTGGACATCAGCGCGGGCACGGTCAAGCTCGAGGGTCACGCGCTGACACATTGGACCCCCGGCGACATGGCGCGCCGCCGCGCGGTGCTGCCCCAGTCCCACACGGTCGGGTTCCCGTTCACCGCGCGCGAGGTCGTGGCGATGGGCCGCTCCCCTTGGCTGCGCACCCCCGCCGCCGACCGCGACGACGAGCTCATCGCCGCCGCGCTGGCCGCCACCGACGTCACCCATCTGGCCGGGCGTCCGTTCCCGTCGCTGTCGGGCGGCGAGCGCGCCCGGGTCGCCCTGGCGCGGGTGCTGGCCCAGGACACCGCGACCCTGCTGCTCGACGAACCGACCGCCGCGCTGGATCTCGGACACCAGGAGGCGGTGCTGCGCCTGGCCGCCCAGCGCGCCCGGGGCGGGGCGGCCGTGGTGGTGGTCGTGCACGATCTCGGCGTGGCCGCCGCCTATGCCGACCGGGTCACCGTCCTGGACGCCGGGCGGGTCGCCGCCGACGGACCGCCCCGCCAGGTGCTGACGCCCGCGCTGCTGAGCCGGGTCTACCGGCACCCGGTCGACGTGTTCGACCACCCGGTCACCGGCGCCCAGCTGGTACTGCCCGGCCGGGACTGACCGCTCAGTCCTTGCGCCCGGTCAGCGCGAGCCCCGCGCCGAGCCCGATCATGGTCAGTCCGCCCGCGCCGCCGACGGCCGCGAGCCTGCGCGGCGAACGGGTCAGCCAGCCGCGCGCCGCGCCCGCGGTGAGCGCCCACGCGGAGTCGAAGATCAGGCCGAACACCGGGATGCACAGGCCGAGCAGCAGCATCTGGCCCGGCACCCAGCCGTGGTCGAGGGTGACGAACTGCGGCAGCAGCGCGGCCAGGAACACGATCGACTTCGGGTTGGCGAAGCCGACGACCACGCCGTCGCGGATCATCGCGACCGGTCCGCGCGTGCGCGCGGTGCGGTCGGTGGCGAGGGCGCCCGCGAGCTCGCCGCGGTGCCGGATCGCGGCGATGCCGAGGTGGACCAGGTAGAGGGCGCCGAGCAGTTTCACGGCGGTGAACACGGTGGCCGAGGTGGCGACCACCGTGCCGAGCCCGAACGCCACGGCCACGACCTGGGCGTAGATGCCGAGCGCGTTGCCCGCCACGGTCTGCAGGGCGGCGCGGCGGCCGAGGGTGAGCGCGCGGGTCATGGTGAACACGACGCTTGGGCCGGGCACCACCACCAGCAGCAGGCACAGTCCGGCGAAGGGCAACAGCTGGTCCGGTGACACCATGCCTCGACGATAACCGCGCGGCGTCCGGTCCGCGCGGGTCGCGGCTGGGTAGGCTGCTCGGCGAGAGTCACGGTCTTTCGCCCATCGCGGTGCCCGCGCCGCGCGGTCGGCCCGTCTCGGCGGCGGTCGCGGTCGTGCCGCCGTTTCGAGAGGAACAGCCGATGAGTCACAGTGTCGCCAGCGTCGTCATCCCGGTATCGGATCTGGGTGCCGCCAAAGCCATCTACACCGCCCTCTACGGTCCCCCGCACACCGACGAGCCCTATTACGTGGGATACGCGGCCGGGGACGTGCAGATCGGTCTCGATCCCAACGGCGACGTCTCCGGCGGGCCGATCGCCTACGCCGGGGTCGACGACGTCGACAGCGCGCGGGAGGCGGCGCTGGCCGCCGGGGCGACCGAGCGGGTCGCGCCGCGCGAGGTGAGCCCGGGCACCCGCATCGCGGTGCTGGCCGACGCGGACGGGAACCCGTTCGGACTCATCGGGAAGTAGGCAGCGTCGCCTCGACGAGGCGGCGCAGCGCGAGTCGCACGTCGTCCAGGGGCCGCACCGAGCGCGCGGAGCGGCTCTGCGCGATGGCGCCCTCGACGCAGCTCACCGTGGTGCCCGCGACGGAGCGGGCCGGTGACGGTTCGGCGCCCGCGGCGACGAGCGCGGTCGCGATGCGCTCGACCCAGCCCGCGAACACCGCGGCCGAGGCGGCCTGGACCGCGGGTTCGGTGGGGCCTGCCTGGGCGGCGGCCAGGATCGGGCAGCCGCGCACGTAGTCGCTGTCGGCGAGGACCCGCTGCCAGTGGTCGATGAGCCCGTCGATCGCGGCGGCGACCTCGCCCTCGGCGAGCAGCCGGTCGATCAGGGCGTCCATGTAGCGGCCCGCGCTGACGGTGGCCTCGGTCATGAGTTCGGATTTGCCGCCGGGGAAGTGCTGGTAGATCGAGCCGCGGGCGGTGCGGCTGTGGGCGAGCAGGTCGGCGACGCCGGTGGCGTGGACGCCGCGTTCGCACATGAGCGCGATCGCGCTGCGCAGCAGGCGTTCGCGGGGTCCGTCGGTCGTCACATCGCTCCTCTCCGGCTCCCGATCATAGACCGATCGGTTCATCGTGGTGTACGGTCCGACGACATAGACCGTTCGGTCTATCCGGGTCGCCGCGGCCCGGCACCCCGCCACCGAGAGGCCCGACCGTGACCGACACCGCCCTCGACCCCTCCGCCCTCAGCGGGCTCGAGCTGCTGCGCGCCCTGACCGCCGCGGGCGAGCAGCGCCCCAACATCGGCGCCCTGCTCGGCATGACCGTCGAGCGACTCGACCCCGGCGAGGTCGTCTTCGCCCTGCGCACCCGCCCCGACTTCGCCAATCCGCTGGGCATCACCCACGGCGGCATCTGCGCCACCATCCTCGACTCGGTCATGGGCTGCGCCGTGCACACCACGCTCGAGGCCGGGATCGGTTACACGACACTGGAATTGAAGGTCAACTACATTCGCGCGGTCAGCGTCGACGACCGGGCGCTGACCGCCACCGGCACCGTCGTGCACGCCGGGCGGCGCACCGCGACCGCCGAGGGCAAGGTCGTCGACGAGCAGGGCAGGCTCGTCGCCCACGCCACCACGACCTGCCTGATCCTGCGATGAGCGACACCCGCGCCGCGCGCAAGTTCCGCGTCGAGCGCGCCCTCGGTCGCTACGTCGCCAACCCGGCGGTACGCGTCCTGGACCGGCTCGGCGTCCGCACCACCCTGGCCACCGAACTCGAGACCACCGGCCGCCGCAGCGGCACCGCGCGCCGGGTCCCGGTGGCGGCCGCATTCGACGCCGACGGGGCCTGGGTCATCTCCCAGCACGGCAGGCGATCCGGCTGGGGCGCCAATATCAGCGCCGACCCGCGTGTCCGCATCCGCCAGGGCGAGCGCTGGCGGACCGGCACCGCGCGCTGGGTGCCCGAGGACGACGTCGACGCCCGCGCCCGCACCTTCGCCGCGCACCCCGCCTTCGCCGCGGTCACGGCCGCGACCTTCCGCGCGTTGCAGAGCGCCCCGGTCTCGGTGCGCATCATCTTCGACCACTGAGCGGCACGCCCGCCGCCGGGCGGCGCGGAGCCGCGCCGCCCGCGCTATTTCCAGATGATCTTGAGCAGCGCCGGGGTGAGGACCATCCGGATGACGGTGGCGTCGATGAGCAGGGCCACGATCATGCCGTAGGCGATGTATTTCATCAGCACCAGATCCGAGAAGCCGAACGCGCCGGTGACCACGATCAGGATGGCGGCCGCGGAGGTGATCACGCTGCCGGTGTGCGCGACGCCGTAGCGGATGGACTCCTCGGCGTCGGCGCCGTCGGCGCGTTTCTCGGCGATGCGCGAGAGCAGGAACACCTCGTAGTCGGTGGACAGGCCGAAGATCACGGTGACGATCAGCGCCACCACCGCGAACATCAGCGGGCCCGGCGTGAACTGCAGGACCCCGGCGCCGTGTCCCTCGACGAAGATCCAGGTCAGCACGCCCAACGTCGAGACCAGGCTCAGCGCGCTCATGGCCACGGCCTTCACCGCGAGCACCACCGACCGGAACGCCACCATCATCAGCAGCAGCGCCGCGACGACCAGGATCGCCAGCAGCAGCGGCAGCCCGTCGATGAGGCCGTTGATCGAGTCACGTTCCAGGGCCGGGATCCCGGCGACCATCACCACGACCCCGGGGGGATGGTCCAGGGAGCGCAGCGCGTCGATGACGGCGTCGGCCTCGCGCTTGTCGGCCAGGCCGGCGCTGAGCACGTTCACCCCGTCCTTGGTCGGCGCGGCGGGTTCGAAGCGCCCGGTCAGGCCGGGCACCTGGTTGGCCTGGTAGCGGATGTCGCCGAGCTGCGCGGCGTCGGCGCCGACGACGACGAGTTTGAGCGGTTCGGTGCGGAATCCGGGGAATGTGCGGTCGAAGTCCTCCTGGGCGACCCGGGCCGGGTTGTCGGCGGCCAGGTATTTCTCGCTGATGCCGCCGAACTCGATGTGGCGCAGCGGGATGCTCAGCGCCAGCAGCGCCAGCACGATCGGCACGACCACGGCCCAGGGCCGCCGCATCGACCACTGCGCGAGGCGGGAGAAGAATCCGGCGTCGATCTGGGCCTCGGTCTTGGTGCGGGAGAACCGCTTCCAGCCCAGCCAGTCGATGCGGCGCCCGACGATGCTCAGGGCGGCGGGCAGCGCGGTCACCGACAGCAGCGCGGCCAGCATGACCGCGGAGATGCCGCCGTAGGGCACCGAGCGCAGTACGCCGTTGGGGAAGATGAACAGCGCGCCCAGGCTCAGCGCGATGATCGCCGCCGAGAACAGCACGGTCCGGCCCGCGGTGGCCACGGTCCGCGCGGTGGCCTCCTCCACGGTGTGCCCGGCGGCCAGTTCCTCGCGGAACCGGGTCACGGTGAACAGCCCGTAGTCGATGGCCAGGCCCAGGCTCACCAGCGTCATCACCGCGCTGGCGAAGACGTTGACGTCGATGTGGTCGGTGAGCACCCGCAGGATGCCCGAGGTGCCGAGGATGGTCATGCCGCCGATGAACACCGGCAGCAGCGCCCCGACCACGCCGCCGAACACGAAGTACAGCAGGATCGCCACGATCGGCAGCGCGATCAGTTCGGCGCGGTGGATGTCGTGCTGCATACCGATGTTGATGCCCTCGACCACCGGTTGCAGGCCGGCCAGCTGGACGGTGGTCCCACCGGGGCCCGTCCCGTCGCCGTCCGCGCCGAGGTGCGGTTTGAGCGCCAGATAGTTCTCGACCGTGGCCGTGCCGCCGCCACCGGCGAGCCCGATGCTGGCGAAGGCGTGGCGCTTGCTCGGGTCGGAGGCGTTGGCGCTGAACGGGGAGTCCCAGTAGCTGTCGATCTTGTGGATGCGTTCGCCGTAGCGTTCGCGCAGCTGCGCCAGCGCCGTGGTGACCGGGCCGCGCACGGCCGCGTCGTCCACGGTCGCGCCCTCGGGGGCGGTGTAGATCAGGATCAGGTCGCCGTCGGTGTCACGGCCGAAGATGTCGTCGGCCAGCTTCGAGGCGGCGACCGACTCGCTGCTCTCGTCGAACCAGCCCTCCTGGGTGTAGCGACCGGCCAGGTCGCGGCCGTAGAAGCCGGAGATCAGGACGGTCAGGACGAACAGACCGAGGACGATGTAGCGGTGGCGGTGGACGAACCGGCCCCACCGGAGAGCGCGCGAATCCTGCATGGGGGCGAACTCGGCGCTCAGCCGCAGGCGGAGGTGCGGTAGTCGGCCGAGCGCAGGATGCCGCACAGATCGGTGCGCGAGATCTTCCACTTCCCGTCGATCAGCACGAAGTGCACGATCGTGGTGCGCACGTTGGTGCCCGAGCCGTCCTTGTCCAGCCGCATGGTCGCGGTCAGGGTGCCGTCACGGTTGTCGAACACCGGATCGACCACGCCGTAGACGGCGTGCGGGTTGTCGCGCAGCGCCTTGTACATGTCCGGGATGGCGTCCTTGAACGCCGCCCCGTCCTCGATCAGGTCCGTGCGCTCGGAGTCGGGCAGGTTCGGATCCAGCGCGCGTTTGATCTGGGTATCGAGTTCGGCCGCCGTCGGCAGCGGCGCGTGCGCCTTGCTCGACGAAGCCGCCACCGAACTCGACAGGGAGGCGTTGGCGCGCGAGCGGGCGGCGTCGACCGCGGCCTCGTCGGTGCCCGATCCGCACGCGGTCAGTGCGATCAGCGCCGAGAAGCAGGTGACGGCCGTGGCGGCCCTGGCGGCAAGTGTGTACGACATCACTATCTACATACCATCAATGACGGCGCTGATCCGCCCCAGGATGCCCCGCAGGACGGTCATCTCGCGTCCGCCGGTGCCCGCGACCGGCGTCGCGGTCGGGATGAGGTCGTGCACGAACGCGGCGATGCTGCGTTCGTCGCCGAGATCGATGTCGTTGACCCCGGCCTGCGCGATCGCGACCACGTCCCCGGGTTCGGGGACCCGCTCGCCGAGATCGGCGCGGTAGATCTCGAGGGTCAGGACGGCGCGTCGCGTGCGGAACGCGAAGGTCCGGCCGTCGTCGGTGGTGCCGTAGCCGTGGGCGAAAGGTCCGGCTGTCACGTCATCGACACCGAAACCCGCTGCTCCGCGGTCGCTCATGGTGTGCTCTCCTGGCCGGCTGCCCGTCGCCTCTTCCGTCGGGTCAACAGTATCCGGTGTCGCCGCGGTCACCACGCCCACCACCCGGTCGGGCGCGCCGCGCACCGGTCATGATCAACTGGATTCCGTCATCTCGTGGAAGAAGGAGTTCGGTGCATGCGCGCTCGCGGCTGGCTCATCCCGGCGCTGGCCGGACCGACGGCGCTGATCGTGCTGAGCGGTTGCTCCGGTGACCGACTCGGCCCCGACGTGCCCACCCGCGAACCCGCGACCGCGGCGGTCTCCCCCGCCACCACGGGCACCCCGGCCGGGACGGTCTCGCCGCTGAGCGGCACGCGGGCGCTGCTCGCCGAGACCGGCACCGGGCGCCTGGCCGCCCTCGACACCGCGGGCACCACGCTGTCGCTGCTCGACCCCACCCGCCCCGACGCCGTGCGGGCGGTGCCGCTGCCGGTCGCGGGCGCCGCGCTCGGCCAGGGTCGCGCCGGCGAGGTGCTCGTCGCCGCCCCCGAGCGCGTGCTGCGGGTCGACGCGGGCACCGGCGCGGTCACCGAACTTCCCGTCGACGGGGACGTGCACAGTGTGCAGACACGCACCGACGGCACGCTTTTCGCCGGTACCGGCGACGGCAAGCTCTACGAATTCGACCCGACCGGCACCCTGGTGCGCACCGTGGACGGCCTGGTCTCCACCGACGCCATCGCCCTGACCGGCGACGACGTCACGGTGCTCGACCGCCGCCAGACCACCGTCACCGCCATCGCGGGCGACGAACCCGGGCTCATGCTGCGCGCGGGCGACGGCGCGACCAACGCCCTGGCCGACACGCGCGGGCGCATCCTGGTCACCGACACCGCGGGCGGGGAGCTGCAGGTCTACACCGCCGATCCGCTCGTGCTGCGTCAGCGTTTCCCGGTAGGATCATCGCCTTACGCGATCGCCTACGATCCGGCCGCCGACGTCGTCTGGGTGACGTGCACGCAGAGCAACGAGATCCTCGGTTTCGACCTGTCGACCGGTATCCCGGTGCAGGTGGGCCGGTTCGCCACCGTCCGCCAGCCCGACGCGGTGACCGTCGACACCCGCACCGGCGACCTGCTGGTGGCCTCGGCCACCGGCGACGGTCTGCAGCGGATCGGGGCGGATCAGCGGAAGAGAGGACAGTGATGGCCCGCAGACCGCACGGATCCCGCGCACCCCTGCCCAGCAGCTGGGAGACCAGCAACGACGACTACGAGTACGTCCCGCTGCGCCTGCCGCCGGAGGTCACCCGGGTGACCGCCTCGATGCGGCTGGCGATCCAGGCCGAGTTCGGCGGCTGGGAACTGTCGCGGGTGCGCGCCTACACCGACGGCAGCCGCCGGGTCCTGCTGCGCCGCCGCAAGAACACCGTCCTCCCCGTGCCCGAACCCGGAATGTGAGCGAGAAATGTACGCCCTGCTGCTACGCGTGTTGTTCCTGATCCCGCCGGAGAAGGTGCATCACCTGGTCTTCGCCGCGCTGCGCGCCGCCGCGTGGTTCCCGCCGTCGCGGTGGGCGATGAACAAGCTGCTCGTGGTGGACGACCCGATCCTGGCCACCCGGGCGTTCGGCGTCGACTTCCCCGCCCCGCTGGGGCTTGCCGCCGGCTTCGACAAGAACGCCGACGGCGCGAACACCTGGGGACCCCTGGGTTTCGGTTTCGCCGAGATCGGCACCGTGACCGCCCAGGCCCAGCCGGGCAACCCGGCGCCGCGGCTGTTCCGGCTGCCCGCCGACCACGCGCTGATCAACCGCATGGGCTTCAACAACCACGGCGCCGCCGCGGCGGCCGCGCGCCTGCACGGTGCGCGTCCGAGCGTGCCGATCGGCGCCAACATCGGCAAGACCAAGGTCGTCGAGCCCGAGGCGGCCGCGGCCGACTACGCGACCAGCGCCCGCCTGCTCGGTCCGCTGGCCGACTTCGTGGTGGTCAACGTCTCCTCCCCCAACACCCCGGGCCTGCGTGACCTGCAGGCGGTGGAGTCGCTGCGCCCGATCCTGGCCGCCGTGCTCGACGTCGTCCGGGTTCCGGTGCTGGTCAAGATCGCGCCGGACCTGTCCGACGAGGACGTCGACGCCGTGGCCGACCTGGCCGTGGAGCTGGGCCTGGCCGGCATCGTGGCCACCAACACCACCATCCGCCGCGACGGCCTGCGGACCCCGGCCGCGGAGGTCGAGGCGATGGGCGCGGGCGGCCTGTCGGGCGCGCCGGTGGCCGACCGGTCCCTGGAGGTCCTGCGCAGGCTCCACCGCCGGGTCGGGGACCGGCTGGTGCTGATCTCGGTCGGCGGCATCGAGACCCCCGAGCAGGCCTGGGAGCGGATCCTGGCAGGCGCGACCCTGCTGCAGGGCTACACCGGCTTCATCTACGGCGGCGCGTTCTGGACCCGCCGCATCCACCGCGGCCTAGCCGCCAAGTTGCGCGCGGGCGGCTACGCCTCGATCGCCGAGGCGGTCGGTGCCGAGCACAGCCGCGACAGCGCCGCGTCCTGATCAGCCGTAGTAGGCCGGTCCCGAACTGAGGTGACCGCCGAGCCGGTGCGCGCTGCGCGGCCGGCTCGGCGGCGGGTCCCGGCGCGGGGGTTCGCCGGTGACCGCGAGGTCGCGGTCGACCATCCGCTTGAACAGGATGATCGCCACCTGTTCCCAGATCATGCCGAGCGCGTCGGCGCAGGCGTGGATGCGGGCGTGGGTCAGCCGGTCGTGCACGCCGTCGGGGCACGAGAGCAGTTCGTCGAGTTCCATGCCGGTCCTGGCCTGTTCGACGGTGAGGTCGCGTCCGGCCAGCCAGCTCAGTCGCCACCCGCCGCCGGGCTGTCGTTCGGCGTATTCGGGGGTGCGGTCGCTGGTGATGCGGTCGGGGGTCACGTGCAGGGTCATCGCACACCAGCCTTCCGGATCGGATGGTCGGAGAGGCGATCCTCCCCGAAATCGGTGTGGCATTTGCCAATCGGTGCGGACAATTGCCATTCTACTTGGATAATTGCCCGGACAGAACCGGTGTCAAACCTGCCACGCACCCCTTCCCGGAGAGGCGGACCACGCCGATGGCTACGCACGACGACCGCACGGTCGCCCTGCGCGACATTCTGACCCGTTTGTGCAAGTACACGGGCCTGAGCCCGGAACGCTTGCGGCACACCGAGATCGACGTCACTCCCCTGCTGGCCCTGCCCGCCATCGCCCGGCACGCCCAGCGCACGGGCGTCGCCCGCGAGGAAGCGGTGCCCGCGGTCCTGCGTGACGTGGCACGGCAATTGCCGCCCTCCGATCTGCTCATCGCCGACGCCGCCCTGTCGCTCGGCCTGCTCCGCGACGACCTGCCGCCGGGGCTGGAGGCGGACCGGCTCTACGCGGAGAACCTCGGCGACCGGCGCCTGTACCTGGCCACGCACTGGAACGCACTGCACGAGGTGATCGACGCCGGCCCGGCGCCCGGCGCGCCCACGGTCAAGCGGCTGCGCACGGTCGTCGAGCACCAGACCTTCACCGCCCTGGCGGGCCTGCTGGCCGTGGCCAACGGCTACCCGCCGCCCCCGGCGCGGCCCCTCGGCGCGGGCGCGACGGTCACCGTCGTCGGCGACGCGGTGATCGACCACCTCTACACGGTGGACGCCTTCGCCACCGAGAACCTGCCCGCCTCGGGCACATTCACCGGTCATCCCGGCGGCAAGGGCCTCAACCGCGCGGTCGCCGCGGCCCGGCTCGGCCTGGACGCGCAACTGGTGGCCGCCATCGGCGGCGACGAGAACGGCCGGGCCATCCTGTCGCTGCTGTCGGAGGAGGGCGTGCACCGCGACCTGGTCAAGCTGGTGCCCTTCGCCCCCACACTGATCACCGCGGTCGTGCAGACCGCCACCGGCGCCGCCCAGCTCATCGGCTGCCACGACGAACGCGTGCAGCTCACCGGCGAGGACCTGCGCAGCGGGGCGCTGCGCGCGGCCCTGGCCGGCTCGGCGGTGGTGGTGGCGACCTTCGAGCCGCCCGCCCGGGTGATCGAGCAACTCCTCGGCGCGGTGGCCGAACTCGACCCGCGCCCCCAGGTCGTCCTGTGCCCGACGCCGCGCACCCCGGTGCCCCAGAGCCTCTACACCCACCTGGGCGCGGTGGACTTCCTGGCGGGCACCACCGCCGAGCTGCGCGCCATGCTGCCCGAGGCCGACGCGGGCGACACCGCCGACGTGGCGCGGCTGCTGCGCGGCCTCGGCGTCGGCACGGTGTGCGCGCTGTCCGACTTCCACTGCCGGGTCTTCGCCGACGGCGGCGAACTGCTGATCGACGACTTCCCGCCGGTGCTGCGCTCGGCACCGGGCGCGGCCGCGGCGTTCGCGGCCGCGCTGGCCCGCCGCCTGGTCGACGCCCATGGCCCGCTCGACGCCGAGGACTACCGCTGGGCGACCGCGGCCATGTTCACCACCCAGCAGCTGGGTGCGGTCACCGCGGCGCTGCCGACGGTGGCCGAGGTGGACCGGGTGGTCGCCCTGTTCGCCGGTCTCCCGCGCGGTGACTGACCTCACTGCGCGGTGACCGGACGCCGCGCCGTCGCCGGGCGTGCCGGGCCTCGGCGTGGCGAGTAGTCTCTCGCGCGTTGCTCGTTCACCTGCTTGCGCTGTCAATCCCTTCGTCGTCGAGGAGCGCTGTGACCATCACCCTGCCGACCGTGCCGGACGCGGGCCCCGAGCCCGACGAGGACGAGGTCGAGCACCTGTTCAGCCGGGGCGGTGCCGAGATCAGGGTGCGGGTGCGGCAGCTACCGGACGCGGCCGACGGCGGGCATCTGCTGATCTTCGGCGAACTGGGTGACAATCCGCTGGTGCGCTTGCACTCCCGCTGCCTCTACGGCGACGCGCTGGGTTCCGACGACTGCGACTGCGGCCCGGAGCTGGCCCGCTCGATGGACATGATGCAGGCCGAGGGCGGCGGGGTCCTGGTGTATCTGGAGCAGGAGGGCCGTGGCGCGGGGCTGCTGTGGAAGGCGCGCGGCTACCGCGAGTGCGAACGCCACGATCTGGACACCTTCACCGGCTACGACCGGCTCGGCCTGCCGCCCGATGCGCGCTCCTACGCGCCCGCGGCGGCCGAACTGGCCCGCCTCGGCCTGACCCGGATCCGGTTGCTCACCAACAATCCCGACAAGCTGGCGGCCGTGCAGCAGGCGGGCATCGCGGTCGAGGTGCTGCCGCTGGCGGTGCCGCTGCGCACCGATCGCGGCCGACGCTACCTGGAGGCCAAGCGGACCCGGCGCGGGCACATGATCCCGGGCGAGTCCGCGCCGTGGGCACCGGCGCCGTAACCCCCACCACAATCCCGTTTGTCTGGTTACCATGAGTGAGTTGCGCCACACGACGCGCTACGTTTGAGTCGATGAGACAGATTTGCCTCCAATCTGTCAGCGGCACCAGTGGGAACAGGGATTATGACGACAGAAATCGGTTTGGTTCACACGTCCGGCGCAACGGTGCACACCGTCGTGGCCGCCTTCCAGGAGACGGTCGCCCTGCGGCCCGACGGGGTGGCACTGCGCACCGTCGGCGGCACGACCGAGATCACCTGGGCCGAATACGACCGCCGGGTGCGGGCGCTGGCCGCGGGCCTGGCCGAACTCGGCGTCGGCCACGGCGACACCGTCGGCCTCATGCTGACCAACCGGCCCGAGTTCAACCTCGTCGACACCGCCGCCCTGCACCTGGGCGCGGCCCCGTTCTCGGTCTACAACACCAGCTCCCCCGAGCAGATCGCGCACGTGTTCACCAACGCGGGCAACAAGGTCGTGGTCACCGAACAGGCCTTCCTGGACGCCGTCCGGGCCGCGGGCACCGAGATCGAGCACCTGATCGTGGTCGACGGACCCGTCTCCGGCGCGCTGACCCTCGACGACGTGGAGTCCAACCCCAAGGACGGCTTCGACTTCGAGGCCGCCTGGAAGGCCGTGCGCCCCGGCGACCTGGCCACCCTGATCTACACCTCGGGCACCACCGGCCCGTCCAAGGGCGTGGAGATCTCCCACACCAACGTGCTGGCCCAGGTCAAGGGCCTTGTCGCCGGCGCCCTGCCGGTCGGCCCCGACGACCGCGCGGTCTCGTATCTGCCCGCCGCCCATGTCGCCGACCGCATCTCGGCGCACGCGATGAACCAGATCACCGGCATCCAGCTGACCACCGTGCCCGACCCGCGCGAGATCGCCGCCGCGCTGCCCGACGCGCGCCCGACCGCGTTCTTCGGCGTGCCCCGGGTGTGGCAGAAGATCAAGACCGGCATCGAGAACAAGATCGCCGGCGAGTCCGGGGTGAAGAAGGCCCTGGCGCAGTGGGCGATCGGCACCGGCGTCGCCCGGGCACGCGCCCAGCTCGCGGGCGGCGGCGGTTCCCCGCTGCTGGGCGTCCAGCACACCCTGGCCGAGGCGCTGGTGCTGTCGAAGCTGCGTGGCGCGCTGGGCCTGGACGAGCTCAAGGTCGCCGCCTCCGGCGCCGCGCCCGTGCCGCCGGAGACCCTCGAGTTCTTCCTCGGCCTCGGCTTCACGGTCTCGGAGGTGTGGGGCATGTCCGAGACCACCGGCGTCGGCACCTACACCGAGCTGGACAAGCCGCGCCCCGGTTCGGTCGGTCGCCCGCTCGACGGGCTGGAGCTGCGCCTGGACGCCGACGGCGAGGTCCTGGTCCGCGGCCCCATCGTCACCGCCGGCTACCGCAACATGCCCGAGAAGACCGCCGAGGCGTTCGACGCCGACGGCTGGCTGCGCACCGGCGACATCGGCACCCTCGACGCCGACGGCTACCTGCGCATCGTGGACCGCAAGAAGGAACTCATCATCACCGAGGCGGGCAAGAACATCGCCCCCTCCAACATCGAGAACGCGCTCAAGGCCGCCTCCTCGATCGTCGGGCAGGCCGTGGCCATCGGCGAGGCGCGCCCGTATATCACCGCCCTGATCATGCTCGACCCGGACGTGGTCGCCCTGCGCGCCAAGGAACTCGGCGCCACCGACGCCACCTTCGCCGAACTGGTGCGCCGCCCCGAGATCGTCGCCGAGGTCACCGCGGCCGTCGCCGCGGGCAACACCAAGCTCTCGCGGGTGGAGCAGGTCAAGCGCTTCGCCGTCGCCGACAGCGTCTGGGAGCCCGGCGGTGACGAGCTCACCCCGAAGATGTCGCTCAAGCGCGTGCCGATCAACCAGAAGTACGCCACCACCATCGCCGACCTCTACGCGGAGAACCCGCCCGAGCACATCGTCAACGTCAAGTAGCGTCCGCGAAAAGCGAAGGCCCCCGGAGATTTTTCCCGGGGGCCTTCGCGCCGTCACGGCTCAGTGCTGCTCGTAGGTGCCGATCAGGGTCGCGCGAGCGAGGGTGTGGGAGAACAGGTTGAAACCGAGGAAGGCCGGGCTGGCGTCGGGGCCGACCTCCAGAGCGGGCACGTCCACCGCGTGCACGACGACGAAGTAGCGGTGCGGGCCGTGCCCGGGCGGCGGGGCGGCGCCGACGAAACCGGGGAAGCCGCCGTCGTTGCGCAGGGTCACCGCGCCCTCGGGCAGCGTGCCGCCCTCGCTGCCCGCGCCGCTGTCGAGCGAGGTCACCGAGGCGGGGATGTTCGCCACGGCCCAGTGCCAGAAGCCGGAGGCGGTGGGGGCGTCGGGGTCGTAGACGGTGACCGCGAAACTCTCGGTGCCCTCCGGGAACCCGGACCAGCTCAGCTGGGGGGAGATGTCTTTGCCACCCGCGCCGAACACGCCCGAGACCTGGTCGTTGGCCAGTGGCGCGCCGTCGGTGACATCGGCCGAGGTCAGGGTGAAGGTGGGCACCTCGGGCAGGGCGGCATAGGGGTTGTAGCTCATGGCGACTCCGATTCGCGGGGTTCGGGTTCAGCTGTGCAGCAGGAAGTGTTCCAGGACCTGGGTGCCGAATTCCAGTGACCGCACCGGAACCCGTTCGTCCACCCCGTGGAACAGCGCGGTGAAGTCCAGCTCGGGCGGCAGCTGCAGCGGGGCGAACCCGAAGCAGCGGATACCGAGGCGGGCGAAGGCCTTGGCGTCGGTGCCGCCGGAGAGCATGTAGGGCACCGTGCGGCCCTGCGGGTCGTTGGCAAGCACCGCCTCGTTCATGGCGTCGACGAGCCTGCCGTCGAAGGTGGTCTCGTAGGAGTCGAGCTTGGTGATCCACTCGCGTTCGACGTCGGGGCCGATGAGTTCGTCGACCTCGCGCTCGAAGGCGGCCTGGCGGCCCGGCACGACGCGGCAGTCCACGACGGCCTCCGCGGTCTGCGGGATGACGTTGGCCTTGTAGCCGGCGCTGAGCATGGTCGGGTTGGCGGTGTCGCGCAGGGTGGCCCCGATGATGCGCGAGATCGTACCCAGCTTCGCCAGCTGGCCCTCGATGTCGGGCGAGTCCGGGTCGAAGGTCAGCCCGGTCTCCTCCGAGACCGCGGCGAGGAACTCGGCCACCGAGTCCGAGAGCACCAGCGGGAAGGTGTGGCGGCCCAGCCGGGCCACCGCCTCGGCCAGGATGGTGACCGCGTTGTCCTCGTGCAGGAACGAGCCGTGCCCGGCGCGGGCCTTGGCCCGCAGGCGCATCCAGCCCAGGCCCTTCTCGGCGGTCTCCACCAGGTACAGGCGCCGTTCGGTGCCGTCGGGGCGCGGCACGGTCAGCGAGAATCCGCCGACCTCGCCGACCGCCTCGCTCACCCCGGCGAACAGGTCGGGCCGGTTGTCCACCAGCCAGTGCGACCCCCACTTGCCGCCGTTCTCCTCGTCGGCCAGGAACGCGAACACCAGATCGCGCGGCGGGACGGTGCCCTCGGCCTTGAACTGGCGGGCCACCGCCAGGGTCATGCCGACCATGTCCTTCATGTCGACCGCGCCGCGGCCCCAGACGTAGCCGTCCTGCACCGCGCCGGAGAACGGGTGCACGCTCCAGTCCGACGCCTGGGCGGGCACCACGTCCAGGTGCCCGTGGATCATCAGCGCCCCGCGCGAGGAATCCGCGCCGGGCAGGCGGGCGAAGACGTTGCCGCGGCCGGGCGCGCCCGATTCCACGTACTCGGTCTCGTATCCCACCTCCGCGAGCTGACCGGCCACCCACTGGGCGCATTCGCGTTCGCCCTTGGTGGTGGCCAGCTCGCCGGTGTTGGAGGTGTCGAAGCGGATCAGCGTGCTGACCAGCTCCACGACCTCGTCCACTGCGCGCGAACGCGCGACCGAACCAGACTTTCCGTCAGTTGCCGACACGTCCCTTTCCTACCACCTGCGCGCGGTGTCCGGCCGCCGCCCCGGCGAGATGCGCACGGCGGGTGCGCAGCTCGCCCCGCCGCGGCTGCCCGGAATCAGGGTGAGCGCAACCCCGGCGTGGGTCCGCCGGATCGCCGCCGCGGCGGCGTAGCGTGACCGCACAGCCGACGAAGGGAGCTTGCCCGTGCGTGTCATGGTCGTCCCGGTTCTGGCCACCACCGCCCTGGCCTGCACGGTGATCGCGGCGGGTCAGGCCCGCCCGGCATCGCTGCCGGTCGTCTACGACTGCGCCGACGTCGCGGTCACCCAGCCCGCCTCCCTCACCCCCACCTGCGCCGATCTCGGCGAACACCTCTCGGGCCTGACCTGGACCCGCTGGGACGAGGAGGCGGCCGAGGCCACCGGCACCGAACACCGCAAGACCTGCGTCCCGGACTGCGCCACCGGACCGGTCGCCCAGCGCCCGGTCACGGTGCGGCTCTCGGGCCCGCACGGCAGCCCCGCGGTGTTCACCCGACTGCGCGTCACCGACGCCGCGGGCGACACCGCGGACTTCCTGCTGCCGGTCGGCCCCGGCTGACGGTATCGCTCGCAGTCACCCCGGAAGACGGTGTCCCGTCGCGCCTTCCGGGGTTTCGGCGTGCGCGAGCTGGTCCTCGACGCGGGCGGCCGGCGCGTGCCGCGGCTCGGCCGACCGCAGGGTGCGGCCGAGGACGAACGCGCCGTCGAGGCCGACCAGGATCGCCATCATCAGCTCGCGCGCGGTGTCGGGTCGGGGCCCGCCCGGATAGTCGGTGCCGCGCTCGATCCAGTCGGTGACGACCTCGGTGGCGGGGTGAACGGTGATCCCGCCGAACGGTTTTCGACCGGGCACCGGGCCGTATACCGTGGACAGGTGGATCCTGTGAGTCTGGCGGTCGGGGCGGGGTTGCTCGCGCTCGGCTGGGTGGCGGGCCGATTCGTACCCTCGCGCGGCGGTGCCCCCGGACGCGGCAGGGCACTCGCGCGCTGCGGATGCGGGCACGATCTGGCGCTGCACGACCGCGAGAGCGGCCGGTGCAACGCCGAGACCTCCCGGCGCGGCATGCACGGTATGCGCGAATGGGTGGGCTGCCGGTGCCGCCGCTACACCGGCCCGATACCCCTGGAAGAGGTCTTCACCCCGCCGATCCTGCCGCCTTCGCAGGACTGAGCGCTCAGCCTTCGCCGCGACCGGCGTCCCGCTCGGCCCGCTGCGCCTCCTCGAGCTCGCGGCGCAGGCGCGCGGCGGTGTCGTGGTCGCCGGTGTCCTCGGCGGTGGTGATGTCCTGATGCAGCTGGGCGATGGTGTCACGCAGGCTCATGGCGGTCCTTTCTCGTCGGTGTGGCACGACGGGACATACCCGCGCGGCGGCCGCTCGAACAGGGTCGGTGCGCGCCGCGTCCCGCCCGCTAATCGGAGGTCATTCCTCCGCTACTATGGACGGCGTCCGGGGCAGCGAGTTCCGGCCCTGCCCCCGAGGACCCGTCACGTGAAGATCGCTCTGCGCCTGCTCATCGCCCTCACCGTCGCCGCGTTGCTGTTCGCGGCACCGTGGTGGACCCTCGTCGCCGCGCCCGCCGGCTCGGGCGGGCCCTGGTTCTGGACCGGGACCGCCCTGTGGGTCGGGCTGACGCTGCTGCTGCCGGTGACCATGATCCTCGGGCACGGCCCCGCCCAGTCCGACGCCGCCGTGCTCGTCGGCGACACCCTGCTCGGGGTGGCCTGGATCCTGTTCACCTGGTCGATCGCCGGGGCGGTCGTCGGCGGCGTGCTGAGCCTGGCCGGCGTGGCGGACACGGCCGCGGCGGTGGCCGTCGCGGTGGCCGCGCTCACGGCCGCCCTCGTCGCCTGGGCGATGTACGAGGCGCGGCGGCTGCCGCGCGTGCGCACCGTCGAGGTGCCGATCACCGGGCTCGGCGCCGCGCTGGACGGCGTGCGGGTCGTCGTGGTGACCGACACCCACTTCGCCGCCACCGACCGCGAACGCTGGTCGCGGCGGGTCGTCGAACTGGTCAACGCCCAGCACCCCGACATCGCCTGCCACGCGGGCGATCTCGCCGACGGCCCGTTCGAGCGCCGCAAGGCCCAGGTCGATCCGCTCGCCGGGGTCCAGGCCCCGCTCGGCAAGTTCTACATCACCGGTAACCACGAGTACTTCGGCGACGCGCTCGCCTGGATCGAGCACATGCGCGCCCTCGGCTGGCAGCCGTTGCGCAACGAGCACCGCGTGCTGACCCGCGGCGACGACCAGCTCGTGCTGGCCGGCATCGACGACCCCACCGGCATCGCCCTGCCCGGGCACGGCCCCGACCTGCCCGCCGCGCTCGCCGGCGCGCCGAAGGCGCCGGTGGTGCTGCTGGCCCACCAGCCCAAGCAGATCGTCGAGGCGGTCGCGGGCAACGTCGACCTGCAGATCTCCGGGCACACCCACGGCGGCCAGATCTGGCCCTTCCACTACCTGGTGCGCCTCGACCAGCCGGTCGTGGCGGGGCTGAGCCGCCACGGGCACAACACCCAGCTCTACACCAGCCGGGGCACGGGATTCTGGGGTCCTCCGCTGCGGCTGTTCGCCCCCAGCGAGGTCAGCGTGCTCGTGTTGCGCGCCGCCTGAGGGCACCTGGCGTTCACCGGCCGGTCGGATTCGGTCGTTAACGTCGCGGAATGACCGACTTCGCCACCCCGCCGCTGCTGCGCGACCTGAGCGAGATCGCCGATCTCGCGACCGCGATCGATCTGACCGACACCACCGGCTTCACCGTCGACGATCTCGACGACGACGACCCGCTGCTGCTCACCGCCGACGGCGGCTACGTCGTCGACACCTGGCGCGAGGACTACCCCTACCCCGCGCGCCTCGAGCGCCCGGTCTACGAGGCCGACAAGCGGCTGCTGCAGATCGAGCTGCTCAAGCTGCAGAACTGGGTCAAGGCCAACGGCAGACGGCTGGTCATCGTGTTCGAGGGCCGCGACGCGGCGGGCAAGGGCGGCACGATCAAACGGTTCATGGAACATCTCAATCCGCGCGGGGCGCGCGTGGTGGCGCTGGAGAAGCCGACCACCCGCGAGCAGACCCAGTGGTACTTCCAGCGGTATGTGGAGCACCTACCCGCGGCCGGGGAAATCGTGCTGTTCGACCGCTCCTGGTACAACCGGGCGGGCGTCGAGCGGGTGATGGGTTTCTGCACCCCCGAACAGCATCGGCGCTTCCTGGCTCAGGTGCCGTTGTTCGAGCGCATGCTCGTCGACGACGGGATCGACCTGGTGAAGTTCTGGTTCTCGGTCTCGCCGCTGGAGCAGCGCACCCGCTTCGCCATCCGCCAGGTCGACCCCGTCCGCCAGTGGAAGCTGTCCCCGATGGACCTGGCCTCCCTGGACAAGTGGGACGACTACACCGCGGCCAAGGAGGAGAACTTCGCCCACACCGACACCGATATCGCCCCCTGGACGGTGGTCAAGAGCAACGACAAGAAGCGGGCCCGCCTCAACGCCATGCGCCACGTCCTCGGCCTGTTCGACTACGACAACAAGGATCCCGAGGTCGTCGCCCCCGCCGACCCGCTCATCGTCGGGCGCGCCCGCAACGTCGTCGGTTCCTGATCAGCGCGTCAGCCGCTCCGCGGCCAGGTGGGTCAGCGCCAGCGAGGCGGGCACCAGCGCGGCCGCGCCGAGCCACGTGCCCGCGTCGGCGCGCCGCACCCCGGCACGGCCCAGCTCCCGCCATGCCCACAGCGCGTACGGGATGACGACGGTGGGCGCGGTCGCCACGCCCGGGGTGTAACCCCGGTGCGCGGCGCTCAGGGCCAGGTGCCCGAACCCGTGGGCGCCGAAGCCGACCAGGGCGGCCTGGAAGAACCGCGACCGCCCGCCGGTCGCCGCCCCGGCCGCGGCGGCCGCGGTGACCAGGCCACCCATCAGCGCGATCGCGGTGTGCGCGTGCTCGTCGGAGACGGGCCTGCGCAGCCACGCCGGGCCCGTCGCCGCGCGATCCGGGTCGGCGGCCACGCGCCGCGACCACGGCGCCATGGTGAACCACTCCTCGGTGTCGTTGGCCAGCCAGGCCAGCAGCAGGCCCCAGGCCACGGTCGTCGTGCGCATGTCTCGTCCTGTCGTCGATCGGGAGCGGTTCGGCACCGCCGCTTTGCAACGCAACGTTGCGTTGCAAACGGTAATCCGGCGCGGTTCGCAACGCAACGTCGCGTTGTATATTGATCGCCGTGGATGTGGCGACACCGAACGGGCAGGGTCCCCGCAAAGCGGCCGAGATCTTCGCGGCGACGCTGGCCCTGGTGACCGACAAGGGCTACGACGGGCTGACCGTGGAGGCGGTGGCGGCGCGGGCGGGGGTCAACAAGACGACGCTCTACCGGTGGTGGCCGTCCAAGGACGCGCTGCTGGCCGCCGCGCTGGTTCGCTCGCCGCTGCTGGCGTTCACCCTGCCCGACACCGGTTCCCTGCGCGGCGATCTGCGCGCGCTCGCCGAGGGCATCGTCGGCCTGCTGACCGGCCCCGACAGCGCCGCCGTCATCGGCCCGGTGCTGGCGGCCGCGCCGCGCAGGCCCGAGCTCGCCGAACTCGGGCGCGCCTTCTTCGCCGACCGCCTGGCCAGGGAGCGGCCGATCTTCGACCGGGCCGTCGAGCGCGGCGAACTCGCCGCGGGCACGGACCCGGAGACGGTCATGGACCTGCTCGCCGGCGCGATCTGGCTGCGGCTGCTGTTGCGGGGACGCGAGCTCGGCGCCGGTGATCTCGAACGGATCCTCGACACCCTGCTCCACGGGGCACTCGCCTCCCGGGGCTGACGGCCCGCTCCCCCGGCCCCCCGGTCACGACGGGCCGAATCCGGTGATCTCGCAGGCGATCACCATCGCCGCCAGCAGCGCGCCGGCGCCGAGCGCGGCCCCGGCGTAGGCGCTCGCGGCCGCGCGGACACGGGGAAGCAGCGCGGCCACGCCCGCGGGGGCGGCGAGCACGCCGAGCGCGCCCGCCCACGACAGCCAGTAGGTCAGCGGGACCTCCCGCAGCGGCTGACCGCCGGTCGGGATCCCCGGCAGGTGCAGGCTCTGGCGCAGGTAGAAACTGGCGGGGAGGAACACGAACACCGCCGTCACCAATCCGGCGCCGGTCCCCCAGCCGCCCCGCCGCCGCGCGGGTGGATACGGATACGCGCTCATCCGCGGTGTCCTCCCGGATTCGCTGATCGAGGGCCGCCGTTGCGGCGGCATGCCGAGGGTCACGGTAGCGACCGCGGGCCACGCATCGCCGTCACCGGCGTTCGCCTCGCGTGTCCCCGGGGCGAGCGCTCCGGTGGCGGTCGCGGCGAGACCGTCCCCGGACAGGACGAAGCCCCGTCGTCCGGCGGGACGACGGGGCTTCGCGGGGCCGAGGGGTCAGCTCTTGGTGAGCACCGGGGTCTCGGCCGCGTCCTGCGGCGCGGGATCGGCGGCCGGGACCTCGGCGGGCCCGGCGTGGGGGTCGGCGGCGGCCCGGTTGGGCAGCAGCACCGCCATGGCGATGACCAGCAGCGACAGCGCCGCCGAGACGAGGAAGGCCAGCTTCATCCCGTCCAGGTGGGCGACGACCGGTTCCACGCCCTCGGCGATGAGGTCCTTGGAACGCGCCGACATCAGCGTGATGACCAGCGCGGTGCCGAACGCCGCGGCCACCTGCTGCAGGGTGCCGAGCATGGAACTGCCGTGCGAGTACAGGTTCATCGGCAGCGCGCCGAGGCCCAGCGTGAAGACCGGGGTGAAGGTGGCGGCCAGCGCGACCATGAGCAGCACGTGCAGCGCCAGCAGCACCCAGTACGGGGTCGTCAGGGTGATGGTGGTGAAGCCGGCCAGTGCCGCGGTGATGGCGATCGATCCGGGGATGACCAGGACGCGGCCGCCGAAGCGGTCGAACAGCTTGCCCACGGTCGGGCCGAGCAGACCCATCGCCAGCCCGCCCGGCATGACCAGCAGGCCGGTCTCCAGCGGGGACAGGTGGCGCAGGTTCTGCAGGTACAGCGGCAGCAGGATCATCGAGCCGAGCATCGCCAGGAACGCGACCGACATCAGAATCAGTGCCTTGGTGTAGGTGCCCGCCAGCAGGACCCGCAGGTCGAGCAGCGGGGTGCCCGACCGCTGCAGCGACAGCTGACGCCAGGCGAACACCGCGATCAGCGCGACGCCCGCGGCCACGATGCCCGAGGGCAGGCCGAGCGCGCCGGATTCGAAGCGGCTCAGGCCGTACACCAGTCCGCCGAAGCCCAGCGCCGCCAGCACCACCGAGAACCAGTCGATCGCGCCCGCCTGCGGCTCCCCGATGTTCTCGAGCCGGCCGAGACCCAGCCAGGTCACCACGCCGGCGATCGGCAGCATCAGCGCGAACAGCCAGCGCCACGACCCGACCTGCAGGACCAGGCCGGAGATGACCGGGCCCATCGCCGGGGCGACCGAGATCGCCAGGGTCACGTTGCCCATGACCTTGCCGCGATCCTGTTCGGGGACCACCGTCATCAGCGTGGTCATCAGCAGCGGCATCATGACCGCGGTGCCGCCCGCCTGGATGATGCGTCCGGCCAGCAGGACCGCGAAGGTCGGGGCCAGCGCCGAGAGCAGGGTGCCCGCGATGAACACACCCATGGCGGTGGTGTAGGCGGTGCGGGTCGGCACGCGCTGCAGGAACCAGCCGGTGGTCGGGATGACCGCGGCCATGGTGAGCATGAACGCGGTGGAGACCCACTGGGCGGCGCTCTCGGTGACCTCCAGATCGGTCATCAGCCGCGGGATGGCGTTGATCATGATGGTCTCGTTGAGGATGACCACGAAGGTGGCCAGCACCAGGACCCGGATGACGGTCGGGGTACGCCCGCCCGTGGGTGGAGCGTGTTGGTCGATCGTCATGGGGGTACCTCCAGGGGAAGACTGTGGGGCGGGAAAAGGCTGGGGCCCGGCGCTCGGCCGTGTGCGGGCGCTGCAACAGTGCAGACGGAGCCGCTGGGTCGAACTCATCGAGCGCGGGCCAGTATTCCGCGCACCACCGACACGAATCACGCGATTTTCCGGCGCCGGGCGCGCGCGGTCCGGACGAACGACCAGCTCAGCGCACCCGTCGCCGCGCGAGGATTCGACGCGGTGAGCCTGGTCACACCGCGCCCGGTCCCGGCCGGTCGGAGCGGTGTGGGATACCCCACCCCGGCTTGTTAACCGCCGGTAACTGTGACAGCCTGTCCAACATAGTTAGGTGGGTTCGGGAACGCGGAGGATGTTGTGGTCGCTCTGGATGTCGCGCTGCGCAATGCGGGCGCCCTCTTCGGCAGCGGAATCGAGCCCTACTCCCCGACACCGTCGGACGTGGTGTCCGATGCACCGCATCGCCGGCTGCTGCGCTACCGCCGCGACACCCCCGCCACCGGCAACCCGGTGCTGCTGGTGCCGCCGCTGGCCGTCACCATCACCTGCTACGACATCCGGCCCAGCCAGAGCCTGGTCCGGTTCCTGCTCGACCTGGGCCGCGAGGTCTACGTCGTCGACTACGGCGAGATCACCTACGCCGACCGTGACCTGGGATTCGAGGAATGGGTCGACGACATCGTGCCCACCGCCATCGGCCAGGTCAGCGCCGCCAACGACGACGCCGAGGTCGACCTCATCGGCTGGTCCTTCGGCGGCACCATGAGCCTGCTGACCGCCGCCGCCCACCCCGAGCGGCCGATCGCCTCGGTCACCGCCGTCGGCAGCCCCTTCGACCAGCGCCGCAACGGCCAGATCAGCCTGGCCCGGCAGCTGGGCAGGATCACCGGCGGCCGCGAGGTCACCGTGCCGGTTCGCCTGATCGGCGGCGTGCCCAAGTACGCGGTGCGCGCCGGTTTCCGCATCCAGGCCTTCGACCGCGAACTGACCAAGCCCTGGTACATCCTGCGCAACATCACCGACACCGAGACCCTGGCCCGCATGCAGTCGGTGGACCGGTTCATGGACGAGATGCCCGGCTACCCCGGCCGCTTCTACCGTCAGGCCCACCGCCAGTTCATCGTGCGCAACGAGATGTGGAAGGGCACGGTGCATCTGGGCCCGCACAACGCCATCGACCTGAGCAAGCTGACCGTGCCGGTCCTGCTGGTCGGCGGCACCCGCGACAAGCTGGCCTCGGCGGCCTCGGTGCGCGCGGGCACCGAGGTGCTCACCGGCGCCGCCGAGGTGCGGTTCGTGCAGGTCGAGGGCAGCCACCTCGGCATCATCGCCGGGCCGGAGGCGCCCTCGACGACCTGGGCGGCGATTGCGGACTTCCTCGGCGCGTCGCGCCTGGTCGGGGCCTGAGCCGGAACCTGTTCACCCACCCCACCCACACCTCCGCGCTCGCGGCCCTGTGGAATAGCGTGCGTCAGTCGATGACGAACACGAGCTATTGGAGTGATGTCAGTGGAGTTGATCGGTGTGATCGGTGGCGGCACGATGGGTGCCGGTATCGCCGAGGTGTGCGCGAAGGCCGGGAGCTCGGTGCTCGTGCTCGAGACCAAGCAGGAGTTCGCCGACGCCGCCCAGGCGCGCATCGCCACCTCCATCAGCCGCGGCGTGGCCCGGGGCAAGATCAGCCAGGAGGACGCCGACGCGGCGATCGCCCGCGTGCGGGTCACCCTCGACATCGACGAGTTCGCCGACCGTGACCTGGTCATCGAGGCGGCCCCGGAGATCGAGTCGCTGAAGTACGAGATCTTCGGCAAGCTGGACTCGATCGTCAAGCCCGAGGGCATCCTGGCCACCAACACCTCCTCGATCCCGGTGATCAAGGTCGCCGGGGCCACCCAGCGTCCCGAGCGGGTCGTCGGCGTGCACTTCTTCAACCCGGTGCCGGTGATGCCGCTGGTGGAGATCATCTCCACCCTGGTGACCGCGCCGGAGACCGCCGCCGCGGTCACCGACTACGCCAAGAACACCCTGGGCAAGACCACCGTGCAGGCCGGTGACCGCTCGGGCTTCATCGTCAACGCGCTGCTCATCCCGTACCTGTGTTCGGCGGTGCGCATGCTCGAGTCCGGATACGCCACCGCCGAGGACATCGACGCGGCGATGAAGGGCGGCTGCGGGTACCCGATGGGCCCGCTGACCCTGCTCGACACCGTGGGTCTCGACATCGCGCTGGCCGCCTCGGAGTCGCTCTACGCGGAGTTCGCCGAGCCGCACCTGGCCCCGCCGGCGCTGCTGCGCCGCATGGTCGACGCGGGCCGTCTCGGCCGCAAGACCGGCCGCGGTTTCTACGACTACAGCGCCTGAGCACAGTCGTCGGGCCCCGTCGCGCGTACTGCGCGGCGGGGCCCGACGGGTGTGTGGGGGCACATCAGGCGGCCGGCGGGTGCCCGCGTCCGGTCGCCGACTCGGCGACGCCGAGCAGCACGATCGCGGCCACGACCGCGATGAGGAAGCCCCAGAAGTTCAGCTCGGTGATCGAGCCGACCCCGATGAGGCTGGCGATGATGCCGGCGATGAGCGCGGCGGCCATGCCGATACCCAGCGTCATGCCCAGGCTGATGTTCTGCGCGCCGGGCTTGAGCACCCGGGCGAGCACGCCGATCACGGCCCCGATGAGCAGGAAACCGCAGATTTGCACGATGGCATTGATCATCGCTCGAACCTCCCGGTGATCGCCGCGACGGAATGCCGCGGGTCGTCCCTTCGATCATCGACCTCGCGCGGTCCCCGGACCAGCCTCCGTGATTCCGGCGTTGCCGAAACGTTGCCCGCCGGAACGCGGGCGGGGCGCCCCCTGGTGAGGGGGCGCCCCGGTGGTCACGCCGTTCACTGACGGAAGGCGTCCTTGACCTTCTCGCCGGCGTCCTTCAGGTTCGACTTCACCTGATCGCCACGGCCCTCGTTCTCGAGGTCGCGATCGTCGCTCGCCTTGCCCGCGGCCTCCTTGGCCTTGCCGGCGAGCTCGTCGGCCTTGTTCTTCACCTTGTCGGAGATGCTCATGGCTTCCCTTCCAGACGTTCTCTTCGGCCATCGGTCGGCCGATGGGCCGTCGGTTGGACCCGTTGGGGGCCATACCCGGGTCCCCGGACCGCAAACAGCGGCCGGGGTCATCGGTTGGTGTTCGCCTCGACGCGTTCCTTGACCGACTCGCCCAGCTGGGTCGCGCCGCCGCGCAGGACCGAGGCCAGGTGCTTGCCCTCCTCGCGGGCCGCCTCGGCCAGGCGCGGACCGTCCTCGCGGGCGCGTTCGAACAGGTCACGGCCGTGGCTGCGGACCGCCCCGGCCAGTTCGGCGCCCTCCTCGCGGGCCCGCCCGACCAGTTCGCCGCCGCGATCGGCGGCGTGACCGACGAACGTCTCGCCGCGGTCGGCCAGTTCGTAGGCCTCGGCACGGGCGCGGATGCCCGGCGCGGGCTTGCCGTCGGTGTCGACGACGGTGATGAGCAGCCCGCCCAGCACGGCCAGGTCCTGGAAGAACGCCGACCGTTTCACCGAGCGGACGACGGGATCCTTCTCGGCCCAGAAGTCCTTCTCCACGACCGCGCGCGGCGGCACGGTCGCCGACAGGGCGAGGGCCGAGAGCCGGGGGAAGCGGCCGGTGGCCAGCGTGAGCCCGCCGACGACCTGGACGACCGAGCTGACCGTCAGCAGCACGCTGGGGTCCGCGGGGACCCGCTGGGCGGCGGTGTCGGGCAGGGTTTCGCGGGCCTTGTCGGCCAGCGTCTCGGCCGCGAGGACCCGCGAGCGCGGTGCCAGCAGCCCTGCGACTCCGTTGGCGACGAAGGTTCCTGCGAGCAGGGTGCGTGCGACTCGCCTGATCATGATGCTCCTTCCGGTCTCCGGGATGGCCGGTACCGGCCACACGGGGGCGCATACCCGGCTGCGGGACCGGTACGCAGCCCGGATCGGTCACATCGGCAGCCGGTACGGGCTTGTGATCGGCGCCGAATGACCGAACCCAGCGGCACGGACCGGCCGGCTATGAGCTGTCGCAGGGTCCGCCCGAGCGCCGGACCGGCGCGGGCGCGCTGCCGCATCGTTGCGCCGAGACGGTCCGCTCCGGACCGGTCCCGGCTCGAGGAGGCGACGGGGTATGCGTGCATGGGTTCGAACGATCGGGGTGGCGGCCGCGGTGGTGGCGATCTGCTGGCCCGCGGCGTCCACGGCGGGCGCCGACGGTCCGCTCCCGGCGCTGCCCTTCGGCACCCATCAGGGCGTGCCGCCGCTGGATTTCACCACCCTGCCTTCGACCTACGGTCCCGACACCGCGGTGGTGATCCTCGGCTACGGCCTGACCCCGGAGGGCACCCTGCGCGAGGAGCTGGTGCGCCGGTTGCGGGCGGGGCTGATGCAGGCGGTGTTCGCGCCGCTGTCGCCGGTGATCGTGACCGGCGGCAATCCGCAGTCGGGGGTGCGCGAGGCCGACGCGATGGCGGACTGGCTGGTGGCCAACGGCCTGCCCGAGGCCCGGATCCTGCGCGAGCCCGAGGCGGCGTCGACCGTCGAGAACGCCCGCCGCACCGCGGATCTGCTGCGCGAGCACGGGCTGCGCGACGCGGTCCTTGTCACCTCGGGCGACCATCTGGCCCGTGCCCGCGCCGCCTTCCTGGACGCGGGCGTCACCGTGGCGGGCGCGCGGACCCCCGAGCAGACCGTGTGGCCCTTCGGCCCGCTCGGGGACCGCTGATCACTTCGCCGGGGAGGGGGCGTTGATCGTGCTGAAGTACTGGATGGCCGCGCCCACCGCGACGGGCGCGGTCACCAGGATTTGACCCGCGAGGGTGCCCAGCGCGCCCACGGCGAGGATGCCTCCCAGGCAGCCCACCGCGGCGGCGGGGATGAAGGGGCCGAAGAGCCCGATGATGGTCGCCGAGGCCACGGTGGCCCCGGCGATGCCGCCGAGCACGCAGCCGACGGCGCCGCCGGTGAGCCCGCCCAGCAGGGTGCCCAGGGTCGCGCCCATGCTGATGGTGCTGGTCATGCGGGACCAGGCGGCCTGCTCGCGGTCGTATTCGTTCTTCCACGGCGCCTTGTCCTCGTAGGGCAGCGCGACCGGGGCGTAGACGGCGCGTTCCATGCTCAGCTGCGGGGTGAGGGTGGCGGTGCGGCCGTTGATCTCGGCGGCGATGGGGAAGCGGAAGTCCTCGACGGTGAAGGTCAGCGGGGTCGCGGCGATCACGGTGCCCTCGGGCGAGCGGACCTGCAGCGCGCCGTCGGCGACGGTGAAGGCGCCCGAGTCGATGTCGATGATCGCGGCGGTATCGGTGGCGTGGGCGGTGAAGGAGACCGGCGCTTCGGGGGCGGCGGTGGCGGGGGCGGCGGTGACGCTCAGCGCGGCGATCGCGAGCGCGGGCAGGGCCAGGGTCCTCATCGACATGGTGTTCCTCGGGGTCGGGCGGTGCCGAGCGGTGCGTCGGCCGCCCTACTATTGATAATGATTATCATTAATGCAAATCGTCCGGCGAAACCCGTTGCCGCCCAAGGGGGTGGAACAGGCGGGCGCTTGCGCTGAAAACGATAATGGTTATCATTAGCGCCTGCTCGAGGTTTGGAGGATTGCGTGGGACACCTGCTGATGGTGGAGAGCTGGGTCGGATCGATGAGCACACTGCTGCCCGCCGGGATCGGCGACGCCGGGCACAGGTTCAGCTTCCTGACCCGCGATCTGGGGCACTACCTGCACGGAAGGCCCGGACCCCATCCTCTGCTCGGGGCCGCGAACGTGCTCACCGCCGAGACCAACGACGAGGCGACCCTGCTGCCCTACGTGCGCCGCCTGCACGAGGCCCTCGGCTTCGACGGCGTGCTCTCCTCGTGCGACTACTACCTGCCCACCGTCGCGGCCATCGCCGCCGACCTCGGCCTGCCCGGACCCGGCCGCGAGGCCGTGGCCGCGGCGTGCGCCAAACACCGCACCCGGCAGGTGTGTTCGGCCGCGGGCGTGCCCGGCCCTGCGTTCGCCGTGGTCACCGACGCCGCCGACGCGCTGGCCGCGGCCCGCCGCATCGGCTACCCGGTCGTGGTCAAACCCGTCGACCTGTGCGGCGGGATGCTGGTCACCCGCGTCGAGGACGACGACGCGCTGCGCGCCGCCCTGGACGGCATCGGCGCCGTCCCGGTCAACGCGCGCGGGCAGGCCCGCGCCACCGAGGTCCTCGTCGAGGAATGCGTGCGCGGACCGGAATTCAGCGTCGAGACCGTCACCGCGCGCGGCGTCACCACCGTCGTCGGCGTGACCGACAAGACCCTCACCGGCGCGCCGGCGTTCATCGAGGCGGGCCACCAGTTCCCCGCCGTGCTCGGCCCCGCCGAGCACGAGGCGCTCACCACGACCGCGCGCGCCGCGATCACCGCCCTCGGCCTCGACGACACCGTCGCCCACACCGAGATCGTGCTCACCGCAGCGGGACCGCGCCTCATCGAGGTCAACCCGCGCCCGGCGGGCAACCGCATCACCGAGCTGATCCGCCGCGTCACCGGCATCGACCTCGCCGCCGTCCACGCCGACGTCGCCGCGGGCCGGACCCCGGACCTGACGCCGCGCGACACCGGAATCGGGTCGGCCGCCATCGCTTTCGCCGTCCCCGACACCGCGGGCACCCTCGCCGCGATCGCGGGCACCGAGGGCTGGGACGAGGACCCGCGCGTCGTCGAACACCGCTTCGCCGATCCCGGCACCGGCGTCCGGCCTGCCACGAACAACAACACCTACCTCGGCCACGCCATGGTCGCCGTCGCGGCCGAGGGCGCCGCAGGCCCGATCGCCCGGTCCCTGATCGAGGGCCTCACCATCGAGGTCGCCCGATGAGCACCCCGCCCGCGGTGGGTCCCCGCACCGTCGCCGACCTGCTCGCCCACGCCCTCTCCGGCGCGCTCGGCCCGGACCCGGCGACCCTGACCGCCGACAACGCCTTCCTCACCCGCTACGACACCCGCCATCCCGGCCGCGCCCGCGGCTACCGCAACGCGGTGCTGTGCCTGCGCACCGGCGCGGCCGTCGGCTCCTGCGCGATCGAGCCCGGCACCGACGCCGACGACGTGCTGGCGGGCTGCGCGGGAGCCCGCCTCGCCGAGCTGCTGACCCACCCGCTGCTGCCGGTGCGCGTCGCGGCCCTCGACACCTATCTGCTGCACGTCCAGCCGCATCCGCGCGCCGGTGGCCGTGCGGGCGCGCCGGTCGTCCTCGGCGCGGGCGACACGCTCACCAAGTCCCGCGCGCGGGCACGCGCCGTCGCGGACCTGCTGCCGGGCACGGCGCGCCACGTCCTGGTGGTCGGGGTGGTCGGCTCGCTGCTGGCAGCCCTGCGCGAGCGCGGCATGACCTACACGCCCTGCGATTTCGCCGGTGGCACCACCGAATGGGGCGAGCCGGTCCACCGGGACCCCTCTACCGCGCCCGACGTCCACGACGCCCTGCTGGTGACCGGCATGACCCTGGGCAACGGCACCTTCGACGCGCTGGCCCGCGCGGCGCGCGCACGCGACCTGCCGCTGGTGGCCTACGCCCAGACCGGCAGCGGGATCCTGCCCTGGTTCCTCGGTGCCGGAGTCACGGCCGTCTCGGCCGAACCGTATCCGTTCTTCTCCCTCGACGGCGGCCCCTCGACCCTGCACCACTATCGCGACGAGGTGTCCGCGTGAACGCGCTGCCCGGACTGCTGGCCCTGATCGGCAACACCCCCGTGGTCCCGGTCCCCGCGGGTGCCGTCCACTACCTGGCCAAGCTCGAGGCCGCGAGCATCGCGGGGATGAAGGCCAGGGCGGCGGTGTCCATGCTGACCGCCGCCCGCGCCCGCGGCGATCTCGCCCCCGGGGCGCCGGTCGTCGAATCCACCAGCGGCACGCTGGGTCTGGGCCTGGCGCTGGCGGGCAAGGCCCTCGGCCACCCGGTGACCCTGGTCGTCGACAGCGGCCTGGAACCGGAGATGCGGGCCCTGTTCGCCGCCTTCGGCGTCGGCCTCGAGATCGTGTCCACCCCGCACCCGGTCGGCGGCTGGCAACAGGCCCGCCTCGACCGCCTCGCCGCCCTGCGCGCCGCCGACCCGCGCGCCTACTGGCCCGACCAGTACGACAACCCCGACAACGCCGCCGGGTACGCGGCGATGGGCGCGGAGATCCTCGACCAGGTGGAGCGGGCCGACATCCTCGTCGCCGCCATCGGCTCGGGCGGGCACTGCGCCGGGCTGACCCGGGTGCTGCGCGATCGGTGGCCGGGCCTGCGGGTGGTCGGCGTCGACGCGACCGGGTCGCGGATCTTCGGCCAGCCCGACCGCCCGCGGCTCATGCGCGGCCTCGGCAGCAGCATCCTGCCCCGCAATGTCGCCTACGCCGATTTCGAGGAGGTGCACTGGGTCGGGGCGACCGAGGCCGTGGCCTCCTGCCGTCGCCTGGCCGCCGCGACCGGGCTGGCCGGCGGCTGGAGCACCGGGGCGGTGGCGCTGGTCGCGGACTGGCTGGCCCGGCGCGAGCCCGCCGCGCGGGTGCTCACCGTGTTCCCCGACGGACCCCACCGCTACCTGCGCTCGATCTACGACGACGCCTGGTGCGCGCGCCACGGCCTGACCGCCGCACCCGCCACCGCGCCCGAGGACCTGCCCCGGCCCGACGCGAGCGAGGTCCACGGCTGGGCCCGCTGCACGGTGGTCCGCGCGCCGCGCCGCGAGCAGGTGGGCGCGTGAGGATCACCTGGCAGACCGCCCGGCTGGAACTCGCCCGCCCACTGCGGATCTCGCGCGCGAGCATGTCCGGCCGCGACGCGGTGTGGGTCCGGATACGCGACGGCGACGAGTCCGGGTGGGGCGAGGTCGTCACCAGCCCCCGCCTCGGCCTGGACACCCCCGCGATCCTGTCCGCCCTCGCAGGCTGGATCGCGCGTGGCCTGCCCCCGGATCCGGAGGCGCTGCGCGCGAGCCTGCCGCGAGTCCGGCAGACCCTGCCGCCGCCGGTCGCGTGCGCGGTCGACGCCGCCGTGCACGACCTGCTCGCCCGCCGCGCCGGGGTGGCGGTCGCCGCCGCGCTCGGCGTGCCGCCCCGGCACCGGATGCCCACCGCCTGCACCATCGGCCTCACCGGACCCCGCGCGGCGGCCGAACGCGCCGACGCGCTCGTCGCAGCCGGATTCTCGGTGATCAAGATCAAACTCGGCGACCCCGACCCCGCCGCCGACATCGCCGCCGTGCGCGCCGTGCGCCACGCCGCCCCCGGGGCCGCGCTGCTGCTCGACCCCAACGGCGCCTGGGACGTCGCGACCGCCGTCCACGTCCTGCGGACACTGGCCGAGCTCGACATCGCCGCCGTCGAACAGCCCGTCCCGGCGGGACGGCGGCCGTGGCTGGCGCAGGTGTGCGCCGCGGTACCCGTGCCGATCGTGGCCGACGAGGACGCCGCGACCCCCGCCGACCTCGACGAGCTGCCCGCCGGAATCGGCGGCGTCAACATCAAGCTCGCCGAATGCGGCGGCCTCGACGCGGGCCTGACGATGGCCGCGCGCGCCGCCGACCGCGGCTGGCAGGTCCTGCTCGGCTGCCAGGCGGCCAGTTCCCTGGGCATCGCCCCCGCCGCGCACCTGCTCGGCCGCGCCCGCTGGGCCGACCTCGACGGGCACCTGCTGCTGGCCGACGACCCGTGGACGGGCCTGGGCGGCGCCGACGGCCTGCTCGACACCCCCGCAGGCCCCGGCCTCGGCGTCACCCGAGCGACGGAGGCCCGGTGACCGCGTTCGCCGACCTGCGGGCCCTGCCGCGCGGGGTGCGGCTGCTGCTGGTCAACCAGTGCCTCGGCAACGTCGGCTTCTTCATGCTGGTGCCGTTCCTCGCCGACTATCTGCGCGCCGACCTGGCGCTGTCGGTGACCGTGGTCGGCGTCGTGCTCGGCGTGCGCAACCTCAGCCAGCAGGGCCTGTTCCTCGTCGGCGGCACCGCCGCCGACCGGCTCGGCGCGCGCGGGGTGATCATCGTCGGCGCCGGTATCCGCGCGGCCGGGTTCGCCCTGTTCGCCGTCGGCGGGTCGCTGCCGGTGGTACTGGCCGCCTCGGTGCTCACCGGGTTCGCCGGGGCGCTGTTCAATCCCGCCGTGCGGGCCTACATCGCCCGCGACAGCGCCGAGCGCGCCGCGCAGGCCTTCGCCTGGTTCAACGTGTTCGGCAACGCCGGGTGCGCGCTCGGACCCGTCCTCGGCACGGTCCTGGCCGGCCTGGGATTCCGGGTCACCGCGCTCGCGGCGGCGGCGGTCTTCGCCGCGCTCACCCTCGCCCAGCTCCTGCTGCTGCCCCGACGCCGCGTGCCCGCCACGGCCACCACGCTGCGCGGCGATGTCGCCACGGTCTTCGCCGACCGCCGCTTCCGGGCGTTCGCGCTGGCCATGGCGGGCCTGTTCGTGCTGCAGAGCCAGCTGTATCTGCTGTTCACCCTGCAGGCCAGGGACCTGGCCGGTCCCGAGGCAGGCCCGGCCGCGGTCGCGGCGCTGTTCGTGGTCGAGACCATCGCCGTGGTCGTGCTGCAGGTGCCGGTCACCCGCGCGCTGGGTCCGCGCGAGGAGCGCGGACCGCTCATGGCGGCGGGGATGGTCCTGATGGGCGCGGCGTTCCTGCCGGTGCCCGCCGCGGCGGCGCTGGGCCTGCCCGACGGGACCGGCGCGGGCGCGGTGACGCTGCGGCTGATCCCCGTGCTGGTCGGCGCGGTCGTGCTGGCCCTCGGGGTGAGCGTGGCCCAGCCCTTCGTCAACGAGGCCGTGCCCCGCTTCTCCGGCCCCGCCCTGACCGGAACCTATTACGGCGCTTTCTATCTCGCCTCGGGGCTGGCGACCCTGGGCGCGGGCGCGCTGGTCGGCGCGGTCGCCGACCACGGCGGCGGCGCCCTGTCCTGGCCCCCCGCGCTGCTGTGCGCCTGCCTCGGCTTCGGCTCGGCCGCCGCGGTGTTCGCCGCGCACCGCGCCCGCCTGCTGCCCGGCCCACCGGCCCCGACTCCCCCGGCGCGCGCACCGCGCCCCGCGAAAGGCATCCGATGACCCCCGCAGACCCGGTCCGCTTCAGCGAGAACCTGCTCACCGACAACCCCGCCCTCTACGAACGCGCCTTCCCCGGCACCGACAACGCCCGCTTCGTCGCCGACCTCGTCGCCCGTTTCGGCAGCGGCCCCGCCCACACCCTGCTCGACGCCGGATCGGGCACCGGCCGCGACGCCGCCCGCCTGGCCGAACTCGGCATGACGGTGCGCGGCGTCGACATCTCCGAACAGATGGTCGCCTACGCCACCACCCGGCACCCCGGGGTGCGGTTCGACGTCGGTGACCTGCGCACTCTCGACACCGCGCACCCCGTGGACGTGCTGACCTGCCTGGGCAGCACCCTGCTGCACCTGCACGACACCGCCGACATCCTCACCGCCCTGCGCCGGTTCGCGCGGTGCCTGCGCCCCGACGGGCTGCTCGTGCTCGAGATGCGCAACGGCGCCTTCCTGCTCACCGACCGCGGCCGCCGCGAACTGCTCGACCACCGGGCACTGCGCCGCGTCGACTGGGAAGGCGTCACCTACACCTCCGAGACCCGGCTCACCCTCGACGCCCCCGCCCAGCTGCTGCGCCGGGAACGACGCTGGAGCTGGCTCGGGAACACCGAACCGGTGTGCCAGCACACCGCCTGGCGGCTGCTGTTCCCCCAGGAACTGCGCTTCCTGCTGTCCTGCGCCGGATTCAGCGTCGTCGCGCTGTTCGACGAACCCGGCCCGCTGACCGAGCCGGCCTGGCCCGGCGACGGCGTGCTGGGCGAGCGGCTCACCGGCGACCGGCTGCACGTGGTCGCCCGACGCGAGCGGGACCCGCGATGAGCGCGCGCGTCGGCGTGGGCGCCGCGTTCGGCAGCTGCGGGGAACTGCTGCAAGGCGTCACCGCCGGGGCGGGCCGCCACTTCCTGGTCACCCTGCCCATCCGCCGCGGCGCGGTCGCGGTGTTCGAACCCGACCCCACCCGCGACGAGGTCACCGTCCTGCCCGCCCACAAGACCAAGTCCCGCGCGGTCGCCACCGCCGTGCTCGCCGCCACGGCACGACCGGGCGGCGGCACGCTGACCGTGCACGGCGACCTGCCCGAGGGCAAGGGCCTGGCCAGCTCGACCGCCGACCTCGTCGCGACCGCACGCGCGGTCGCCGACGCGGCGGGCACCCGCCTGAGCGCCGCCGGGATCGAAGCCGTGCTGCGCGCGGTCGAACCCTCCGACGGCGTCATGTATCCCGGCGCGGTCGCCTTCTACCACCGCGAGGTCCGGCTGCTGGCCGCACTCGGCGACCTGCCGCCGCTGACGGTGGTCACCGGCGACGAGGGCGGCAGCGTCGACACCGTCGCCTTCGACCGGCACCGCCCGCCCGTGTCCGCCGCCACCGCCGACGAATACAGCGCGCTGCTGGCCGCCCTGAGCACCGCCGTGGCCCGCCGCGACACCGCCACCATCGGCGCCGTCGCCACCCGCAGCGCCCGGCTGAGCACCCCGCTGCGCGCCCGCCCGCACCTCGAGGACACCATCGCCGCCGCCGAACGGCTCGGCGCGCTCGGGGTCGTCGTCGCCCACAGCGGTACGACCACCGGCATCCTGCTCGACGAGCGCGACCCCGACCTCGCCGCGAAAACCGCCGCCGCCCAGCGTGTCTGCGCCCGCTTCGCGGTCTCGGTCGACATCCACCGCTCCTGGCGGCCCGCGCCACCGGAGGCGGCGCGCCGTCCCGGCGCCACGACCACGCCGCGCCCGAGCGATCGAGGGCGCGGGCACCGGCACGGCGCCCGCGCCGCGCTGCCGGAGGTCGGCGTCCTGTGATCACCGTGCGCGACATCGGTTTCTCCTACGGCGGCACCGTCGTCCTCGACGGTGCCGGCCTGCTCGCCGGGCCCGGCGACACCGTCGGGCTCATCGGCCCCAACGGGTCGGGCAAGTCGACCCTGCTGCGCCTGATCTACCGGGCCCTGCGCCCCACGGGCGGCACCATCACCATCGACGACACCCCCGTGGCCGCGCTGCGCGGGCGCGCGCTGGCCGAGCGGCTGGCGGTCGTGACCCAGGAATCCCCCGCCGACTCCCCGATGACGGTCACCGAATCGGTGCTGCTCGGCCGGGCGCCGTGGGCGCACGCGCTGCACGGCATCTCCCGCGCCGACCGTGTCCTCGCCGCCGCCGCGCTCGACCGGGTCGGCGCCCGCCACCTCGCCGGGCGGGCCTTCGCCCAGCTCTCCGGCGGCGAACGCCAGCGGGTGCTCATCGCCCGCGCGCTGGCCCAGCAGGCCGATCACCTGCTGCTCGACGAACCCACCAACCACCTCGACATCGGCTACCAGCACGAACTGCTCGGCCTGGTCGCCGCGCTGCCCGCCACCACGACCGTGGTCGTGCTGCACGACCTGAACCTGGCCGCGCGCTACTGCGATCGGCTCGTGCTGCTGCGCGCGGGCCGGGTCGTGGCGGCGGGCCCGGTCGCCGACGTGCTCACCGCGCCGGTGCTCGAACCGGTCTACGGGGTGGCGGTGCGCCGCGCCGAGGCCTTCGGCGCCCCCCAGCTGCTGTTCGGGCCACGCGCCGCGGCCGCCGACGAGGTGGCGGCCCGGTGAGCGTCGACGACCTCGATCACGCCCGTCACCGCCGCCACACCCTGCTGTGGCTGAGCGGCCTGACGGTGCTGCTGACGGCGACACTGATCGTGGCCACCGGCCTCGGCCCGGTCGCGGTGCCGCCGGGCACGGTCGCGCGGATCATCGGTCACCACACGCTCGGCGTGCCCGCGAGCCCCGACTGGAGCCCGGCCCAGGACTCGATCGTGTGGCTGGTGCGCGTGCCTCGCGTGCTGCTGGGCGCCCTCGTCGGCGCGGCGCTGGCGGTCACCGGCGCGGTCCTGCAGACCCTGGTCCGCAACGTGCTGGCCGACCCGCACATCCTCGGCGTCACCTCCGGCGCCTCGACGGGCGCCGCGGTGTCGCTGCTGTTCGGGGTGTCGGTGGGCGCGCTGGCGGCCAGCGCCTTCGCCGGGGCGCTGGCCGCGACGGTGCTGCTGTTCGCCGTCGCCCGGATCAACGGGGCGATGACCTCGCTGCGGCTGCTGCTGGGCGGGGTGACCATCGGCTACCTGTTCTCCGCCGCCACCAGCTTCCTCATCTTCGCCTCCGACAACCAGGAGGGCGCCCGCACGGTCCTGTTCTGGCTGCTGGGCTCCCTCGGCTCGGCGTCCTGGCCCGGGGTGGCCACCACCGGCGCGGTCACACTCGCCGCGCTGGCGGTCCTGCTGCTGCTGGCACCCCGCCTCGACGTGCTCGCCGCGGGCGACGACACCGCCCGCGCGCTCGGCCTGTCGCCGGTCCGGTCCCGGATGGCCACGCTGAGCGTGGTCGCCCTCGCGGTGGGCGCGGTGGTGGCCGTGGCCGGGGCGATCGGCTTCGTCGGCCTGATCGTGCCCCACGTCGCCCGCCTGTGCGTCGGCGCCGCGCACCGGCGGCTGCTGCCGGTCTCCGCGCTGCTCGGCGCGCTGTTCCTGGTGCTGGCCGACGTGGTGGCGCGCACCGCGTTCGCGCCCCGCGAACTGCCCCTCGGCATCGTCACCGCCGTCGTCGGCGCCCCGCTGCTGCTGATCCTCATCCGGCGATTCCGCCAGTCCTCCACCTGAATCCCCCTGCCCGAAAGGAACCCCGCTGTGTTCACCCTCCCGCCGCGCCGCCGCGCCGCCCTGCCCGCGGCCGCGCTCGCGCTCGCCGTCCTCACCGGGTGCGGCGGCCCCGCCCCCGCCGCGTCCGGCCCGGCGGCCGGATTCCCGCTGACCGTGTCCAGCTGCGGCCGCGAGGTCACCTTCCCCGCCCCGCCGCGGCGGGTGGTGACGGTCGGTTCGATCGCGGCCCCCATGCTCGCCGCCGCCGGCGCCGCCGACAGGGTCGTCACCCGCACCTTCGAGACCGCGCCCTTCCCCGGCCAGTACGGCCCCGCGCTCCAGCACGCCGAGGTCGTCGCGTCCACCGGCGAACTGGCCCGCGAGGAGATCATCAACCGCAACCCGGACCTGGTGGTCAGCTTCGAAGGAGCCGCGGTCACCCCCGACGACCTCGCCGCGGTGCGCATCCCGCTGCTGGTCACCCGCGGCTACTGCAAGGACGCCGCGGGCAGCTTCGACGACGTGTTCGCCGACATCGAGCTCTACGGCCGCCTCTTCGGCACCGAAGCCGCCGCCACGGCGTCGGTGCACGAACTGCGCGCCCGGGTCGACGCGGTGGCGCGCCGCCACCCCGCAGGCGCCGCGACCACGCCCGCCGCGGCCCTGATCATCTCCCGCGACGGCGCCAAGATCAGCGCCTACGGCTCGACCTCGACCGTGGCGACCCAGATGCGGATCCTGGGGCTGGACAACATCTTCGGCGACGTCGCCAAACGCAACTTCGACGCCGCCACCGAGACCCTCGTCCAGCGCGATCCCGCCGTCATCGTCCTGCTGACCCAGGGCTCCCAGACCCCCGAATCGGCGACCGCGGCGCTGCGCGCCCGACCCGAACTGGCGAGCCTGCGCGCCATCCGCGACAACCGGATCGTGGCCGTGCCCTTCGGCTACACCGGACCCGGCCCGGTCGCCGTCGAGGGTCTCGAGGTGCTCGACCGCGCCCTGGGAACCGGACGATGAGCGATCACTACACCCTGCGCGTGGCCGGGCCCGCCGACCTCGCCGGGGCGCGCAGCGTCATGCTCGACACCTTCTACCACGTGTTCGGCATCGGCTACCTGCCCGAACACCACCAGGACGTGATCGACCCGGAAACGGCGTACCTGCGTCACCCGCGCAACCGGCTGTGGGTGGCCGAACACGAGGGCGCCGTCGTGGCCACCACCGCGATCCGCGCCCAGGGCCCGCGCCACCCCCCGCACCCGGCGTGGCTGTGCGAACGCTATCCCGATCCGCGCACCGCCCAGCTGTTCCGCGTCTACGTGCGCCCCGAACACCGGCGCCGGGGCCTGGCCCGCCGCCTGGTCGCGCTGGCCGTCGACTACGTCGACACCACACCCGACTTCGACGCGCTGTACCTGCACACCGACGCCCGCACCCCCGGCGCGGTGGAATTCTGGCGCAGCTGCGCGCGGCTGGTGCACGACGCCGGAACCACCGACGCCGGCTTCCGCACCGTCCACTTCGACATCCCCCTGCCCCGCCACGCCGCCGCACCGGCGACGACCCGGCCGTGAGGACGGCGACCCACCGGCAACCACCGCGGTGGGTCGCCACCGAAAGTGAGCACTCGCACCGGAACTCACCGCATTCCCGCGCGCCCGCCCCGCACCTTCCGGCATCAGCGCAGGTCAGCATGGGTGAGCATCGAAAAACGACGCTGGTCGAAACAAAGTAGAAGGTGAGCGATCACTCCGATTAGCCTTCAGCGCAATCGAACTCGCCGTGCACCGGCCAGGGGTCAAGGAGGACCGTCATGACAACGCCGTTCGCGCCGACACCGCTCACCGACCCGGCCCCTCGCCGCGCCCGCCCCGACACCGGCGCGGTCGACGCCGTCACCGCGCTGACGCGCATCTGCACCGAACTCGCCCGCCGCACCCTCGACGGGGACACCGTCGCCCCCACCATGGCCCGCCTCGAACACACCACCGGCGCCTGCGCCCGCGACGGCATCCCCATCGACACCGTCCTGCACGCGGTGCACCAGGGCTGTCGCAGCGGCATGAGCACCACCCGCACCAGCTCGCTCTCGGCACACCACGACCCGGTCCGCACCGGCGAACGGCTCATCCAGCTGCTCGACCTGATGACCACTACCGTCGGCACGACCTACGTCCGCGAACGCACCCTCGGCACGGCAGGCGACACCGCCGCGCCCGCCCTCGCCGCCGCCCTGCTCGCCGGCCACGCCGGCTCCCCCACCGCCCGCGAACACGGGCACACCTTCGCCGACGCCTACCACGTGCTGGCCGTCACCTTCCCGCCGCACCGCGACGAAACCGCCCCCGGCATCGAGGGAATCAAGGCCGCCCGCGCCAAACTCGGCCGCATCCAGGCCGTGCTCTCCGTCCACGACGAACCGGTACCCGCCCAGCTCTCGGTCACCGGCGGCACCGTGCTCGTGCCCGGCACCGCCCGCGACACCGACGTCGACATCCTCGTCTCCCGCATGAGCGAACGCTCCGGCGTCGCGGTCACCGCCGCCGTCGTCTCCGCCGAACTCGACCGCGTCCCCGACGCCGCCCGCCGCGCCCACGACCTGCTCGACATCGTCGACCGCCTCGACGGCCCCGCCCGGGTCTACCGCTTCGACGAACTCGCCCTCGAATACCAGCTCACCCGGCCCGGCACCGCCCGCGACCAGCTCGGCGCCCTGCTCACCCCGCTCGACGAACACCCCGAACTGCTGCACACCCTGCGCGTGCACATCGGCACCGACCTCAACCGCCAGCAGACCGCGCGCCTGCTACACATCCACACCAACACCGTCGACTACCGGCTGCGCCGCATCGGCCGCCTCACACGCCTCGACCCCTCCCACGCCGCGGGCCTGTGGCAACTGCGCTCGGCCCTGATCGCCTACAGCTACCGCTCGGCGGCGACCGCCTCGGTGTAGAGCCAGCTGCCCATCATCCGCGCCGTCATCGCCAGCGCCGAATCCCGCATCTGCGGCGACACCCCCACCGCGGTCGCCCGCAGCACCGCGGCGAACCCGGTGTTGATGAGCACGAACGCCATCTCGTCGTAGCGGCCGTCGTCACCGGGACCGAGCCCCTGGATCAGGATGACCTTCACGATCAGCCGCAACCGCGGCTCCAGCTCGGGCAGCCCGCTGCTGTAGAACTGCACACCGCCGACCAGCGCCTTGATCAGGGCCGCGTTGGCCACCAGCACCTCGGTGAACACGCTCAGGATCTCCGAGACCAGGTCGATATAGCCCTCCATCGAGCCCGCGGCACCCACACCGGGGATGTCGAAGGCGCGCTCGGTGAAACTGCGCTCCACCTCGGTGATCACCTGATCGAGCAGCTCGTCCACGATCTCGGAGCGGTCGCTGAAATACCGGTACAACGTGCCGATGCTGACCCCCGACGCCGCCGCGATCCGGTTGGTGGAGGTATCGGCGATACCCCGCTCGCCGAACAGCTTGCCCGCGGTCGCCAGGATGTGCTCGCGGGTGGCCCTCGCCCGGTCCTGGGTCGGACGTTTCCGCCGGTCCACGGACTTCTGCGCCACGCACGACTCCTCGTCTCGCACCCCTGGGTGAGCGATCGCTCACCGACGCCCCGAGGCTACCGCGACGACCCCGCCCCGCCCGACGGTTCATCCACCGGGACTGGACAAGTCACAACCCGGCCCGCGCCGGGTGCGCGGCGCGCCACGCCGCGATCCCCCGCGCGATCTCGGTGGTCGGCGGCTCGTCGTAGAGCCATTCCCGCGCCAGCCGATGCCAATTCGCGGTCGCCCCGAGCTGCCCGAGCGCGGTGAAGGTGAACAGGTCCGCCCGCCGGGAGAACACGTGCTCGGCGGGCAACAACTGTCTGCGCGCACCCCGATGATCGGCCGAGCGCGGATCCACCGCCAGCACCACCGCGCTGGTGGCCAGCTCCGGGGTGATCGTGATCGCCTCGTCGACCAGATGCCAGCCCGCCGCCGACCACACATACCCCAGGCAGTCCTCCGGCGTCACCCCCGTCGCCGCGTCGATGATCCCGCGCTCCTCCCACATCCGGAACAGATCCTCGGCCCGGTCGTCGGCCGCCGCCAACAGCACCTGCCGCTCGAGCTCGAGATGCTCGGGCGCGATCCGGTTGTAGAGCCCGAAATCGACGAACGCCACCCGCCCGTCCGCCGCCAGCAGGATATTGCCCGGATGCGGATCGGCGCAGAACTCCTGATCCAGGAACAACGCGCTGATGTAGAAGTGATAGACCAGCTCACCGATCCGGTCCCGCTCGGCCGCGGGCAGCTGCCGGATCCGCCCGAAATCCAGGCCGTCGACGAACTCGGTCACCAGCACGTGATCACCGCAGAACTCGCCCACGCTGTCGGGCACGAAGATGTAGGGATGGTCGCGATAGCGGGTCGCCACCCGGTGCTGGGTCCGCGCCTCGCGCCGATAGTCCAGCTCGGCGTGCATGTTGCGCTCGATCTCGCCGAGCACATCGGTGTCGGCGGCGCTGGGCAGGAACGACTTGAGCAGCTTGGCGAAGAACTGCAGATTGCGCATGTCGGCCAGCACGGCCTTGTCCACGCCCGGATACTTCACCTTCACCGCCACCGCACGCCCGTCGTGCAGCCGCGCCCGGTACACCTGCCCGATCGAGGCCGCCGCCACCGGCTGCTCGTCGAACTCGGCGAACACCCGCGCCAACGGCCCCAGATCGTTCTCGATCACCGCGCGCATGTCCGCGAAGTCCAGCACCGGCGCACTGTCGCGCAACTCGGCCAGCTTCTGCCGGAACATCTCCCGATGCGACTCGGGCACCAGATCCACATCCAGCACCGACAGCATCTGGCCCAGCTTCATCGCCGCGCCCTTCATGCTGCCCAGCACCGTCGCGATCTGCTGGGCCGCCTGCAACGAGGACCGCTCGGCCAGCGCCCGCCGCGCCGCCTCCGGCTGCCCGATCATCGCCAGCCGGGTCCCCACGCCGCGCGCGGCCTGCCCCGCCGCCAGCCTGCCCAGCCTGCTGCCGCGCGCGACACGGCCCTGCGGCACCCGAGGAGTCATGGTCGATACGCACCTTCCCGGTGGGGGTGAGACATGGGCACGCGGCGACGATCAGGCCGCGCGATCGGCCGGCGACGGCGGCACCGGATCCGGCCGCGAACGCCCACCCAGCGGGCGGCCCGCCGCCGCGGCCAGCGCCGAACCCGCCACACCGAACAGGCCACGCCAATTGGCATCCACCGTACCGATCGAGAGCACCGTGCGCGTCGACGGCGCGGGCAGCGGCGCCCCCGCCAGCCGGTCGGCCAGCCAGTTCAGGCTCGGCGCCGTCGCCAGCGGCAACATCGTGAAATGGTCGCTGAGCCGATCCCGCAGATAGGTGACGTGCGCCCCCGCCGCGCGATACCGCGCCACCTGCGCGTCGACACTCTCGACATGGATGACCTGATCGTTGACCGGCTGCACCACCAGCAACGGACACGCCGGCGCGCTACCGCCCAGACGCAGATCCGCCAGCACCGTCCGCAACCCCGGATCGGTCAGCAACTCCGCCAGCGGGCGGCGCAGGAAGTCGTCCAGGCGCATCCCCGACATCCGCAGCAGGGCGATCAGCGGCGGCGACTGCTCGGCCAGCGCCAGCATCGCCAGCCCCTCCGGCGTCGCGTTGGCCGCGATCAGCTCCTCCACCGCCGGATACAGCCGCCGCAACGCCGCGATCACCATCGCCGGAAACCCCGCGTACCTGCTGCCGTCCAACCGCACCAGCACCGAACCCGGATCACCCACGGGCGCGCCGAGCACCGCCCCGGTGATCCGCAACTCCGGCGCGTACACCGGCGCGGTCTCCACCAGCCACGACCCCGCCATCCCGCCACCGGAATAGCCCCACACCCCGATCGGGGTGTCCGCGCGCAGACCGAGCGGCTCGAACGCCAGCGCCGCCCGCGCACCGTCGAGGCCCCGATACCCCGGCTCGCGCGGCGCCCCGAAATTGCCGTTCCTGCCGCCGTGATCGGCGATCCCCACCGCCCACCCGCGCTGCAACGCGCGCGCGATCAGCAACCACTCGAACCGGGTGATCGAACCGAACGCCTTCGTGTCGCGGCGCAACGCGTACGAGGGCGCGCACCGCTCGGTCACCGCGTCGATCGCCGACTGGAACAGCAGCAGCGGACGATCCGGCTCCGGCGCGCCCGCGGGCAGCACCACCGTCGTCACCGCCACCTCCGGCCGCCCGTGCAGATCGCTGCTGCGACAGGCCAGCTGCCAGGCCCGCACCCGCTGCCGCACCATCCCGAACAACGCCAGCTCCACCGGCCTGCTGCGGATCAGCGCCCCCGGCGCCAGCGCCTCCAGCTCCGCGGGCGCCGCCCAGAACGGATCCGCCGAGGGCAGCAGCGGACGCTGCCTGCCCCGCACCATCGTTCGCGATAGTCGCCCCGCATCGGCTCCGCGCATCGTCTCTCGGCGACCTTCCCGGGATCCCCTCGACCGTGTACGCACCACGGGGTCCCAGCCGCGTCGCGCCGCGAGCTGGACGCCCACAAACTTCTGCCGTGGCAGATCGTAGGCCGCCCCGCGCCCCGCCGCCGAGACCCCCGACGCGGGATTGTGGTACTTCACAGCGGGTTTCACCTTCCACCACCGATTTTGTCAAGCCCCGTCACGGGCCGCGATACAACCCACCTGCGCAGAGTTGGTGAGCGAAACCAGAAGTTAGCCGCCGTCGTTGCGCCATGCCGCGCCGCTATCACACTCTGGTGGTAAGCCCCACCAGCAACACGAGGAGCCGTGGTGACCGAATTCGCCCCCCGCCTGAACAAACTCTTCGAGTCCACCCCCGGCATCCGGCCGCACACCAACCGCCACGTCGCCCGCGCACTGCGCGAAGCAGGCCACTCCATCTCCGCGCCCTACCTCTCGCAGCTGCGAACCGGGCTGCGCACCAACCCATCCCGCCAGACCGTGGCCGCACTCGCGCACTACTTCCAGGTCGAACCCGAGTACTTCTTCGGCGACATCGTCAACGACCCGGTCCCCGACGACCACACCATCCTGACCCGCCTGCACCTGCCCCACCCGCGCAGGCTGCTGCTCACCGTCTACGGCCTCTCCGCCGACTCCCAGGAACTGCTCATCAAGATCTCCGAACGCCTACGCGCCTCCGAGGGCCTGCCCGCCCTGCCCTGCGACACCCTGGTCTGATCACTCGCCACGATGCCGGATCCGGCGGCGCCGATGGAAATACACCTCCTCGAGCGACACCGGAACCAGCGCCTCGGTGATCCGCGCCAGCCGCGCGTCGTAGCCGTGCCGGTGGATGTGCTCGTGCAGCCCGCCGCGCCGCTCCGGCGGCAACTGCGACCACACCCGCGCCAGCCGGTCCTGCAACTGCGGATCCGACTCGGTCAGCAGCTCGAGCAACACCGGCCAGCACTGCGCGTCGGTCGCGTGCGCGGGTAATGCCGCCACGGCCTGCTCGGGCAGCTCCATCAGCAACAGCGCCACCTCCCGGCGCACCGGCTTGCTCAGCCGCGCCGCCAGCGTGAACAACCCACGCCACATCACCGCGTCCGCCTCGCCGTGCAGCGCCGCCACCATCGCCGCCAGCACCCGCCGATCGGCGAAGACCGGATTGCTCGCCAGCGACCAGTGCGCGAACGGCGACAGCATCCCCAGCACCGTCAACAGCTCCGGCACCGCCCGGCCCGCCACCGCCGTGAACACGAACCGGCCGACCGCGGGCGCCGGACCGTGCCCGAACAGGATGTCGCCCACCGCCACCGCCACGTCCGCCTCGAACCGGCAGAACACCGCCAGCATCGCGTGCTGCAACGCCGGCGGGCCCGCCAGCACCGTCTGCATCATCCCGGTCACCCGCGGACCCGCCAGCAGCCGACGCACCACCGCGCTGATCGTCTCGGTCGAATACGCGTAGGCCGCAGTGAAGATCAGGCCCGCGTCATCGGGCACCAACCGCTCCATCGCCTCGATCATCGGCGGCGTCGCCGCGGCCAGGAAGCCCGCCGCCGTCACGTAGTCGCCCCGGCGCAGGATCTCGTTCAGGATCGGCATCAACGGCTCCGGCGGCGCCTCCGAGGCCAGCTGACCGATCACCCGCGGATCCAGATACGGCGCGCAATCGGCCGCGTACACCGGGTCGAGCAGGCTCAGCGCCGCCGCGGCCTTGCGCGGATGATCCACCCCCAGCGCACCCGCCAACCTGCCCGCGATCATCGCCGGCATCCGCCGCTGCATCACCGGGATGCCGATGCCCAACGGCACCAGCGGCACCAGCGAACTCGCCCGCCGGAACGTCGCCAGATGCTGATCGAACAGCGCGCCGACCATCCGGCCCTGCAACTCGTGCAGACCCGCCGCCCCCAGCCGCGCCAACGGCTCCAGATGCCGGGGCGGCACCTGCAGCACCCGCGCCAGCACCGCCAGCTGCGTCCCGGTGACCAGATCCGCCTCAGGCATCGGCGGCCAGGTCACCGAACATGACCCGGCGCGTCAGCGCCCGCAACGGCCGCGGCAACCCGTCCAGGGTCACCTCGATCGAACGCAGCAACGCCGCGGTCTCCCGTTCGCGCGCCGCCCGGAACAGGGCGAGCAGCTCCGTGGCCTCGGCATCGGTGAGCAGTTCCAGCGCGGGCAGCGGACCGCCCAGTTCGCGGGCAAGGTCGGGTCGGGACATCATGTACAGCTCCTCGCGGCATACAACTGCGCCGCACACGACCCTGCCCGCTGTTCGCACGCCCGTCCCGGAAATCGCCGGGTTCTGTGCCCACCTACGATTCCGCCGCCGAAATGTTGTTGCCGCGCAGGAGTCCCTTCCCCCGCTCCCGGCGCGTCCTGCTGCGTCAACACGGCGACGCGGGGTAGACGGAGCCTGGGTCGGTACACAACTACAAGGAGGTAGCACCATGACCGGACGATCCATCCGTCTCGCCGCGGCAACCGCCGCCGCGGCCGCCGCCACGCTCGCCGGCGCCGGCCTGGCCGCCGCCGAGCCCGCCTCGGTCACCATCGACGGCCACCTGCAGGTACTCGGCATGAACATGCTCCACGTCCAGGCCGAAGGCACCGGCGACGGACCCGCCACCGGCACCTACGTCGCCACCGGCGAACTCGCGGGCATGCCGCTGCCGGTCCGCGTCACCGGACCCGTCACCTGCCTGACCGTACGCGGCGACACCGTCTCGCTGGTCTACCCGATCACCACCGCCGAACCGGTCATGGTCTTCGCCCCCGACAGCATGGCCATCCAGATCACCGTCACCCGCGGCACCGACGGCCAGCCCAACCGCATCGGCTACGGCACCCCCATGCCCACCGCCTCCTTCCAGGGCTGCGAACCGGGCGCCACACCGCTGATCTTCGACGGCACCATCGACATCCGCTGAGCCACGCTCAGCGATCACACACCTGGCGGGCCAGCAGATCCGCGGCCACCTCACGGCGGAGCAACACCCGGCTCCGCCCGCGCTCCACCGCGACAAGCGGCGCAGCACCGACCCCGGCGGACACCACCCCAGTCCCCGGCACCGCCAACACCTCACCCACCGCCAGATCCGCGGGCAACCGCACCGCCGCGGCCAGCGTCTGCCCGGCGCCGCGCCGCCCGCCGAGCACCGCCGCCGTCATCCGCGCACCCACCGCATGACGGCCCGCCGCCACCACCTCGTGCGGCCCGAGGCCCGCCACGTCACCGTCGACGGTCACCACCGCGGGCCCGTCCCCGTCGCGCTCCACACCCAGCACCCGATACACCGTCACCCCCGCCCGCTGCACGAGCAACCGGCCCGGCGCCAGCGTCAGCACCGGCCGTGGGAAACGATGCCGCGCGCACCCCGCGTCCAGCGCGTCCTCGAGGATCTCGGCCAGCTCCCGCAGATTCATCTCCGCGTCCCCGGATTGCGCCGCCGCCGCGAACCCCCCACCCAGATCGAGGTGCGTCATCACCACCCCGAACTCCGCGCGCATCCAAGCCATTTCGCCGATCAACCGGCGCACCGCCTCGCCGTAGTGATCCGGATCGCTGACCCCGTGCCCCAGCCGGCAGTGCAGCCCGACCGGCCACAACCGCGGATGCGCCACCAGCCGGGCCATCGCCTCCCGCGCCGCCGAGCCGCCGGGCCCGAAACCGGGCTCCCGCTCCACCGCGTGCCCGCCTACGTCGATGCCCGCGCGCATCCGCACGAGCACCGGCCGCCGATCCGTCGCCGACGCGCCGAGCCGGGTGACATCCGACAGGCAATCCAGCACGATCCGGCCCACCCCCGCCGACACCGCCGCCGCCAGATCGTCGCCGGTCTTGCCCGCCCCGTACCAGACGATGCGCGCCGGATCGGTGCCCGCCGCCCGCGCCACCGCGAGCTCCCCGGCCGAACACACCCCCACACCGAGACCCTCCTCCCCCGCCCAGCGCGCCACCGCCCCGCTCGGCAGCACCGACCCGCCGTAGACGATCTCCGCCGACGGCAGCGCACGCCGCAGCGCCCGGCACTGCCTGCGCACCTCCGCCTCGGCGAGCACCCGCACCGGCGTCCCGTACTCGTCGGCCACCTCGGCCAGCGCGAGCCCGCCCACACAGATCCGGCCCTCGCCGTCGTAGTGGGTCTCGGCCGGCCACACCGCCGGGTCGAGCCGGGGCGTGGTGGTCGAGCGCAGCGACGGAAGAATCTCCAGCAACGTCACGATGGTCTCCTGGCTACCCCCGCTTGTCCTGATCGGCGGGGCCGACTCCACACCTACGCCGTCCCCGCCCGGTTCGACCCGCCCTTGACGCCACCTTGACCACCCCGCCCCGATTCCTGACGCGGCACTGACACCGCGCGATCGAGGACCGAAGACCCCACCGCGCGCGGCGCCGATGCGACATGCTGGCAGGCACCGGCGGCCACCGTCGCCGGTGGAGAGGACCCACCCGTGAGCACCGCCGCCGCCGTCATCGCCGCCACCACCTTCTGCTGGCTCGGCATGGTCCTGGCCATCTCGTTCCTCGAAGCACCCCTGAAGTTCCGGGCACCCGAGGTCACCCTCCGCATCGGCCTCGGCATCGGGCGGCTGGTCTTCCGCGCCCTCAACATCGCCGAGGTGATCCTCGCGCTCACCGTCCTCGCCGCCCTGGTCGCGGGCGAACCGTCCACCGCGCTGACCGTCACCGCCGCGCTCACCCTGGCCGTGCTCGCCGCCCAGCTCGGTGCCGTCCGCCCCGCGCTGACCCGCCGCAGCGACGCCGTCCTCGCCGGTCTGGACGTGCCCCGCTCCCACGCCCATCACGTCTACATCGCCCTCGAGCTCGCCAAGGTGATCCTGCTGCTCGCCACCGGCATCCTCGCCCTGTCCTCGGGCGCCTGACCCCGCTGATAGATTCGAACGAATTTCCTACCAGAGACGGATCCGCCGACACCGCACCCGCGCTAGCGTTGACCCATCGCCGAACCGAAGGTGGGGACATGACCGGCAGAACCGTCGCGCGACAGTGCACCCTGTGCGAAGCACACTGCGGAATCCTCGTGACCGTCGACCACGACCGCGTCACCCGCATCGAGGGCAATCCCGACGACGTCCTGTCCAAGGGCTACATCTGCCCCAAGGCCACCGCCATGGGCGGCCTGCACCACGACCCCGACCGGCTGCGCACCCCCGTGCGCCGCGTCGGCGACACCTTCGAACCCGTCGGCTGGGACGAGGCGTTCGCCGAGATCGGCCGCCGCCTGCGCGCCCTCCGCGCCGAACACGGACCCCACGCCGTCGGCATGTACATGGGCAACCCCGCCGCGCACAGCTCCTCGGTCCTCTACGGCATCCTGCTGCGCACGGCGCTGCGCACCCGCAACTTCTTCACCGCCTCCTCGATCGACCAGATGCCCCAGGAATTCGCCGCCTGGCGCATGTTCGGGTCCAACGTGCTCATGCCCGTCGCCGACATCGACCGCACCCACCGCCTCGTCGTCCTCGGCGCCAACCCCGCCGTGTCCAACGGCTCGATCACCACCATGCCCGGCGCCAAACAACGCATCCGCGACGTCCGCGCCCGCGGCGGACGGGTCGTCGTCATCGACCCCCGCCGCACCGAAACCGCCCGCCTCGCCGACGAACACATCGCCGTGCGCCCCGGCGGCGACGTCTTCCTGCTGCTGGCCGTGCTCCACGTCCTCCTCACCGAGAACCTGTGCGACACCACCGCCGTCCGCGCCCAGAGCGCGGGCTTCGACGACCTCGCCGCCCTCGTCGCCGACACCACCCCCGAAGCCATGGCCCCGCACGCCGGCGTCGACGCCGACACCCTGCGCCGCCTCGCCCGCGACCACGCCGCCGCGCCCTCGGCCGTTGTCTACGCCCGCATCGGCGTCTGCCAGCAGACCACCGGCACCCTCACCCACTGGCTGGTCAACACCGTCAACGCCGTCACCGGCAACCTCGACCGCCCCGGCGGCCAGATGTTCACCACCCCGCCCGTGGACGCCGCCCGCTTCGGCAAGTACCTGCCCGTCGGCCACGGCTCCTGGACCGACCGCTCCGGCACCCACAAGTCCTTCCGCGGCGAACTGCCCGTCGCCGCGCTCACCGACGAGATCACCACCGAGGGCCCCGGCCGCATCCGCGCCATGATCACCTACGCGGGCAACCCCGTGCTGTCCACCCCGCAACGCGGCCGCCTCGCCGACGCCCTGCGCGGCCTGGAACTCTTTGTCGCCGTGGACATGTACGTCACCGAGACCACCCGCCACGCCGACTTCATCCTGCCGCCGGTCTCGGCCCTGGAACGCGAAGAACTCAACCTGCTCTTCCCGATCTTCAGCGTCCGCAACAACGCCCGCTTCGATGCCCGCGTCTTCGAGCCGCCCGCGGGCGCCCTCGAGGACTGGCAGATCCTGGCCCGCCTCGTCACCGAGATCACCCGTCTCCCGGCCCGCCGGCTCACCGGCCGCGTCCTCGACGCGCTGTTCGCCCAGCTCACCCCCTTGCGCCTCACCGCGGCCGCCGTCGCCACCGGACCCTACGGCCTGCTCCGGCGCGGCCGGCACGCCGTCACCATCCGCCGCCTGCGCGCCACACCCGGCGGCATCGACCTCGGACCCCTGCGCCCCCGCCTGCCCCGACTCATCGGCACCCGCGACCGCCGGGTCCACCTCGTGCCGGACGACTTCCGCGCCGCCCTCGCCAGGGTCCTCGCCGAGGCCGACCAGCCCGGCACCGAGGGCTACGACCTACAGCTCATCGGCAGGCGGCACCTGCGCAGCAACAACTCCTGGCTGCACAACATCCCCTCGATGGTCAAGGGCCGCGACCGCTGCACCGTGCTCGTCCACCCCGACGACGCCGCCCGGCGCGGCCTCACCGAGGGCGCCCGCGCCACCGTCACCTCCGCCGTCGGCACCGTCACCGTGCCGGTCGAGATCAGCACCGACATCCGGCCCGGCGTCGTCGCCATCCCGCACGGCTGGGGCCACGACGACCCCGGCGTCGGCTGGACGGTCGCCGCGGGCCATCCCGGCGTCAACGTCAACCTCCTGCACGACCCCGCCCGCACCGACTACCTCTCCGGCGCGTCCGCGGTCAACAACACCTGGGTCCGCCTGGCCCTGGCGCCCACCGATCCCGGCCCCGCCCCCGTCCCGGCCGACGAGCCCGCGGGACAACCGGTGTCGTGACCGAGCCCGCCGCCGCTCAGGATTCCCGCCGGTGCTTCCAGGCGTCGAGCAGGGCGACCACCGGCTTCAGGGGCATGGACTCGCCGAAACGGTAGTCCTCGCCACGGACCAGCCGGGCGGCCAGATCGGGACGCCGCCGCAGCAGATAGCGGCGGGCACGCGCCGCGTGCGGCGCGTCCGAGACGATCTTGATGCGGTCGGCGGACTCGAGCAGGGGCTCGACGTTGGCGATGTTCTCCCACGTCGACCGCGACTCCGTCTCCGTCTCGACCGGGCCCGTGTAACCGAGCCTGCGCGCGTAGCCCGCCATCAGCTCGGCCTCGCTGACCTCGCCCGCGACCGCGCCGCCGGTGAAGATCAGCCGGCTCGTCCGCGCGCCCGGGTCCCGCGACCGGAGTCCCGCGCGGACCCGCCCGCGGTTCACCAGGTTCGCGCGGGGCGCCTGGTTGCGGAACCCGAGGACCACGACCACCTCGTCCGGCCCCTCGGCCGCGCCCGTCAGCCTGCGCGAGGCCCGCCAGCTGGCGTACTCGCCCCACAGCAGAAGCGCCGTCACCCCCGCGACGACGGCGGTGACGGCGACGCGGGACGGCGAGCTCGGCGATGACCAGGCCATGTCGCCATCATGCCTGTTCCAGGACGTGCGCGCTCAGCGCAACGTCCACCGGGTGGCGCCGTAGGGCTCGGCCGTCGCGACACCGACGACCGATTCCGGGGTGATGAAATACAGGTGCCAGGGCGCGGGTCCGGCGCTCGGCGCGCTGTAGGGCGCGGTGAAGGCGCCGTCGCGCGCCTCCACGGGCCAGCCGTTGTCCCGGTAGTAGCGCGCGACCCGTTCCAGGGTCTCGCCGTCACGGACGACGGCGGCCGTGCCGTCGACCACCACGTCCAGATCCGCGAGCGCGAACGCGACCGTGCAGGCCGGGTTCGCCGCCAGGTTCCGGGACTTGCGGGTCTTCAGCCCGCTCACCACGTACACACCGTCGTCCAGCCACACCGCGCCGACGCCGGTGGTGTGCGGCCGCCCGTCCGGCCCCACGGTGCCGAGGAACACCGATTGCTGCGGCTGCGCGACGAAGCCGTGCAACGCCGCCCGCGCCCGCGACCACTCCAGCGGCGCGTTCCCGTAGATGTCCAGGTTCGTGGTCTCGACAGCCATGATCGTCCTTCCGTTCGCTCCGATATCAGTTCCGACGACCTCCCGCGGCGAAACTCATCGCAGGCCCGGGCTCCCCTGTCCTGAGCCGTTTTTGGGCAGGGGTGTGTTTGTGGCGGCGGCAGGTTGGTGAGAGAACTATATAGTTAGATGCGCATATCTGAGTATCAACATGGAATTTACCGAAGCGTCTTCGGTGGAGCTTTGCCGATCGCGGTACGGGCTGCGGGACGCGGGTCCGGGGTGCGCGATCCCCCTGCCCGGCATCCCGATCGCGAGCCGGCGCCCCACTCCCCCGGTTCGGCGAGGGTCGCCCCGGTGGCGCTCCTCCCCTGCCGGGAAGGAGCGCCACTTCGGTGGAATCACACCGTCAAGACCTCGGCGAGGCGAACCCACTGCTCGGGGTGTACGTGGCCGACGACCGCGTGCGGGGCGATGCCGGCGTGGGCGAGCGCCGCGTCGACGCCGCGACAGCGGGTCCGCAGGGAGGCCCGCACCGATCCCCCGATTCCGGTGAATCCGAGCCGGACCAGGCCGGTGTAGGCACGCCGGTCGGCCACCAGCGGTCGCGGCCGCCTGGTCAGGCGCAGGACGCCGGAGTCGACCGACGGCACCGGCCGGAAGCAGTCCCGGCCGACGCGGCCCGCCAGTTCCCAGTCGAACCACGGCCAGGTCGCGACCGTGCGCAGGCTCCAGCGGCCGTAGTCGCCGGTGCGCTTGCGCGCGTACTCGAGCTGGGTGACCAAGGTCGCCGAGGTGAGTCCCGGTGCGGCCAGGCACCAGTCGACGATCCCGGCCGTCGCCGAGAACGGGATGTTGCCCACCACCGCGAACGGCTCGCGCGGGGGTCGCGCCCGCAGGAAGTCGCCGCGGATCACCCGGATCCGCTCGTCCCCGCGACACCGTGCGGCCAGCGTCGCCGCCAGCCGGTGGTCGATCTCGTAGGCGGTGACCGCCGCACCGCGCCCGGCGAGCGCGCGGGTGAGGATGCCCGCCCCCGCGCCCGGCTCGAGCACGCGGCCGCGCGGATCGGCGGCCCGCACGATCAGGTCCACGGCACGGCGGTCGACGAGGAAGTTCTGGGACAGTTCGCGGCGGCGGTCGCGCGGTGCGTGACGGCCCCCGGCGGCCCCGGCCCGGGTGTGAGCGTGATGTCCGTACCCGGACCTGCGGGAGGAATGGTTGTGCGCCATGGCGGCAGCCCTTTCGGGTCTTCGAGAGGAAACAGGTCTCGAAGGGCCCTGGGCGCGCCCGCGAACGCGGGGAGAGGTGGAGTCGCCTGCGTCCGCTAGCGGGCCAGAGCCCGGCGGGTCCGCAAACGCTGGAAGCAGCTACACGACGACATGCGGACACCGTAGAGCCCGCTCCCCCGGCGCCGCCATCGATTTATCGGCGATCGCTTGACCGACCGGTCGGTCATCCGTACCCTCGGAGTGGGGACCGCACTTCTCGGGAGGCACGAATGCGGATAGTGGTGGAGACCGAACTGGGCTCGGTCGCGGTACACCTGAGCGGTCGCACGCCGGGCACCGCGCCCGGAGTGTTGCTGCTGCACGCGAATCCGGGCGACCACCGCGACTTCGCGCCGATCCTGCCCGCGCTCGGCGCGGAGTGGTCGGTCGCGGCGCTCGACTGGCCGGGCTTCGGCGACTCGCGCGTCCCCGATCCCGAGGCCGTGACCTCGCCGGCCCTGCCGGGCGTCGCGGCGCTCGTCCTGGCGGCGCTCCAGGACGAGCACGGATTCGGGCCGGTGACGGTCGTCGGCAACAGTGTCGGCGGCTACGCGGCCATCCGGCTCGCCGAGCGGGAACCACATCGGCTGCTCGGCGCGATCCTGGTGCAACCGGCCGGGTTCGTGCCGCACGGGCCGCTGGTCCGGGCGATGTCGCGGTTCATGTCCGCGGAGGCGGTGGCGAAGCGGGCCGTGGTACCGGCCGCCCGGCTGTATCTGGGCCCACCCGACCGCGGCGGGGTGCGCGACGCGCTGGCACGGGCCGGGCGGACCGCGGCCGACCCGGTGCGGCTGGCGGTGTATCGCGCGCTGTGGCGCACGATCGCCGATCCCGACCTCGATCTCGCCGCGCGGGCACCGCTGCCGGTCACGGTGCCGGTGCAGGTGGTGTGGGGCCGCCGGGATCCGATCAACCCGTGGCCGCTCAACCGCCGGGGCGTCGCGCGGGCGCTCCCCCGCGCCGAGGTCGCCGTGCTGGCGACGCGCCACGAACCCTTCTGCGAGGCACCGGATCTGTTCCTGGATACGGTGGTGCCGTTCCTGCGCGCTCGTGGAGAGGTACGTCGATGAGATCCCCCGAACCCGGCAGGCGGGCCCTGCTCGACGCGGGCCGCGCCCTGCTCGGCACGGAGAACCTCGGCAAGGTCTCCGTCAACGCCATCACCGCGGGCGCGGGCATGGCCAAGGGCAGCTTCTACCAGCACTGGCCCAGCCGCGAGGACTATCTCCTCGCCCTGCACCGGGAGTTCCACGACACGCTGTTCGCGCGGGTCCGCGATGCGATCGACGGGCTCCCGCCGGGCGCGGGGCGCCTGCGCGCGGGCATCGAGGTCTATCTCGACGGGTGCCTGGGCGACCCGGCCACCAAGGGTCTGCTGGTGCAGGCGCGCACCGACGCCGGACTGGGCGCCGAGGTGGCCTCGCGCAACGCCGCGGCCGCCGAGCTGGCCGCCGCGGACCTGGCGGCCATCGGCTGGTCCGACCCGGCGCCGGTGGCCGTGCTGCTCGTCGCCGCCGTCGCCGAGACCGCGCTGCTCGAACTCGACGCGGGCGGCGTCCGCCCGGACCTGCGCGCCGCGCTGCTGCGCCTGGCCGAGCGGTGACGAGACCCTAGTCCGGCGTCCACGCGCGGCGGCGCAGCAGGCGAAGGCCGTTGAGCCCCACGATGACCGTGGAACCCTCGTGTCCGGCGACGCCGAGCGGCAGCGGCAGGTGCCCGACGAGATCCCAGACCGACAGCACGGCGATGAACACCCCCGCGATCACCAGGTTCGCGTCGACGACGCGACGGGCGCGGCGGGCCAGGGCCAGGACGGCGGGGACGGCGGTGAGGTCGTCGCCCAGGACGACGGTGTCGGCGGTCTGCCGGGACAGGTCGGCCCCGGTGCGCCCCAGGGCGATACCGGTGCCCGCCGCGGCCAGCGCGGGCGCGTCGTTGACCCCGTCGCCGACCATGGCGACCCGCCTGCCCTGCTCCTGGAGCTCACGCACCAGCGCGACCTTGTCCACGGGCAGGAGATCCGCGTGTACCCGCGCGATGCCGACCGCCGCGGCGACGCGCGCCGAGCTCGCCGGGTTGTCCCCTGTCAGCAGGACGGTGCCGGTGATCGGCGGCCGGGCCGTCGCGGCGACCGCCCGCGCCGCGTCGGCGCGCAGCGTGTCGACGACGGACAGGATCGCCGCGGGCCGGCCGTCGCGGTGGACGACGACGGCCGTGTGACCACGCGCCGCGAGGTCCGCCACGACCGGGGCGCCTACCGGGCCGGGCGGGTACTCCCGTGGGGCGCCGACGGCGATGACCCGGCCCTCGACCGTACCGTGGACGCCGCGGCCCGGTCGGGCGGCGAAGTCCGTGACCTCGGGCAGAGTGAGCCCGCGGGACCGTGCGGTCGCGGTGATCGCCCGGGCGACGGGGTGCTCGCTGTACCGCTCGACGGCCGCCACCGCCGCCAGGAGCCGGTCGGTGTCCGATTCCGGTGCGAGGACGTGGACCTCGCCGAACGCGGGCGTCCCGTGGGTGAGGGTGCCGGTCTTGTCGAAGGCGACGGTGTCGACGGCGGCCAGGCCCTCCATCACGACGGCGGACTTCACCAGGACACCGTGCCGTCCGGCGTTGGCCATCGCCGCGAGCAGCGGCGGCATCGTCGCGAGCACGATCGCGCACGGGGAGGCCACGATCATGAAGGTCATGGCGCGCAAAAGCGCGTCGGTCACCGTCGCCCCGAAGACCAGGGGTACGGCGAAGACCGCGAGAGTCACCGCGACCATGCCGAGCGAGTAGCGCTGTTCGATCTTCTGCACGAACAGGTGGGTGCGCGACTCGGTCCGTGCCGCCTCCTCGACCAGCGCCGCGATGCGGGCGACGACCGAGTCCTCGGCCCGGCGGGTCACCCGCAGCCGCAGCGAGCCGGTGCCGTTGAGGGTGCCGGCGAACACCTCGTCGCCCGCGGTCCGGTCGACCGGCAGGGACTCGCCGGTGATGGTCGACTGGTCGACCTCGCTGCCGCCCGCGACGACACTCGCGTCGGCGGCGATGCGTTCGCCCGGCCGTACCAGGATCAGGTCGCCCACCGCGAGATCCCGTGCGGGAACGGTCTCCTCGCGGCCGTCGGGGCGCAGGCGGGTCGCGGTGTCGGGCGTGAGGTCGAGCAGGCCGCGTACCGCGTCCTCCGTGCGGGCGGTCGCGAACGCCTCGAGCGCGCCCGAGGTCGCGAAGATGACGATCAGCAGCGCGGCGTCGGTGATCTGCCCGAGCGCGACCGCGCCGGCCGCGGCCACCACCATGAGCAGGTCGACGTCGAGGGTCCGCTGCCGCAGGGCCCCGATGCCCGCGGCCGCGGGCTCCCATCCACCCGCGGCGCAGCAGCCGAGGTACAGCGCCCACCACGACCACGCGGGGGCGCCGGCGAGCTGCGCGACGCCGCCGAGCGCGAACAGGCCGAGCGCCAGCAGCGCCCAGCGCACCTCGGCGAGGGCCAGGAAGCGGGCACGCCCCGGCGGCGGCGCCGGCGGGGCGGTGCGGTGGTGGGCGACCTGCGTCGCGACTGACATCGGAACCTCCCCGGACGTGATCGACGCGGCCGACCATACCAGAACACATGAACACGTCTTCATTCGTTACTCGAGTATGCTGCCCCCATGGGACACGGAACGACCGGGCGCGACGAGGCGCTCCCGCGTCTGGACGCCGAGGCGTTGTCCCGCGTCGCCACCACCCTGCAGGCACTGGCCACCCCCAGCAGGCTCATGATCCTCATCGAGCTGGCGCGCGAGCCCATGGCGGTGTCGACCCTGGCCGAGACCATCGGCATGGAACAGTCCGCCGTCTCGCACCAGCTGCGGCTGCTGCGCAATCTCGGCCTCGTGGTCGGCACCCGCGCCGGCCGCAGCATCGTCTACAGCCTCTACGACAACCACGTGGCACAGCTGCTCGACGAGGCGATCTACCACAGCGAGCACCTGCGGCTCGGGCTGTCCGACCGGCCGGATCAAAGCGCCTGAGGCGCGCTCCCGCCCACGAAACCCGTTCTGCCGGTTAACCTTCTCTCGGTCCGAAGGATCGACCACCGTGACCTGTGACCCCGCACCGAGACGAGCCGGCATGACCACGCGCACCCGCACCGCCCTCGCGGTGCTCACCCTGTCCCTGCTCGCGGCGGGCGGCGCGACCTCGTGCGCCCGCACCGAACGCTGGTGCGAACTCGACCGCGGCGACGTCGTGGTCGACAACAGCTACTGCGAGCGCAACGTCCCCGGCTACGAGTGGGAACCCGACCACGACAAGCCGAAATACAAGAAGAAGCCCAAGAAGTCGAGCCACTGACGGAGGCCCCATGACCATCCTGGTGACCGGAGCGACCGCGAACATCGGCCGCCGGGTCGTCGACCACCTGCTGGCCGCCGGCGCCACGGGCGTGCGCGCGCTGACCACCGATCCGCGCCGGGCCGCGCTGCCCGCCGACGTGGAGGTCGTGACGGGCTACCTGCGTCGGCCGGACAGCCTGCCCGCCGCGTTCGCGGGGGTGGAGCGGGTGTACCTGGCGCCCACGCCGGACACGATCGAGGAGGTCCTCGCGGCGGCCGTGCGTGCGGGCGTGCGGCACGTGGTCGACCTGTCCGGCGAGCCCGAGAGCTGGTGGGGCACCGTCTCGACGGCGGTCGAGGCGAGCGGGATCGCCTTCACCCACCTGTGGCCGGCCGACTTCATGGAGAACACGCTGTTCTGGTCCCGGCAGATCGCCGACACCGGCGCGGTCCGCGAGCCACGCCCGGACGCGGCGAGCGCGCCGGTGGCCATGGACGACATCGCCGCGGTCGCCGCCACCGCGCTGCTGTCCGACGACCATCTCGGCCGCGCGTACCCGCTGGCGGGCCCGGAGGTCCTGCGCCGCGACGAGCTCGTCGAGCAGCTCGCGCAAGCGCTGGGCCGGCCGATCCCGTGCCTGCCCGCCACCCGGGACGAGGCGGTGGCCGCGTTCGCCCCCGCGATGGGTGACCGCGCCGCCTGGTACGTCGACAACGTGCTGCTCGGCTTCGATCCGGACCCCGACCTGCTCCCGCTCACCGCCGTCGCCGACATCACCGGCGCGCCCGCGACGACCTTCGCCCGCTGGGCGGCGGACAACGCGGGCCGCTTCACCGTCCCGGCGCCGGCGAGCTAGCGCGTAGGGGTCGCGGGACCTGCGGGCGCGGGCGCCCCGCTCGGCGCGGGCGGCGCGGAGGCCGTGGCAGAGTGGTGCCGACGTGTCCCGACCGGAAGGACCTCCCGACCCATGGCAGCCGCAGGCGGTTCCGGCACCGGACGGCGCTACTCCGGCATGTCCGCCGAGCAGCGCACCCGCGCCCGCCGCGCGGCGGTGCTCGAGGCGTCGCTCGAGCTGTTCGGTACCCAGGGCTTCGCGGCGACCTCGGTCAAGCAGATCTGCGACGCGGCCGGGTTGACCGAGCGCTACTTCTACGAGTCGTTCCGCGATCGGCGCGCCGCCCTCGCCGCGCTCTACTCCGAGCTCGTCGCCACCCTGCGCGCGGTCACCGAGGCCGCGATCACGGCGGCGGGCGACGACGACGCGGCCGCCGCCCGCGATGGTCTCGGGGCGTTCATCGCCCAGCTGACCGAGGATCCGCGCCGGGCCCGGGTCGTCCTGATCGAGGTGGTCGGCGTCTCCCCCGAGCTCGAGGAGTTGCGCCACGGCGTCCTTCGCGCGTTCGCCGATCTCATCGTCACCGTCTGGGCGAGCCGGCCGGGCATCGACGCGCGCGACGAGCAACCCCAGCTGACCGCGGTCGCCCTGTCCGGCGCGGTGAACAACCTGCTGGTGGACTGGCTCATGACCGGCATGCGGCAGTCGCCGCGGGTCCTCACCACGGTGTGCGCGCGCCTGTTCCTGGCCGCTTCGGCGAGCCTGCGCGCCCCCGGCGATCGCGACTGACCGCGCCCGCTCCCGCCCCGGCTGTGCCATACTCGACGCAACTTTTGACATGCCGACATGTCAGATAGTTCGCCGACAGGAGGAGACCCGATGGGTCGATCGGAACAGCCGCGCGGGCGGGTGATCGCCGTGACCGGCGCCGCGCGAGGAATCGGGCTGGCCGTCGCCGCGCAGCTCGCCACGGCCGGCCACCGGGTGGCCCTCGGCGACCTCGACGCGGCGGCGGCGTCCACGGCCGCGGCCGGATTGCCCGGCGAGACGGCCGGATTCGGGCTCGACGTCACCGACTCCGGCTCGTTCCGCGCCTTCCTCGACGCGGTCGAGGCGCGGTGGGGGCCGATCGACGTGCTGGTCAACAACGCCGGGGTGATGTGGGTCGGCCCCTTCGACGAGGAGTCCGACCAGGCCACGCACCGGCAGCTCGAGGTCAATCTGCACGGGGTCATCCGCGGGGTGCGCCTGGCCGCGCCGCGGATGCGCGAGCGCGGACGCGGTCACATCGTCACGGTGGCCTCGGCGGCGTCCAAGCTGGCCCCGCCCGGCGAGGCCACCTACGCCGCGACCAAACACGGGGTGTACGGCTACCTGTCCGCCGTGCGGGCCGAACTGCGCGGCAGCGGCGTCGAGCTCTCGGTGGTGATGCCGACCGTCGTCGAGACCCGGCTCGCCGCGGGGACCTCCTCCGGCGCCGTCGCGCGGCTGACCCCCGAACAGGTCGCGAGGGCGGTGGCGGCGGTGATCGAGCGGCCTCGCTTCGACGTGACCGTCCCCGGCTATGTCGGCCTCCTCGTCCGCGCCGCCGGCCTGCTGCCCGACCTGCTGCGGTCCGCGGTGTACCGCCGGATGGTGCCCGATCAGGTCGCGGCCCTGGGCACGAACAGGTCAACGCGCGCGGGCTACGAACGCGACGCGCTGCGCGATCCCGAGGATCCCAGCCAACCGCGATGACAACCGACCCGGGGCGGTGCCGTCCGCGCGCGGATATGGCACGATGACGCGGACATGCCGCGTCATCGCTCCGCCGCCCGCGACAGTCTCGACGGTCTCTCCGTCGGTGACGCGCTGGGCGCCCAGTTCTTCGTCCCGGGCAGTTCCGTGCCCGATCTCCTCGCCGGTCGTCCACCCGCCGCCCCCTGGCCGTGGACCGACGACACCGAAATGGCCGCGTCGGTCTACACCGAACTACACGATCGCGGGTCGGTCGACCGCGACGCGCTGGCTGCCGTGTTCGCCGACCGCTGCGAGCCGTATCGCGGCTACAGCGGCGGGACCGTCGCCGTACTGCACCGCATCCGGGACGGTCTCCCGTGGGCCGAGGCGGCGGGCGCGCTCTTCGACGGGCGCGGGTCGTGGGGCAACGGGGCGGCGATGCGGGTCGCGCCGCTGGGTGCCTGGTTCGCCGGGGAGCCGGATCGCGCGGCGGCCGAGGCGGCGCGCTCGGCCGAGATCACGCACCGGCACGCGGAGGCCGTGATCGGCGCCATGGCGGTCGCGGTGGCCGCCTGTCACGCCGCCGCGACCCGCGAGAGCGGATGCGACGCAGCGGAATTGCTCGACGCCGTCGACCCCTGTCTGATCGACGGCCGCACCGCGTCGGGCATCCGCCGCGCCCGGGCACTGCTCGGGGCGACGGTCGCCGAGGCCGCCTACGAGCTCGGCAACGGCGCGCAGGTGAGCGCCCAGGACACGGTGCCGTTCACGCTGTGGGCGGCCGCGACCCATCTGCGCGACTATCCGGCCGCGGTCACCGCGTGCGTGGAGGCGGGCGGGGACGCCGACACCACGGCGGCGATCGTCGGCGGGATCGTGGCCGCGCACACCGGCGTCGGCGACCGGGCGGGCGCGCGCGGAGTGCCGGCCGAGTGGCTGGCCGCGCGGGAACCGTTGCCGGACTGGTCGTTTCGCTGATCTCGTCGGCGCGGCGGCCGGGTCCGCGATCGCGCGCCGCACCGCGCCGGCCGGCGCCGATCGACCTGTGACCCACATCACGCCGAGGCGCTGTCAGGAATTCGCGCGCCGCCCCGTTCAAGGTGCACGCGAACCAGACAGGAGCGAACCATGAAGCACCGCATCGTCGTCCTCGGGGCCGGTTACGCCGGGGCCTACTCGGCCGGTTACCTGGCCCGCCGGCTCCACGCGGACGATTTCGAGATCACGGTCGTCAATGCCGATCCCGACTTCGTGGAACGGTTGCGCCTGCATCAGCTCGCCGCCGGACGCGACCTGCCGCGCAGGCCGCTGGCGGACATCTTCGCGGGCACCGGCATCCGGTTCCGGGTGGCGCGGGTGACCGGCCTCGATCCCGACCGGCGGACCGTCGCGATCACGGGCGGGCACGGCCCGGAGACCCTCGGCTACGACGCGCTGCTGTACACCCTGGGCAGCGCCGCCGCCGGGCACGACGTTCCCGGCGTGGCCGAGCACGCCTTCCCGGTGGCCGCGCGCCCGTCGGCGCTGCGCCTGCGCGCCCGCCTGGACGGCCTGCCCGACGGCGGGCGGGTCCTCGTGGTCGGCGGCAACCTGACCGCGATCGAAACCGTCACCGAGATCGCCGAAGCCCGGCCGAACCTGCGGGTGGACCTGGTGACCAGCGGCGAACTCGGGGGGTGGCTGGGCGAGCGGGCCCGTCGCCACCTCGCGCGCGCCGTCGACCGGTTCGGGATCACGGTGCGCGAGCACACCGCGATCACCCGGGTGGGCGCACACGGCGCGATCGCCGCCGACGGCACCGCCCTCGCGGCCGATGTCACGGTGTGGGCGGCCGGTTTCGCCGCGCACCCGATCGCCGCGGCCGCCGGGCTCGCGGTGGCCGAGGACGGCCGGATCCGGGTCGACCGGCAGATGCGGTCGGTCTCGCACCCCGACGTCTACGTCGCCGGGGACGCCGTGTTCGTCGTCGGCGACAACGGGCGCCCGCTGCCGATGTCGTGCGCGTCGGCCGGTTTCACCGGCATGCAGGCCACCGCCGCGATCATCGGCGACCGGACCGGCCGGACCGTCCGTACGACCTCGCTGGCCTACGTCGGCAACCACATCTCGCTCGGCCGCCGGGACGCGATCTTCCAGCTCGTCGACGGCGCGGCGGAGTCGACGTGGTCGCTGCGCGGCAGGCCCGCGGCGTGGGTGAAGGCCGCGATCCTGCGCGGCGCCGCCTGGAACGTGGGGCATCCCGGCGTCGGCACGCTGCGGCGCGCCCATCGCCTCGACGCCGCGGCGCCTGCCCGACCGGGCGCGGTCGCCGCCTAGAGTCGTGCGCGTGGACACTGCCACCGTGGCGCGTTTCGAGGCCAGCCGGCACCGGCTGGCCTCCCTGGCCTACCGTCTGCTCGGCTCGGCCGCTGACGCCGAGGACACGGTCCAGGACGCGTTCCTGCGGTGGCAGGCCGCCGACCGTGAGCACATCGCGGTCCCCGAGGCGTGGCTGACCACGATCGTCACCCACCTCGCGCTGGACCGGCTCCGGTCGGCCCGCGCGCGGCACGAGCGGGCCGTCGGCGCGTGGATGCCCGAACCGCTGCTCGACGGCGACCCCATGCTCGGCCCCGCCGACACCGCCGAACAGCGCGAGTCGGTGACCCTGGCCGTGCTGCTGCTCATGGAACGCCTCACCCCCACCGAGCGGGCGGTCTACGTTCTGCGCGAGGCGTTCTCGTACTCCCACGCCGAGATCGCGGCCATCCTCGGCATCACCGAGTCGGCCAGTCAGCAGCACGCGCACCGGGCCCGGCGTCGCGTCGCGGCCGCCCGCCACGACACCGATGTCGACCGCGCGGAGGCGCGGCGCATCGTCGAAGCCTTCGTCGCCGCCGCGTCCTCGGGCCGCACCGACCGCCTGGTCGCCCTGCTCACCGAGGACGCGACCGGCACCTCCGACGGGGCCGGTCTCGGCGGGCTCCGCCGGCTGCTCCGCTACGACACCCCGGGCCGGATCGCTCGCGCCGTCCGCGCGGGCTTCGCCCCGACCCCCGCCAAACGCGCGCTCGCCGGCGGCACCGCGACGATGCACGCCGCGCTGGTCAACGGTTCGCCCGCGATGATCGCCCTCGTCGACCGGCGCGTCCGGGGCATCCTCGTGCTCGAGACGCGGGCGGGCCGGATCGCCGCCGTCCGTGGCATCGCGACCCCCGCCCGCCTGCACCGCCTCACCGAGCGGTGGGACCTGCACGACCCCGGCACGCCGATCATCGAGGCCTGGTGACGGCTGCCCGGGCGCCTATCCCGCGACGATCTCCAGCGGCACCGCGTGCCGCAGCGTGTGCCCGACCGGCGAGCTGGCCGCGACCTTGGCGTGCAGGTCGGCCAGCTGCTCCGGCGTCGCGTCGGAGTCCAGGCGCACCGTGGCCGTGATGGTCTCGAAACCGGCGTGCCCCTCGGACAATCCGAGGAAGACCTGCAGGTCGAGGTCGCCGCGCAGGTCGATGCGCAGGTCCTCGATCGCGATCCCCGCGACCGTGGCGTTCGCGGCGTAGCCCACGGCGAGGCAGTTGCCCAGCGCGGCGAGCAGCTGCTCGACGGGGTTGGGCGCGGTGTCGCCGCCGCCGAGGGCGGGCGGCTCGTCGGACGGGACGGGGTCGAACGAGCGGATCGTCGCCGAGGAGGCGAACGCGCCGTTCCACCGCACGTGCGCCGCCCAGGTGGTGTGTCCCTTGGCCGGATCGGTCCGGACGGCCTCGATCAGGCCGCCCACGGCGTCGATGTCGACCTCATTCAGGGTGGTACGGGTTTCGGTGGTCATCGCGCGTCTCCCTCGCGTCAGTGACGAACTCTCCAACGCGGGCCAGTGTGCGGACGCGAAGGGCCGGCGAACACCCTTCGGCTCACCGTGAGCGGGACCGTCCGGGATCTGTCGGACCGCGCGCCTAGCATCACGAGCATGAGCCGAGAGATCCAGATCACCTTCGATGCCCACGACCCGCGGGCCCTGTCGACGTTCTGGCGCGACGCCCTGGGATACGTGCACCCGGGCCCGCCCGGCGTCGACGTTCCCGAGGGCACCGACCCCCTCGACGCCTGGGATCGGTTCCTCGCACAGGTCGGCGTGCCGCCCGAGCAGCGCAACACCAACTCCGCGGTGGAGGACCCGGAGGGCCGGGGGCCGCGCCTGTTCTTCCAGCAGGTCCCCGAGGACAAGGTCGCCAAGAACCGCGTGCATCTCGACGTCCGCGCCGCCCCCGGCCTGCACGGCGAGGACCGGATGGCCGCCCTCGAGGCCGAGTGCGCCCGCCTCGTCGGCCTCGGCGCGTCCCGGGTGCGCCGCTTCGAACCGGCGCCGCCGATGAGCGCGGGCTTCATCGTCATGGCCGACCCGGAAGGCAACGAGTTCTGCCTCGACTGAACCCGTTCGGGCCCTGTCCGTCCTCGACACCGGCACGCCACCGCCTGTCGTCCGCACGACGACCGGGCCGGCCCCTTCGTGGAGGACCGGCGGTCACTCGCCGGGTGATCCGAGGATGCCGGTGCCGATCCGCACCGCCTCCCGGTGCAGGACGTCGTCGTCGAGCTCGAGATCGCCCATCATCGACAGGCTCCAGCTGATCGCCAGCAGCGCCTGCCGCGCCCGGTAGATCGCCAGCGGGTCCCGGCTCGGGGCGACCATCAGGTCGGCGAGGACCCGGAACTGGTAGCGCAGGCTCGTCCCGAAGCCGAGGTCGCGGAACGCGGGCTGGTTCTCGTGCCAGAAGCGGATCATGTCCCGGCCGAGCCCGTGCAGCAGCGCGCTGTAGCGCAGCAGGATCTGCCGGGCGCGGTCGGGACCGGGTGGCGCCTCCTGCGCCCAGGTCACGATGTCGTCCACGCCCCGGCGCAGGTCGTCGGACAGGCTCGCGACGATGTCCTCCTTGGTCCGGAAGTGGTAGTACAGCGCCGCTTTGGTGACGCCGAGGCGTTCGGCGATCTCGCGCAGCGAGGTCTTGTCGTAGCCGCGCTCGGAGAACAGCTCCATCGCGACGGCGCGGATGCGCTCCCTGGTGTCACTGCGACGTCCGTCCACGCCTCTTCCTTTTACTTGACGACCGGCTAGGAGAAGCATAGCGTCGTGGCCGTGACCGGAATCACTAGCCGGTCGGCAAGTCAGTTTGGGGAGGCAATCATGACCGAGTCCAGCCCGTCGGGCACGTCCGGCACGTCCGGCACGTCCGGCACACACGTTCCCGTCGCCGGGGTCGCCCTCACCGCGGTCGGCGTCGCCGTCATCCGCGCGACCGAGTCGGCCCGCCCGGATCGCCTCTACGACGATCCGCTCGCCGCGGCCTTCGTCGCGGCGGCCCGCACCGACTTCGCCCGGCTGCCCGGCGGCCCCGAACGCTGGGCGCGGGTCGAGGCGCTGGCCGAGCAGTTCTTCGCCGGGCGCAGCGTCGGGGTGCGGCTGGTCGACGACCGGGTCGCCGAAGCGGTCGAGCGGGGGCTGCGCCAGATCGTCGTGGTCGGCGCGGGACTCGACACGCGCGCCTTCCGCATGGGGCTGCCCCCGGAGGTCACCGTCTTCGAACTCGACCTGCCCGAGCTGTTCGCGTTCAAGGAGCCCGTGCTCCGCGCCGGCGGCGCCGTGCCCACCTGCGCCCGCCGGGTGATTCCGGTCGACCTGCGGGCCGACTGGGTCGAGGCGTTGCGGGCGGCGGGTTTCCGGGACGATCTGCCGACGCACTGGGTCGACGAGGGCGCGCTCCCCTACCTGCCGCCGGCGCACCGCCTGCGGGTGTACGCGGACCTCACCGCATGCTCGGCGCCCGGAAGCCGTTTCGGCACCGGACGGTTCGCGGTCGATCCGCACTCGCCCGCCTACACCGAACTGCGAGCGCTGGTCACCGGCGACGGCGCCGCGCCGATCGCGCCGGAGGAATCCGCCCCACCGCTGGAGACCTGGCTGGCCGAACACGGCTGGCGGACCGGTTTCCATGCCTGGGACGATCTCGTCGCCCCGCTCGGGCGCCCCGTCCAGGTGGGCGATCCGGCCGTCGGACTCGTCCTGGCCGAACGCACCTGACGGCCACCTTCCCCGCCCGCGCGCCGCGGTGCGGGAAAATGGGCCGGTGACCGCCGACCGAGAACGCCCCGCCCCGCCTCCCGTCAGCGCGTCGGTCCTGGTGCTGACGCTGGCGCATCGCGTGGAGGCCGAACTGGGCGCGGCGCTGGCCCCGCTCGGCCTGACGATCTCGCGGCTGGCCCTGCTCGGGCACATCGCCAGCGTGCCGGGCGCCTCGTTCAGCGACCTGGCCCGCATGGGCGCGATCAGCGTCCAGAGCGTGCACACCGGCGTGAAGTCGATGCTCGCCGCCGGCCTGGTGCGCGACCGCACGGCACGGGCGGGGTCGGCCTCGACGATCGAGCTCACCGCGGCCGGTCACCGCCTGCTCCGCTCCGCCGAGGGGGTCATCGCCGAGGTCGACGCGCGCCTGTTCGGGCCGGGCGCCGATCCCGTCCACCGCGAGATCGGCACGGCGGTGACCGCCGCGTTCACCCGCGTCCGCCGCTGAGCCGGGCGGGCTCCGGCCGCGCGCACCGGTGATGTCACCCACAACCTTCAACACAACTGAAGCTCGCCGCTATGCTTCAACCACACTGAAGGTTGGAGGAGTAGTGGAGAAAATCCTGCTGTCGGCGCACGTCCTGGCCGGCATCGTCTTCATCGGCGGGTCGGCGGTCGCGGCCAGCCTGTTCCCGCGCTACGCGCCGGTCACCACGGCGCCGGGAGCCGGCGACGTGCGCGACGCCGCGGCGGCCAGGGCCTTCCACCGGATCACCGGGAGCTACGCGCTGCTCGCGGTGCTCGTCCCGGTGCTCGGGATCGCTCTGGCGACGATCCAGGGCCGCATGAGCGAGATCTGGATCTTCGCCGCGATGGCGCTGACCTTCCTGGCAGGCGCGCTGCTGGCCGTGGTCATCCACCCGCTGCAACGCGAGGCCCTCGACTCGCCCGACGACGGTGCCCGGCTGCGCAGGCTGTCGATGCTGGCCGGGATCTACAACCTGCTCTGGACCGTCGTGGTGATCCTCATGATCGTGCGACCCGGGGCGCGATGAGTTGTCCCGCGCCCCAACGGGATCCGGCGGAGTAACCTGTCACACACGACAACCCGAAATTGCGAATCCCGTTGGTTTCACAATGGTTGAATGTCGCGATGCAGATGCACCCGATCGGGATCCATGCCCGGACGACCGGCCTGATCCGGCAATGCCTGACCGTCACCGAGCGGCTGTCGGCGGGCCTGCGACATCTCGATACCGCGGTCGACGGTCTCCTCGCCGCCGACCCCGACGCCACCGGCACCTTCGACACCTACCTCGACGCGGCCCGGCGCTGGATCACCGCCGTGGAGATCGGCGGCGGGCGCGTCCTGGCCGACCTCGACGGGTTCGCCGAGCGCGTCGAGGCCGACCTGCGCTCCCCCGCCACACCGCCGTCCGCGCCCGCCGCCCTCGCCTCGGGCATCGTGCTCGACCAACGGCACCTCGACGCCGCGACCACGTTGCGCGGCCGCCTGGCCGACCACCTCACCGACCTGGTCGCCCTGCGCGACCGCAGCTCCGGCGCGGGACTGGCGGCCGTCCGGGGCGCGGCGCGGGGAGCCGCGGACGGCAGGCTCCTGCGGGCACGGATGGCGGACACCCGGGCCCTGGCCGAGGAATACCGGGACGTGGCGGCCGGCCTGCTCTCGGTCGCCGACCGGATCCGCGCCCGAGGCTGCCGCCCGGGCACCGTCCTCGCCTGAGCCCCGCCGGGCCGCGGCGCGCCGGGGGCCACCGGTCGCCGCGGCCCGGCTGGTACCGTGGCCGATGTGCTGATCGAGGTCGACAGAATCTAGCCACCGAACCCCGGTGGCTTCCCGTCGGTGCGCGCCACCCGGCCCGCACCGGCCGTTCCGACCGCAATCTCCGACTGCGTGTCCCCCACCGGCGTGTTCGTTCCGCGTCGGCCCGCCCCTCCCGGTGAGGATGTGCTGTGGCCGGAAGTCACCCGAACCACCGTGACGCCCGTCGCCGCGACGGGCGGAAGGAAGACGACCAGCATGTCCACCAAACCCACTGTCACGCTGCGCGATCTGAGCTACGAATGGCCCGACGGCACCGTCGCGCTGTCCTCGGTCGACGGCACCTTCACCACCGGCCGCACCGGACTGGTCGGCCGCAACGGCGCGGGCAAGTCCACCCTGCTGCGCCTGATCGCCGGCGAACTGCGGCCCACCTCCGGACGGATCGACACCGAGGGCGAGGTCGGCTACCTGCCCCAGACGCTCACCCTGCGCCGCGACACGACCGTCGCCGCGCTGCTCGGCATCGACCCGATCCTGCGCGCGCTGGCCGCCATCTCGGCGGGCGATGCCGACGAGCGGCACTTCGAGACCATCGGCGACGACTGGGACATCGAGGCCCGCGCCGAACAGACCCTGCACCGGATCGGCTTCGGCGCGGGCGATCTCGGCAGGCGGGTGGCCGAGCTCTCCGGCGGCGAGGCCATGCTGGTCGCCCTCACCGGGCTGCGGCTGCGGCGCACCCCGATCACCCTGCTGGACGAACCGACCAACAACCTGGACCGGCCGACGCGGGCCCGGCTGGCCGAGTTCGTCGACGACTGGCCCGGCACCCTGGTGGTGGTCAGCCACGACCTCGAGCTCCTCGAGCACATGGACACCACCACCGAGCTGCACGCGGGCAGCCTCACCGCCTTCGGCGGCCCCTACAGCGCCTGGCGGGCGCATCTCGACCAGGAACAGGCCGCCGCCGCGCAGGCCGCCCGCGCGGCGCAGCAGACCCTCAAGGCCGAGAAACGCCAGCGTGTCGAGGCCGAGACCACCCTGGCCCGCCGCGAACGCACCGCCCGCAAGACCGCGCGCGACGGCGGGATCCCGAAGATCCTGGCGGGCAACCGGGCCAGCCGCGCCCAGAACTCGGCGGGCGCGCTGCGCGGCACCCTCGACGAGAAGGTCCGCTCGGCACAGGCCGCGGTGGATGCCGCCGACGCGCGGGTGCGCGCCGACGAGCACATCCACCTGACCCTGCCCGACCCGGACGTCCCGCGCGGCCGGCGGCTGGCCGAACTGCGCGGGGGCGGGCACACGGTGGTGATCCAGGGGCCGGAACGGGTGGCGCTGGTCGGGCCGAACGGGTCGGGCAAGTCGACCCTGCTCGCACAGCTCGTGCACGGCCGCCCCGCCGAGCCGGGCAGGCCGTCGGGGACCCTCGAGACCGACCGGGTCGGCTACCTGCCCCAGCGCCTGGACGGGCTCGACGACCACGCCGGCGCGCTGGACAACGTGCGCGCGGTGGCGCCCGGCGCCACGCCCAACACGGTCCGCAACCAGCTGGCCCGGTTGCTGCTGCGCGGCGACGCCGCCGACCGTCCGGTGGGCAGCCTGTCCGGCGGCGAACGGTTCCGGGTCGCGCTGGCCAAGCTGCTGCTGGCCGAACCACCCGCCCAGCTGCTCGTCCTCGACGAGCCGACCAACAACCTCGACATCGCCAGTGTCGAGCATCTGGCCGAGGCCCTCGACGCCTACCGGGGCGCGCTGCTCGTGGTCAGCCACGACCACGCGTTCCTCGCGCGGCTCGGGATCGACGTCGTCCTCGAGCTCGACGCCGAGGGCCGCCTGCACAGGCACGCGAGCCTGGACGACGTCACCGCGCGCTGACCGGCGGCGGGGCCGGGTCGCGACGCCCCGGCCCCGCCGCTCAGCGCAGGTCGCGGAAGAACGCGCGGATGTCGCCGACCAGCAGGTCCGGCGCCTCCATCGCGGCGAAGTGCCCGCCGCGACCGAACTCGGTCCAGCGCACCAGGTTGTTCTGTTTCGCGGCGAGCCCGCGGATGGTCGAATCGCCGGGGAAGCGCGCCACCGCGGTCGGCACTCCCGAACTCGGCAGGTCGGCGCCCCACTGCCCGGACTCCTTGTACAGGCGCAACGAGGACCCCGCGGTACCCGTCAGCCACAGGACCGTGATCTCGGCCAGCAGGGCGTCGCGATCCAGGGAGTCCTCGGGCAGCGCGGCGGCGGGATCCTTGTAGGTGTTGACCACGTCGACGATCCAGGCCAGCAGCCCGGCGGGCGAGTCGGTGAGGGCGTGCGCGAGGGTCTGGGGGCGCGTGCCGTGCACCGCGGCGTAGGCGGAGGTGTCGCGGCTGCTCCAGTCCCGCAGGGCGGCGAGCTGCTCGCGGTCGGCGTCGCTGTACCCGGCGCCGTCGTCGTCCCAGGCGGGAATGGTGAGGGCCGCGTTGAGATGCACGCCCGCGACGCGCTCGGGGTCGAGGCGGCCGAGCTGGGGCGCCACGAAGGACCCGGCGTCCCCGCCCTGGGCGCCGTAGCGCGCGTAGCCCAGCCGCCGCATCAGCTCGGCGACGAGTTCCGCGGCGTGCTCGGTCGCCGCCTGCCCGGCCCGCCGGGTCGGCCCGGAGAACCCGAACCCGGGCAGCGTGGGCACGACCACGTCGAAGGCGTCGGCCGGATCCCCGCCGTGGGCGCGGGGATCGGTGAGCGGGCCGATGGTCGCGCCGAAGTCGGTGAAGGGCCAGCCGTGCACCAGCACCAGCGGCAGCGCGTCCGGCTCGGGCGAGCGGACATGGGTGAAATGCAGCAGCTGCCCGTCGATCACGGTCCGGAACTGGGGCCGGGCGTTGCGCGCGGATTCGGCGGCGCGCCAATCGAACCCGTCGCACCAGTACCCGGCGAGCGCGCGCAGGTACCCGGTCGGCACCCCGTAGCTCCAGCCGGTGTCGGGCAGGTCGGGCGCCCACCGGGTACGCGCGAGCCGGTCCCGCAGGTCGTCGAGCTCGGCCTGCGGGACATCGATACGGAAGGGCTGGATATCGCTCATGCCGGCCACCCTAGGAATCGATGCGGCCAGTTTCCGTCCGCGATCGGCCGTGCACGCGGTGTGCCCTCCGGAAGACCTCTCCCTGAACGCGGCAGAGACACCAAACATGGTGCACTCCAGGAATATTCATCTCCTGGTCACTTCCGGCGGCAGTAGCCTGGAGGAATGGTGGCGAACAACTCTGTCCTCGGCACGGTCCGGACCATCGACGACGACTTCTTCGACGACCCCCACGCCTACTATCGCCGCTGGCGGGAGGACGGCATCGTGCACCGGGTGCGCTTTCCCGACGGCACCGTGCGGTGGGTGGTCGTCGATCACGCGGCGGGGCGGGCGGTGCTCGCCGATCCGCGGCTGCACAAGAACGCCGAGGAGCTCGCCGCGGCCACCGCCGCGCACACCGGGTGCCCGGTGGATCCGCGGGCCATGGCGCTGTCGGATCACATGCTCAACACCGACGAGCCGGGTCACACCCGGCTGCGCAAACTGGTGAACAAGGCGTTCACCAGCAAGCAGGTCGCGGTGCTGCGCCCACGCATCCAGCAGATCACCGACGAACTGCTCGACGCGCTGTCGGGCGAGGAGGCCGATCTGCTCGCCGAGTTCGCCAATCCCCTGCCGGTGGCGGTGATCTGCGAACTGCTGGGCATCCCGTTCGATGATCGCGACCGCTTCCAGGCCTGGACGCGGCTGCTGGTCGGCGTGCACCGGCTGAAGGAGGACGGCGCCGTCGCGGCGTCCTCGATGCACGCCTATCTCACCGACCTGGTGCGCGCCAAGCGGGCCGAGCCCACCGACGACCTGCTCTCGCAGCTCGCGCTGGCCGACGTCGACGGCGACCGGCTCACCGAGCAGGAACTGGTCTCCATGGCCTTCCTGCTGCTGGTCGCCGGGCACGAGACCACCGTCAACCTCATCGCCAACGGCACCCTGGCCCTGCTGCGCGCCCCGGGCCGGTGGCAGGCGCTGGTGGCCGATCCCGGCGCCGTCCCCGCCGCGGTCGAGGAACTGCTGCGTTTCGACGGGCCGGTCAACATGTCGACCGAGCGGGTCACCGCCGCGCCGATCACGGTGGGCGAGGTCGAGATTCCGGCGGGCGAGTTCGTCTATGTGGCGCTCATCGCGGCCAACCGCGACCCGCGGCGCTTCCCCGCCGCGGACGACCTGCGGTTCGACGACGCGTCCACCGGCCACCTGGCCTTCGGCCACGGCATCCACTTCTGCGTGGGCGCGCCGCTGGCCCGGCTCGAGGCCGAGATCGCCTTCACGGCGCTGACCGGCCGGTTCCCCGGCCTGTCCCTGGTGCCGGAGGCACGCGAGCCCGGCTACCAGGCCAGCACGCTCATCCGCGGACTGAACGCGTTGCCGGTGCGGCTGGGCTGACCCCGGTCGGGGATGGCTGGCAGTTGCCGGAGGCGGGCGCCTGGACCGCGCCCCTACCGATGAGCACACGCTCGCCTCCGGCAACCGCCGTCCCGTCGGTCCGGAAGAGACGTCATCCCGTCCCCGGCGGTTGGTGGTCCGCCCGAACGAGCGGAACCCGATGCCTGGTTACCCCCGGGCGCACCCACCAAACACGGACCCGCGCCGCCGGCGGCGCCGCAGGGGCATCGCCCGGCCGGACGGCACCGAGCGGCAACCGGCCGGCGTCCACTCAGGGGAAGGCGGCCGGGGAGGTCGCCACCCACGGCACCGGCAGCTGGAGTTCCACGCCCTGTTCCCCGGCGAGGACCGTCAGGCGCGCGAGGGTGCGGCCCAGGTCGTCCATCGGGTAGCGCAGCGGCCGCAGCGGACGGTCGAGGGAGACGAAGAAGTCGTCCCAGTGCACGAGGACGACCCGCCGCGCGCCGGTCGCGGTCACCACCTCGCGCCAGTAGTCGGCGACGAACGCGTCGTCGCGCCTGCCCAGCGCCCCGACCCCGAGATACACGACGTCGGCGCGCAGGCCGGCCAGGGCGCCGGGACGGTGATTCGCGCTGGCGTGCACCAGGATCCGGCCCCGCGGGTGCGCCACCAGCACCGAGTAGCAGGCCCCGGTCCGCCAGGCGCTCGCGCGCGCGGGCGGGACCACCGGCTCGGCGATGTCGCCCGGAAAGCGGTCGCCGTGACTGTGCGGCATCTCGACGAAGGTGAGCGTGAACTCCCCGTAGGTCAGCGGCGTGCCCTCGGCCACGACCCGAAGGGACGACTCGGGAACGTCGAGACCGCGCCCCACCGCCGCCGTCGAGGGCGAGCCGATCAGGTCGGCGCCGGTCTGCAGCGCCCACACCGGCGCGTCGAGCGCGTGGTCGAAGTGGCTGTGCGCGCAGAACACCGCGGCGAGGTCGGTGGCGTCGAGCCGGGCGTGGGCCGCGGCGACCCGGTCCCGGTCGGGGGCGATCCGCCCGAGCAGGACCCGGGCGAGGCCGGGGCGGGTGACGAAGCCGTCGGCGAGCACGGAGGTCCGGCCGTCGCGGATCAGGAGCGAGGAGACGCCGAGGAAGTGCGCGGTGAGCCCGGCGCCCGGCGCCGCGGGCGGCTGGAACAGGGCCCGGTGGCGGTCGAGCGCCGGGCGGGTGAGCGGGAACCTCATCGGCCGGTCACGCCCAGCTGGAGGATCAGGCGCGCCAGCCAGTCCCGCGCGGCCGCCTGATCGCCGTCGAGCAGCAGCTGGACGGTCACCCCGTCGTAGGCGGCCACCACGGCGTGGGCCGCGTCGGCGATGGAGCCCAGTTCCGCGGGCAGCCGGAACGCCGCCTCGGTCAGCTTGCCCTCGATGGCGGTGCGCAGCTGCGCGCGGTGCTCGATCAGGCGGGCCGCGACCTCGGGCCTGCGGGCGGCGTGGGTGAGGAAGTCGGTCTTGACCAGCAGCCAGTCGCGGTCCAGCAGCAGGGTGGCCGAGAGTCGTTCGACGAACGCGGACAGGTCCGCCGGGTCGGCCACCGCGTCGAGGGCGGCCCTGACCTGCTCGGTGATCAGGGTGGCCCGCTGGTCGTAGAGCACGAAGAACAGTTCCTCGAGGCTGGCGAACTGCGAGTAGAACGCGCCGCGCGTGTAGCCGGCGGCGGCGCAGACGTCCTCGATGCGGACCTGCCCGAATCCCTTCTCGGCGAACACCCCGAACGCGGCCTCGAGCAGGCGCGCGCGGGTCTCGGCCCGGCGGCGGGTGACGCGCGGCGGCTTGGTCGTCTCGGTCGGTGGCACCCGATGACCATACCTCCGCGCATTCGATGCACTAATGTATCCGATACAGAGTTGAAGCCGTACGAGGAGAATGTGGAGGTCGGCGCTATGGATGCCGATGTCATCGTGGTCGGCGCGGGCCTGGCGGGCCTGGTCGCCACCCACGAACTGACCCGCCGCGGCAAGCGGGTGATCGTGGTCGACCAGGAGAACGCCGCCAACCTCGGCGGACAGGCCTACTGGTCCTTCGGCGGGATCTTCCTCGTGGACAGCCCCGAGCAGCGCAGGCTCGGCATCCACGACTCCGCCGAACTCGCCTGGAACGACTGGTCGGGCAGCGCCGCCTTCGACCGGCTCGACGACGAGGACAGCTGGGCCCAGCGCTGGGCGCGCGCCTACGTCGAGTTCGCCGCGGGCGAGAAGCGGTCCTATCTCACCGGTCTCGGCATCGGCTTCCTGCCCTCGGTCGGCTGGGCCGAGCGCGGCGACCTGCGCGCCGACGGGCACGGAAACTCGGTCCCCCGCTTCCACATCGCCTGGGGCACCGGCACGGGGGTGGTCGGGCCCTTCACCGACTCGGCACTGGCCGCGGCGCGGACGGGGCTCGTGAGCTTCCGGCACCGGCACCGCGTGGACGAGCTGGTGCGCACCGACGGCGCCGTGACCGGCGTGCGCGGCACGGTCCTTGCCCCCGACGACGCCGAGCGCGGCGCGCCGTCCAACCGCCAGGCCGTCGGCGAGTTCGAGCTCTCGGCCGCCGCGGTCGTGCTGGCCACCGGCGGCATCGGCGGCAACCACGACCTCGTGCGCAGGCACTGGCCCGAACGCCTCGGCACCCCGCCGGCCGAGATGATCACCGGCGTGCCCGCCTACGTCGACGGCCGCATGCTCGACATCGCCGCCGACGCCGGGGTCCGCCTGGTCAACCGGGATCGCATGTGGCACTACACCGAAGGCATCCAGAACTGGAATCCGGTCTGGCCGCGCCACGCCATCCGCATCCTGCCCGGCCCGTCCTCGTTCTGGATCGACGCGCTGGGCCGCCGGCTGCCCGCGCCCTACCTGCCGGGCTACGACACCCTGGGCACCCTGCGTCATCTGCGCACCACCCCGGACCTGGCCGCACACGACCACTCCTGGTTCATCACCAATCAGCGGATCATCGCCAAGGAATTCGCCCTGTCGGGCTCCGAACAGAACCCCGACATCACCGCCCGCGACCGCAAGGCCATTGTCACCGAACGCGTGTTCGGCCGCGGCGCGCCCGCCCCGGTCGAGGCGTTCACGCGCCACGGCGCGGACTTCGTCGTCGCGGGCACTCTCGAGGAACTGGTGGCGAAGATGAACGCGCTCACCCCCGAACCGCTCCTCGACCCCGCCGACGTCCGCGACCAGCTGCGTGCGCGAGACCTGCAGGTGGACAACGCCTTCAGCAAAGACGCCCAGATCCAGGGCATCCGCAACTCGCGCCGCTACCTCGGCGACCGGCTCATGCGCACCGCCGCACCGCACCGGCTGCTCGACCCGGCCGCCGGCCCGCTCATCGGCGTGAAGCTGCACATCCTGACCCGCAAGTCCCTGGGCGGCATCCAGACCGACCTCGGCTCGCGCGCCCTCGGCCACGACGGCGCGCCGATTCCCGGTCTCTACGCGGCGGGCGAGGCGGCCGGTTTCGGCGGCGGCGGCGTGCACGGCTACAACTCGCTCGAGGGCACCTTCCTCGGCGGCTGCGTCTTCTCCGGCCGGGCGGCCGGGCGGGCCGCCGCCGACGCGGTCTGACCGGGCCGCGTCCGAAAAGCCGCCGGGCGCCGTCGATTTCATGATCGGCGCGCCCGGCGGGTGTCCACACGGCGACACGCCGCCACCGCCGGAACACGTCCACGGCGGCGCGCGTAGAGTGCCGGACATGCCAGAGCGCGTCATCCGACTCTCCACGCGGTCCAGCCCGATGGCCGTCCACCAGGCCGAGCAGGTCGCGGCGGCCCTCGAACGGCTCGGTGCCGCCACCGAACTGGTCAAGCTCACCACCGCGGGCGACCGCTGGATGGGCGACCTCGCCGCCCTCGGCGGCAAGGGCGCGTTCGTCAAGGAGATCGATGCCGCGCTGCTCACCGGCGAGGCCGACCTGGCGGTGCACTGCCTCAAGGACATCCCCGGCGACATCCCGATCCCGGCCGGGCTGGCGTTCGCGGCCTACCTCGAACGCGAGGACGTCCACGACGCGGTGATCAGCCGAACCGGCACGCCGCTGGCCGAGCTCCCCGCGGGCGCGATCGTCGGCACCAGCTCGGTGCGCCGGGCCGCCCAGCTGCGCCTGCACCACCCGCAGCTCGACATCAAGCCGCTGCGCGGCAACGTCAACACGCGGCTGGACCGCCTCGACGCCGGGCACTTCGACGCCATCATCGCCGCGGTCTCGGGCCTGCACCGGGTCGGGCACCAGCACCGCATCACCGAGACCCTGTCCGTGGAGCGGATGTGCCCGCCGGTCGGCGCGGGCATCATCGTCCTGCAGTGCCGCGAGGACGACACCGAACTCCTGGAACTGGCCGCCCGGCTCGACCATCCGGGCACCCGCCGCCACGCGGCGGCGGAGCGTGCCATGCTGCACGCGCTGCAAGGTCACTGCAACTCCCCCATCGCGGGTTTGTGCACCGACGCCCCGGGCGACCGGCTCGTGCTGCGCGGCACCGTGTTCTCCCCCGACGGCACCCAGTGGCTCGACGCACAGGACTGGGGCGTCGCCGACGATCCGGAGGCCCTCGGCTTCTACATCGGCGCCAACCTGCTGCGCCAGGGCGGCCGCAAACTCATCGACAGCATCCCGCACTGAGTTCGCGGCGCCCCGGCGCCGCCCTCGTCTCCCCTCCGGCCACGGCTCAATACGCGAAGAGCAGGATCTCCTCCCGCGTGTAGTCGTGGCCGGAGTGGTTCGCGGCCAGATGTTCCTGCGTGCGCGCGACCAGATCGTCCTCGTTCTCGCCGACGATCAGATCCCCACAGGGGCACCGCAGCCTGGTCTTCATCTCCCACGTCCTCTCCCGGCCGGATCCCCGGCCGCACTGGCGATCTCCGCACCCGCCGAGGCGGGCATGGACACGTGTCCGAACAGTACCCTTGCCGAGTCCAGCCGCGGTGAAATATAGTCCAGACACCTGTCCAGACATCGAGGGAGACGCGGTGACGAGCGACCTACGGCCCAGTGACGGCACCCCATTGCTCATCGACGGAAAACTGGTCGGCGGGTCGGCGGGCGTCTTCGCCACGACCTCGCCCACCACGGGGGAACGGATCGGCTGGGCCGCCGACGGGTCCGCCGAGGACATGGGCGCGGCCATCGCCGCGGCCCGCACCGCCTTCGACGAGACCGGCTGGTCCACCGACCCCGGCCTGCGCGCGCGGTGCGTCCGCCAGCTGCGCGACGCCATGCTCGACCACATCGAGCAGCTGCGCGAGATCACCATCGCCGAGGCGGGCGCCCCACGCCTGCTGACCTCGGGCCCCCACCTCGAGGGGCCGGTGCACGACCTCGGCTGGTTCGCCGAGCTGGCCGAGAACTACGCCTGGCGCACCGACCTGCCCATCGCCGAACCGCTGGGCATGCGCACCGCGCGGGTGCTGCGGCGCGAGGCGGCCGGGGTGGTCGGGGCGATCACGCCCTGGAACTTCCCGCACCAGATCAACCTCGCCAAACTCGGCCCGGCCCTGGCCGCGGGCAACACGGTGGTGCTCAAGCCCGCCCCCGACACGCCGTGGTGCGCGGCGGCCCTCGGCATCCTCGCGGCCGAGCACACCGATATCCCGCCGGGTGTGCTCAACGTCGTGACCTCCTCCGACCATCTCGTCGGCGCCCTGCTCGCCGAGGATCCTCGGGTGGATCTGGTCTCGTTCACCGGATCGACCCGCACCGGCAAGTCGGTCATGGCCGCGGCGGCGAACACGGTCAAGAAGGTGTTCCTCGAGCTCGGCGGCAAGTCCGCGTTCGTGGTCCTCGAGGACGCGGACCTGCGCGCGGCCTGCTCGATGGCCGCCTTCTCGGTGTGCGTGCACGCGGGCCAGGGCTGCGCCCTGTCGACCCGGTTGCTGGTGCCGCGCTCGAAGTACGAAGAGGCCGTGGCCATCACGGCCAAGACGATGGGCGGTGTGCGCCCCGGCGACCCGAACGACGCCGGCACCGTGTGCGGGCCATTGATCTCCGAACGGCAGCGGCAGCGGGTCGAGAGCTACCTCGAGCTGGCGCGGCGCGACGGCGGGGAGATCCTCGTCGGCGGCGGCAGACCCGCGGGCCGCGACGAGGGCTGGTTCGTCGAACCCACCCTGATCACGGGCCTGCCGACGACCTCGGCGGTCGTGCGGGAAGAGATCTTCGGCCCCGTGCTGGTCGTCCTGCCCTACGACGACGACGCCGACGCCGTCCGCATCGCCAACGACTCCCCCTACGGCCTGTCCGGCGCGGTCTGGGGCACCGACCCCGAGCGCGTCGACAAGGTCGTCTCGGGCATCCGCACCGGCACCCTGTCGGTCAACGGCGGCACCTGGTACTCGGTCGACGCGCCGTTCGGCGGCTACAAGCAGTCCGGCATCGGCCGGGAGATGGGTGTGGCCGGTTTCGAGGAGTACCTCGAGACCAAGCTCGTCGCCTACCCGGCCTGACACTTCCCACCCGCTTCACCCAGGAGTTCCCATGACACGTTTCACCGAACGGACCGCCATCGTCACCGGCGCCGCGCAGGGCATCGGCGCCGCCTACGCCAAGGCCCTCGCCGCCGAAGGCGCCCGGGTCGTCATCGCCGACCTCAACACCGAGGCGGGTGACACCGTGGTGAAGGAGATCGCCGAGGCGGGCGGCATCGCGGCATTCCACCGGACCGATGTCGCCGACCCGGACTCGGCAACGTCGCTGGCCGAGTTCACCGTCGCGGAGTTCGGCGGCATCGACCACCTGGTCAACAACGCCGCGATCTACGGCGACATGAAGCTGAACCTGCTGCTCACCGTGCCGTGGGATTACTACAAGAAGTTCATGGGCGTCAACATGGACGGCGCGCTGAACGTCACCCGCGCGGTCTGGCCGCACATGCGCAAGAAGGGCGGTTCGATCGTGAACCAGTCCTCCACCGCGGCCTGGACCTACTCCAGCTTCTACGGGCTGGCCAAGGTCGGCGTCAACGGCCTGACCCAGCAGCTGGCCTTCGAGCTGGGCGGCAACAACATCCGCATCAACGCCATCGCCCCCGGCCCGATCGACACCGCCGCCACCAAGGCGGTCACTCCGGACGAGATCGTGGCCGATATGGTCAACCGGCTGCCGCTCAAGCGCATGGGCACCCCGCAGGACCTCGTCGGCGCCTGCCTCTATCTCCTCTCCGACGACGCGAGCTGGGTCACCGGCCAGATCTTCAACATCGACGGCGGGCAGGTGTTCCGCTCGTGAGTGCTCGCGAACCGCGCCTGGGATACATCGGCCTCGGCAACATGGGCGCGCCGATGGCGCAGCGCCTGCTGGACTGGCCCGGCGGCCTGGTCGTCTGCGACGCCAGGGGGACCGCGACGGCCCCGTTCGCCGACAAGGGCGCGAGCGTGGCGGCCACGCCCGCGGACGTCGCCGCCGACGCGACGGTCATCTCGATCACCGTCCTCGACGACGCGCAGGTGCGCGACGTCGTCACCGGCGACAACGGGATCCTGCGCACCGCGCGCCCCGGCACGGTCGTCGCCGTGCACTCCACCATCTCCGACGCCACGGCCGTCGAGCTCGCCGAACGGTGTCGCGCGCAGCAGGTCGACCTGGTCGACGCACCGGTCAGCGGCGGCGCGCCGGGCGCCGAGCAGGGCAGGCTCGCGGTGATGGTCGGCGGCAGCGACGACGCCTTCGCCGCGGTGAAGGCGCCCTTCTCCCGCTTCTCCGATCTCGTGGTGCACGCCGGCCCCGTCGGCGCGGGCACCCGGATGAAGCTGGCGCGCAACCTGGTGCACTTCGTCGCGTTCACCGCCGCGACCGAGGCCGCGCGACTCGCCGAGGCGGCCGGGCTCGATCTGCGCCGTCTCGGTCAGGTCGTGCGGCACTCCGACGCGGTCACCGGCGGGCCCGGCGCCATCCTCTGGCGTGAGACCAGCGCGCGGATCGAACTCGGCGATCCCTGGCTGCCGATCATGTCGCACGTCCGGGATCTCGGTGAGAAGGACCTCTCCCTCGCACTGTCCCTCGGCGACGACCTCGGCGTCGAACTGCCGCTGGCGCACCAGGCTCTGCGGCATCTGGCCGCCGGCCTCGGACTCGCCCACTCCGCCGTGACCGCCACGGCCGACACCGACAGGAGCCGTTCATGACCGACGACGCCCGCACCCGTGGCCTGGACCGTATGCAGGAGGTCTACGGCTGGCGGCCGCCGGAGATCGACTCCGCGCATTTCGCCACCACCGTCGACCATCTCTTCGCCGACATCTGGACCCGCCCCGGACTCTCCGACCGCGACCGGCGGCTGCTGCTGATCGGCGCGCTGACCGCCCAGGGGCGGATGGAGACCATCGAGATCCAGCTCCAGGGCGCCCTCCACAACACGGAGTTCACCGAGGAGCAGCTGCGGGAGATCGCGTTGTTCCTGTGCCACTACGTCGGCTGGCCCAACGGCACCCGCCTCGACGCGGCGATCAGCACGGTCACCCAGCGTCTGAGCGCCGACGGCGAACCCAGGATGCGCAGGCTGAAATGAGCGACACGACCGACTACCGGCCCATCGAGGCCGCGCTGTCGACCGGTGGGACCTCGAGGCCGACGTGGTGATCGCCGGTTACGGCGTCGCGGGCGCGGCCGCCGCGGTGGAGGCGGCCCGCGCCGGGTCCCAGGTGCTGGTGCTCGAACGCACCGGAGGCTGGGGCGGCGCGGCCGCACCTGGTCGGGCGCCCCGGCGCACGATGCTGCGCGAGTACCTGGCGGCCGTGCGGGCCGCACCACGTGTCATCGCGCTCGACGGCACGCCCGTCCCCGAACGCCTGCGCGCCTGGGCGGAGGTCGGGGTCACCGATGTCCTCTACGGACCGCCCGACGACTCCGAACAGACCCTGGTCGCGTACCTCGGGCGACTGCGCGGCGAGCTCGCCGCCACCGGCCTGCTCGACGACGCGACGCCGGCGGTCGCCGCGCCCTGACGGCCGAGGTCCACGACAACGGAACGACGCCACGGCGGTCGTCCGCGTCCCGACGAGGCACCGGACGACGGCCGCCGTTTCGTGCCGTGAATTGTGGAAATTCGACACACATTGCGTGAATGTTGCTGTATTCTACGCGCTCCACGTAACATGGACTGGTGTCCGAAACCAATTCTGATTCCGCGATTCTCGAAGCCACTCGCCGTCGCCTGACCGAGAAGCAGGCCGACACCGTGGACCGGCTGACGAAGGCCGCGGTCGAGGTGATCACCAGGGAGGGCTACGCCGCAACCACCGTGCGGATGGTCGCCGCGGCCGCGGGCGTGGGCACCGCAACGGCCTACACGTACTTCTCGTCCAAGGAGCACCTGGTCGCCGAGGTCTTCTGGCGCAGGCTGGTCCAGCTCCCCGCCGCCGAACTCGCCGAGGACCAGACCACCGCCGAGCGCGTGGTCGGCACCCTGCGGCAGGTCTCGCTCATCGTCGGCGGCGAGACCGAACTCGCGGGCGCGGTCACCAGCGCATTGCTGGGCCAGGACCCCGATGTCGCGCATCTCCGCCTGCGCATCGGCCTGGAGATCCGCAATCGCATCGCGCGGGCACTCGGCCCCGATCCCGACCTCGACATCCTCGAATCCTTCGAGATGCTCTACGCGGGCGCGCTGGTGCGCGCCGGCATGGGCTACGGCACCTACGCCGAGATGGCCGACCGGATCGAGAAGTCTGTCCATCTGATCCTCGGCTGACCCGGACCGCAGACGAGGCCGACCGCTCCCAGTTCGGGGGCGGTTTTCTCGTTTCCGGAGCCGGTCGTCTCATTGCGACGCGCGCGGCAACTGTAGTACCGTCTGGACACGTGTCTATACACGCGGCCAGCAGTGGCCCGGATTGAGAGGTCTTCGATGACACTTCTGAAGCCACGGCGGGTTTCCGGCGGCGAGCACGAGCACGGCCACCTCGAGGAGATGCGGACCGACCCGATCGCCCTCATGCGCCGGGTGCGCGCCGAGTGCGGCGACGTCGGGGTCTTCGAGCTCGCCGGCCGCGACGTGGTGCTGCTGACCGGAGCCGAGGCCAACGAATTCTTCTTCCGCGCCGCCGACGAGGATCTCGACCAGCAGGCCGCCTACCCGTTCATGAAGCCGATCTTCGGCGAGGGCGTGGTCTTCGACGCCAGCCCCGAGCGCCGCAAGGAGATGCTGCACAATCAGGCGCTACGCGCCGATTACATGCGCGGACACGCGGCGACGATCTCGCACGAGGTCGACCGGATGGTGGCGGGCTGGGGGGAATCCGGGGAGATCGATCTCCTCGACTTCTTCGCCGAGCTGACCATCTACACCTCCTCGGCCTGCCTGATCGGTCCCAAGTTCCGCGAGGAGCTCGACGTCCGGTTCGCGCACCTCTACCACGACCTCGAGCGCGGCACCGACGCCCTGGCCTACGTCGATCCGTACCTGCCGATCGAGAGCTTCCGCAAGCGCGACGAATCCCGTGCCGAACTGGTCGGGCTCATGGAGCAGATCATGGCCGGACGCATCGCCGCCCCGCCCACCGGCAAGGAGGAGCGCGATCTCCTCGACGTCCTGGTCTCGATCCGCGACGAGCAGGGCGAGCCCCGCTTCTCCGCCTCGGTGGTCACCGGCATCTTCATCTCCCTGATGTTCGCCGGCCACCACACCACCTCGGGCACCTCGGCCTGGACGCTGATCGAGCTGCTGCGCCACCCCGAACACCTGAGGAACGTGGTCGACGAGCTCGACCAGCTGTTCGCCGAGGACACCGAGGTGAGTTTCCGCGCGCTGCGCCGGATCCCGCAGCTCGAGGCCGCACTCAAGGAGACGCTGCGGCTGCATCCGCCGCTGATCGTGCTCATGCGGGTCGCGCGCGGCGAGTTCGAGGTGTGCGGACATCAGATCACCGACGGCGACATGGTCGCGGCCTCCCCCGCCGTCTCCAACCGGCTGCCCGAGGACTTCCCGAACCCCGACCTCTTCGATCCGGGCCGCTACATCGACCCCGAGCAGGCCGATATCGTCAATCGCTGGACCTGGATCCCGTTCGGCGCGGGCCGCCACCGCTGTGTCGGCGCGGCGTTCGCGCTCATGCAGATGAAGGCGATCTTCTCGATCCTGCTGCGCGACTGGGAGTTCGAGATGGCCCAGCCCGCCGAGAGCTACCGCAACGATCACTCCAAGATGGTCGTCCAGCTCCAGCAGCCGTGCCTGGTGCGCTACCGCAGGCGCAAGTGAGCGGCCCGCCATGACCTATGTGATCACGCAGCGCTGCTGCAACGACGCGAGCTGTGTCGCCGAGTGCCCGGTCGACTGCATCCGGCCGCGCCCCGAGGACCCCGAGTTCGCCACCGCCGAGATGCTCTACATCGACCCCGGCACCTGCATCGACTGCGGTGCCTGCTTCGAGGCGTGCCCGGTCGACGCCGTCTACGCCGAGGACGAGCTCCCCGCCGGGCTCGAGCAGTTCAGCGCGATCAACGCCGGCTGGTTCCAGCGGCATCCGCTCTCCCTCGACATCACCCCCGTCGCCACCCCCGCCCGCCTCGAGCGCGGCCGGGGGCCGCTGCGGGTCGCCATCGTCGGCACCGGCCCCGCCGCCTGCTACACCGCCGAACAGCTCCTCGCGCGCGGTGAGGTCGAGATCGACATGATCGACCGGCTGCCCACCCCGTGGGGCCTGCTGCGCCACGGTGTCGCGCCCGACCACGACCGCACCCGCGGCGTGGCCGAGACCTTCACCGCGGCGTTCGAACGCGACGCGGTCCGCTTCCACCTCGGCGCCGAGGTCGGCACCCACATCACCCATGCCGAACTCGCCGAGCGCTGCCACGCGGTCGTCTACGCCGTCGGCGCCTCCGGAAACAAGGCCCTCGGCATCCCGGGCGAGAACCTGGCGGGCAGTGTCGCGGCGACCGAGTTCGTCGCCTGGTACAACGGGCATCCCGACTACGCCGACCGGAGCTTCGACCTGAGCGCCGAGCGGGCCGTGGTGGTCGGCAACGGCAACGTCGCCCTGGACGTGGCCCGTATCCTCACCCTGCCCCCGGACCGGCTGGCCCGCACCGACATCGCCGATCACGCCCTGGAAGCCCTGCGCGACAGCGCGATCCGCGAAGTCGTCGTGCTGGGCAGGCGCGGACCGCTGCAGGCCGGATACACCGGCGCCGAACTGCTCTCGCTCGGCGGACTGCCCGGCGTCGACCTCGTCGTCGACCCGGCCGATCTGGTCCTCGACCCCGCCGACGAGGAATTCCTGGCGAGCGAGGACGCCTCCTATGCGGCACAGACGAAGTGGCGCATCCTCACCGAGCTCGCCGGGCGCCCACCGCGCGAGGGTGATCGGCGCATCGTCCTGCGCTTCTGGACTGCGCCGACCGCCCTCACCGGCCCCGACCGGGTGACCGGCCTCGAGGTCGTGCGCACCGAAGCGGTCCGCACCGACGGCGTTGTCGGCGCACGGGCGACCGAGGACGTCGACAGCCTCGAGACCGGCCTCGTCCTGCGAGCCGTCGGCTATCGGGGCAACCCCGTTCCCGGCCTCCCGTTCGACACCGAGCGCGGCGTCCTGCCCACCGACGGCGCCCGAGTCCTCGACGACGCGGGCACCCCGCTCCCGGGCGTCTACGCGACGGGCTGGATCAAGCGCGGCGCCCGCGGCGTCATCGGCACCAACCGCACCGACGCCACCGACACCGTCACCGCCCTGGTCGACGACTTCCGGGCCGGCCTGCTCCCGCCCCCCGCGGCCCCGGCCGGTGCGCTCACCGAGCTCCTGCGCGAACGCCGCCCCGACCTCGTCGACCGCAGCGGCTGGGCCGCCGTCGACCGCGCCGAACGCGCGGCGGGCGCGACCGACAAGCGGTCGCGCCGCAAGTTCACCACCGTGGCGGAGGTCGTCCGGGCCGCTCGAGGTGAATGACCTCGGCAGGAGAACCGGTGTGGCATCACCGTTCGGGATGCCACACCGGTTTCGCGTCCCGGGACGGCTACTGCTGCGTGGGCGCCGGTTTGGGATGGCGCAAAGGCGCCTCGGGCTGGACCTCGCTGATGATGATGTGGGCGCCGCGGGGAGTGCTCACCACGGCGGACACGGCGGCGGCCATATCGGAGGCGCGCAGCATATAGGGGTGGCGGGCGAAACCCCAGCGGGACCAGTCCTCGAGGAGGGGGCCCACGTCCTCGACGGTGGCGTCGGTGCCCATCTCGGTCTGGGTGGGGCCGGGGCGCACCATCGAGACGCGGACGCCGGTGCCCTCGAGTTCCTGGCGCATCTGGACCGACAGCGCCTCGAGGCCGGACTTGGCCGCGTTGTAGGCGCCCATGCGGGGCCGCGGAGACAGCGCGCAGTCGGAACCGATGAGGACCACGTCGCCGCGCTGACGTTCGACCATGCCGGGAACCAGGCGGCGGACCATGCGGTGCGGGCCGGCCAGGTGCAGGTCGAGCTGGCGGACGAAGTCCGGTGAGGACATCTCGTGCGCGGCGCCGAACCGCACGACACCGGCGGCCGAGACCAGGATCTCGATATCGCCGAGTTCCTTCTCCGCGGCGGTGACGAATTCCTCGACCGAATCGTCGTCGGTGACATCGAGCCGGTGCGCGAAGGCGACGCCACCCTTGTCCCGGATGCGCGCGGCCAGTGCCTCGCACGTGGGCACCCGGCGCGCGCCGAGGGCCACCGGGTGGCCCAGCTCGGCCAGCGCGACCGCGGTGGCCGCGCCGATGCCGGAGGACGCTCCGGTGACGATCGCGGGCCGTACCACCGGATGCGGTTCGAATCGTGGCATGGTCGTCCCTTTCCAGCTCGCCCAGATCTCATTTCTGGACACCTGTCTGGACAATACTACGGACGTCGCCTCGGCAACAGGGACCCGGGGACTCAGGCCAGCAATCTCCGCAGGATCCGGCGGCCGAAACCGACCCGGACCAGCCGATCGAGCTGCTTCTCCTGCGCGTCGGTGTAGGGGTAGCGGATGGTCTGACCGCGACCGAGCCGCCGGGCAAGCAGCAGCGGCTGGGCATGGGTGAACCCGCGCAACCCCTCACGGCCACCGTTGACGCGGCCGAGTCCGCTGCTCCTGCGGCCGCCGAAGGGCGCTTCCGGAACGCCGTAGACGACCGCGGCGTCGTTGTGCACGACCGACCCGGTGACCAGGCGCGCGGCGATCTCCCGCATCCGCGCCGGGTCGGCGGTGAACACCGATCCGCTCAGGCCGTACGGGCTGTCGTTGGCGAGGCGGATGGCCTCGTCCTCGTCGCGAACCCGTTCGATCGCCACGATCGGGCCGAAGGTCTCCTCGGTCATGACCGCCATGTCATGGGTGACCCCGGTGAGCACGGTGGGCGTGAAATGCAGTCCACCACCGCCGTTCTCGCCGCCGCCCACCAGGACCGTCGCGCCGCGGGCGCGCGCGTCGTCGAGATGGCGGCGCACGATCGCCCGCTGCCGTTCGGAGGTGAACGGCCCCATGTCGACCTCGGCACCCGGCCCCGCCACGGACCGGTGACGCACCGCCGCGGCGATCTCGGCGACCCGCGCCTCGAACGCGTCGGCCACGCTGTCGACGACATAGACCCGTTCGACGCTCAGGCACACCTGCCCGCAGTTGAACATCGACAGGTAGACCGCGCCCGCCGCCGCTTCCTCGAGATCGGCGTCGGCACACACGATCATGGCGTCCTTGCCGCCGAGTTCGAGGGTGCACGGGATGAGCGCGGCCCCGCAGGCGGCGCCGATCACCCGTCCGGTGGCCACGCTGCCGGTGAAGCTGATCTTGTCGACGCCGGCATCGACCAGCGCGGCGCCGGTCTGTCCGTCGCCGTGCACGACGGCGACGACGTCGGCGGGCACCCCCGCCTCGCGCAGGATCCGCACCGCCCACTCCCCCGAACGCGGCGCCACCTCGGACGGTTTGAGCACCACGGCGTTTCCGGCCAGCAGGGCCTGCACCAGCGGGTTCAGCGCCAGCACGAACGGCCCGTTCCACGGCGTGATCACGCCGACGACACCGAGCGGCCGGTACGCCACGACCAGCTTCTTCGACGGCCGCAGATAGCCGTGCAGCGCACGGCGTTCCGCCCGCAACGCGCGCGGGGCCAGGGCGGTCCAGTAGTTGAGGAAGTCGCAGGAGGGCACGATCTCCATGGTCAGCGCTTCCACGGGCGGCTTGCCGGTCTCGGCGTGGAGGGTGTCGATGACCTCCGCCCGGCGCCGGACCAGGACGTCGAGGGCGCGCGCGACGATCCGCGCGCGTTCACGGACCGGGCGGGCCGCCCACGCCGGTTGCGCGGCCCGGGCCCGGTCCACCGCCGCCCGCACGTCGTCGGCGGTGGCGACGACGATCTCGCCGAGAGGCTCGTTGTCGACCGGTCCGGTCAGGGCCAGTCGGCGCCTGCCCTCCTCGGTCTCGGGCAGCGCCGCGATGACGGCCATGGGTGCTCCTCACTCGTAGCGGACGGGCCAGTGCTTGATGCCGTTGATGAAACTCGAGCGCAGCCGTTCGGGCTCACCCAGCTGGCGCAGGTTCGGCATGACGTCGGCGATGGCGCCGAAGATCAGTTCCAGTTGCAGGCGGGCGAGATTCGCGCCGAGGCAGTAGTGCGGTCCGGTACCGCCGAAGCCGAGGTGCGGATTGGGATCGCGGGTGATGTCGAAGGTAAACGGGTTCTCGAAGGCTTCCTCGTCATAGTTGGCCGAGCTGTAGAACATGGCCACCCGCTCGCCCGCGCGGATCATCTGCCCGCTCAGTTCGGTGTCCTCGGTCGCGGTGCGCTGGAAGGCGATGACCGGGGTCGCCCAGCGCACGATCTCGTCGGCGGTGGTGCGCGGACGGGTCTCCTTGAACAGCGCCCACTGTTCGGGGTGGTCGACGAACGCCTTCATGCCGTGGGTGGTGGCGTTGCGGGCGGTCTCGTTGCCCGCGATGGTGAGCAGGATGACGAAGAAGCCGAATTCGTCGGGGGTCAGCGATTGCCCGTCGATGTCGGCGGTGACCAGCGTGGAGACGAGGTCGTCGCCGGGGTCGGCGCGGCGGGTCTCGGCCATCTGCCAGGCGTAGCCGAGCAGACCCGCGGTGGCGCCGATCGGATCGCCGTATTCGGGATCGTCGAAGTTGAGCATCTGGTTGGACCAGTCGAACAGGCGCAGCCGGTCCTCCTGGGGGACGCCGAACAGTTCGGCGATCGCCTGCAGCGGCAGTTCGCGCGCGACCTGGTCGACGAAATCGCCGCCGCCGGTGTCGCGGGCCGCCCGCACGATGGCCTCGGCGCGCACCGCGAGCGCGCCCCGCAGGGCCTCGACCGCCCGGGGCGTGAAGCCGCGCGCGACGATGCGCCGGAGCTGGGAATGCTTGGGCGGGTCCATGTTCAGCAGCAGCGCCTTGGTCGACTCGAAGGCGTCGCCGGTGACCATGGCGGGAAAGCGCACCACCGCGCCCTTGGCGTTGGCGGAGAACAGGCCGGGGTCGCGGGAGATCTCGCGCACGTCCTCGTGCCGGGTGACGACCCAGAAGCCGCCGTCGGCGTGCGGGACGCACATGTCGTCGGCCTGGCTGTTCCACCACACCGGCGCGGTCTTGCGCAACACGGCGAATTCCTCGACCGGAGTGCGGTCGGCCCACAGGCCGGGATCGGAGAAGTCCAGTCCGGCGGGCAGCGCTGTCGGGGACACGTTTACCTCCTGATGCCCGGTCACGGGCGGGGTGTCGTGGGAGAGCCAACGCGTGCGACGACCACTGACGAGCGCGGGGAGCACACCGGCGCAAGACACAGCCTGAGCTGCAACACGTTCCAAACAGTGCCCAGTACTCGCTGGTACACAGGCTTCAATCATACATTCGAGCCAAATGTGTATGACGGATTTCGCAGGATCGCTCCGCCCGGGACAGCGGCGGCGCCCGTCCCGCACACTGGAGGGATGAGACGACCGGCGTGGCACGGCACACCGCCGCGGGACGCGCGCGAGGCGCGGGCCCGCATCATCGATACGGCCATGCGCACCATCGACACCCGCGGCGCGGGCGGCACCAGCATCAGCAGCGTCGCCCTCGCCCTCGGCGTCACCCGCCAGACCGTGTACCGCCACTTCCCCAGCACCGAGGAACTGTTCACCGCGGTCGGCTACGCCGCCGTGGACCGCTATGTGACCGCCCTGCTGACGCATCTCGGCGACGTCGACGATCCCGCCGACTTCGTCGTCGAGGCCATGGCCTACACCATCGAGCGGCTGCCCGACGACCGGTACCTGACGGTACTGCTGGCGGCGGGCGAGGCGGCGGCGTTCTCCCGCCGCGCGACGACCGAGCAGGCCTTCGCCGCGTGCCGGGCGGTCCTGGAACACTCGCGCGTCGACTGGCCCGGGCGTGGCTGGACCGGCGCCGACCTCGACGGTCTCAGCGAATTCCTGGTCCGGGTGATGCTCTCGTTCCTCGCCGAGGCCGCACCCACCCGCCACGATCCGGCCGCGCTGCGGGTGTTCCTGCGACGCTGGGTCGGACCCGCGATCCACGTGGCGGCCGATCCGGTCGCCGTGCGCCACGATTGACCCATCCGCACCGAACGAGGAGGACCCTTGCGTATCGGCATCATGCTCAACGACCGGCCCGGCCCCGACGCTCTCGATCGGCTCACCGACGATCTGGCCGAGGTCGCGGCCGAGGGCTTCACCTCGGCGTGGCTGTCGCAGATCTTCGCCCTCGACGCGCTCACCGCGTTGACGGTGATCGGCAGCCGGGTACCCGATATCGAACTGGGCACCGCCGTGGTCCCGAGTTATCCGCGCCATCCCGCCGTGCTGGCCCAGCAGGCCAGGACCACCGCGCTGGCGATCGGCCCCGGCCGCCTGACCCTCGGCGTAGGGCTGTCGCATCAGCGGGTGGTCGAGGACATCTACGGCTACGACTACGGCCGCCCGGCCCGGCACATGACCGAGTACCTCTCGGTGCTGCTGCCGCTGCTCGACGGGGAGAGCGTCTCGTTCCGTGGCGAGACGCTCTCGGCCGAGATCGGGCTCACCGTGCCCAACACCGACCGGGTACCGGTGCTGCTGGCCGCGCTCGGGCCGAAGATGTTGCGCCTGGCGGGGCAGCGCACCGCGGGCACGACCCTCTGGATGACCGGTCCGCGCACCGTGGCCGAGCACATCACCCCCACCATCACCGCCGCCGCGAGCGAGGCGGGCCGCCCCGCGCCGCGGATCGTGTGCGCGCTGCCGGTGTGTGTCACCGACGATCCCGACGACGCCCGTGCCCGCGCGACGAAGGCGTTCGGCTTCTACGGCGGGCTGCCCTCCTATCGCGCCATGCTCGATCGCGAAGGGGTCGAGAGCCCGATCGATCTGGCGATCATCGGCACCGAGGACCAGGTGGCCGAGCGCGTCGCGGCGGTCGAGGCGGCGGGCGCGACCGATTTCGTCGCGGTGCCCTTCACCCGGGGCGACAGCGCCAAGCGCACCCGCGCGCTGTTGATGTCGCTGGGCCGAGCGGAGCGTCCTTGTGCCGCCGGTCGCGACTGAACTATTGTCCGAACACCTGTCCAGGTAGGGTCGCACGGGGCGATCCGGTGTCGACGGAGGTGTCTCGTGCACAAGGTGATCCAGTGGGCGACCGGCGGTGTCGGCCAGGCCGCGATCCGGGCGGTTCTCGACCATCCCGATCTCGACCTCGTCGGGTGCTGGGTGAGCTCGGCGGCCAAGCGCGGCACCGACGCCGGGGTGATCGCCGGGCGTGACCCGATCGGCGTCCTCGCCACCGACGACGTCGACGCGCTGCTCGCGCTCGACGCCGACGCCGTGATCTACGCGCCGCTGGTCGCCGATCCCGGTGTGGTCGCCCGGATTCTGCGGTCGGGCAAGAACGTGGTGACCCCGGTGGGCTGGTTCCGGCCCGGCCCTCGCGACGAGCCGCTGTGGCAGGCGTGCGCCGAGGCCGGAGTCACCCTGCACGGCATCGGGATCAATCCCGGCGGGGTGACCGACCTGCATCCGATCGTGTTCTCGGCCATGACCTCCGGGGTGCGCGGGGTCCGGGCCGAGGAGTTCTCCGACATGCGCACCTACAACGCCCCGGACATGCTGGGCCTGATGGGTTTCGGCGCCACCCCGGACGAGGCCGCGCGGAGCCCGATGTTCGCGATCCTGTCGGCCGGTTTCCGCCAGTCGGCTCGGCTGTGCCTCGAGGCGCTCGGCGCCCCGGCCGACACCCCGATCGAGTCGGCGCAGGAGGTGGCCGTGGCCACCGCCCCCATCGACTCGCCCATGGGGGTCATCGCCCCGGGAACCGTCGCCGCGCTGCGGTTCCGGTGGGACGCGATCCTGGCGGGCCGGCCCGCGGTCCGGATCGCGGTCAACTGGCTCATGGGCACCGAGAACCTCGATCCGCCCTGGACGTTCGGCGCGGGCGGAGAACGCTACGAGATCGAGATCGACGCCGAACCGCCCACCCTGGTCACCATCACCGGCTGGCAACCCGAGACGGTGGCCGAGGGCATGGTCCGCAACCCGGGCGTGGTGGCGACCGCCGCGCACTGCGTCAACTCGGTGCCCGCGGTGTGCGCGGCCGAGCCGGGCATCCGCACCTGTACGGAACTGCCGGTGATCGCGGGCCGTTTCCACCCCGATCTCATCGGACCGCGGCCGGATCACTGACCTCGGTGTCGTGCCGGGAGCGAGCTCCCGGCGCAGAGCACACCGTCGCCGGCGGCCGGCCCCTGCACCTGGAGCGTGCGCTCGGGGACCTCATCGGTCGCCGTCGCGGGCAGGTCGGGTGGCGCCGGTGTCGACGAGCTCCCCGATCGCTGCGGCGGGGTTGGCGAGGGTCCCGTCGGCGTCGAACACGGCCGGGGTACCCCTTGCCGACCGAGCCGGTCCTCCTCAGGCTTCGACCGCGCGGTCGTGGGCCCACCGGTAGTCGGCCTTGCCCGCGGGCGAGCGCAGGATCTCCGGGCAGCGCACGATCAGTTTGGGCAGTTTGTAGCGGGCGATGTGGACAGCGCACTCGGCGAGGAGTTCCTCGTCGCTGATGGTGTCGTCGCCGAGCTGGACCAGGGCGACCACCTCGCTGCCCCACCGTTCGGACGGTCGGCCGACGACCACCACGTCCAGCACGCCGGGATGGGCGGCGACCGCGCGTTCGACCTCCTCGACGTAGATCTTCTCGCCACCGGAGTTGACGGTGAGGTTGTCGCGGCCGAGCAGCTCGATCTGCCCGTCGGCGCGGACATTCGCGCGATCGCCGGCCAGCGACCAGCGCACGCCGTCCACGACCGGGAAGGTCCGCGCGGTCTTCTGCGCGTCGCCGAGGTAGCCGAGCGGGATGCGACCCTTGCGGCCGAGCCAGCCGTGCGCGCCCGGCTCGTCGAGGACCCGGCTCAGGTCCTCGTCGATGACGGCGGTGTCCCCACCCGCGGGCACGAAGTCGCCACCGGCGGAGTCGGCACCGGTGAACACGCGGGTCATCTGGATGCCCGATTCCGAGGAGCCGACCGAGTCGACGACCAGGACCGGTTTGCCGAAGGCGGCGACCAGGCGCTCGCGCACCGCCGGGGTCAGCGGGGCGCCCGCGTTGTGGACGGCGGCCAGGGATTCCAGGCGGTAGGACCCCCGTTCGAGCTCGGCGGCGACCGGACGCGCCATCGCGTCACCGACCAGCGGCAGGGCGATCACGCGCTCCCGATCCACGACGTCGAGCAGCGCCGCGGCGTCGAAGCGGTCGACCACCGGCGCCAGGACCAGGGTGCCGCCGTTGGTGACGGTCTGGAACAGCAGCCACTGCGCGGCGCCGTGCATGAACGGGGCGGCCACCGCCAGCCGGTACATGCCCGCGGTCGCCGTGGCGGAACCGGCCAGTTCCTCGTAGGAGGCGATCTCGTCGGCGGTACCGAAGCGGGTGCCACCCATCGCGGCGAAGTACACGTCCTCCTGCCGCCACAGCACCCCCTTCGGCATACCGGTGGTGCCGCCGGTGTAGAGCAGATAGAGATCCTCGCCGCGCGTGGCCGGCAGCCCGCCCTCGGGGGCGGGGGTGGTGACGACGTCCTCGTAGCGGACCGCGCCGGGCAGCAGCGCGTTGCCGCTGTTGTCGGCCACCTGGATCAGCAGGACCGGTCCGGTCAGGTCGGGCAGGACCGCGGCGACCCGAGGGGCGAAGTCGTCCTGGTACACCAGCACCCGTACCCGCGCGTCGCGCAGCAGGTAGCTCAGTTCCTCGGCCACGTAGCGGTAGTTGACGTTGAACGGGACCGCCCGGGCCCGGTAGGCGCCGATCAGCACCTCGGGGTACTCGGTGCAGTTGCGCAGGTAGACGCCGACATGGTCCTGTCCCGACACGTAGCCGGCCAGCGCACTCCGCTCGATGTGACAGCCGATTCCCCGGCGCGCCAGGTAGTTGGCGAAACCGCTACTGCGACGGTCGGTCTCGCCATAGGTCACCCGCCGGTCGCGCCACACCAGGAACTCCCGGTCCGGATTCGCGGCGGCCACCGTCGCGAAGACGTTCGACAACGTGAATGTCACTGTTCCCACACCTCGATCACTCGGCCCGGTTCCCGTCGGCGGCATCCAGCGGCCGGGGCTCGCCCGGCAACCCGGATAATCGTCCAGACAGGTGTCCACTATACGAACTCCGCGCCGGTGCGTGGCCGAATCCGCCGTCGCGCCTCGCGTGCTTGTAGTACCGTCCAGACTCGTGTCCAGATTGCTGATCGGACATAGATACCGAGGGGTTCGCGATGACGCCGGACATATCCGTGCGTCCGCCGGAGACACCGGCCGACGACGCACCGACCGCGGGCGCGATCCTGCGCCGCAACTTCACCGACACGATCCTGGCCGCCCTGGCCACCTTCGGCCGCGCGCTGCGCATGGGCGCCGCCGCACTCCGCATCGGCCTGCGCGATGCGGTCACGCTGCGATTCCGGCTGCGCGAGACCCTGGAGCAGGCATGGTTCCTGCTCCGGGTCACCGCGATCCCCGCCGTGCTCATGGCCATCCCCTTCGGGGTGATCCTGTCCGCGCAGGTCGGCAATATCGTCTCCCAGCTCGGCGCCACCTCGATGATCGGCGCGGCGGGCGGGCTCGGCGTGATCAAACAGGGCGCCCCCATGGCCGCCGGCATCCTGCTCGGCGGCGCGGGCGCGGCGGCCATAGCGGCCGACCTCGGCGCCCGCACCGTCCGCGAGGAGGTCGACGCGCTGCGGGTCATGGCCATCGATCCGGTGCAGCGCCTGGTCGTCCCGCGCATGGCGGCGATGATGCTCGTCGCGCCGATCCTCGACGTCGTCATCATCGTCGTCGGCATCGCCGCGGGATACGCGGTCGCCGTGGCCGCGCTCGACGTCACCCCGGGCAGCTACTGGGATTCGTTCGGGTCCTTCACCACGTCGCTCGACGTGTGGATGTCGCTGGTGAAATCTCTCCTGTTCGGCTTCCTCGTGGTGATCATCGCCTGTCAGCGCGGACTCGAGGCCGGTGGCGGGCCGCGCGGGGTCGCCGACGGAGTCAACGCCGCGGTCATCATGTCGGTGGCGGCCATCACGGTCCTCAACACCGTCGTCACCCAGGTGGTCACCATGCTCGTGCCGATGCGGGCGGCCTGATGGCCACCCGCTACCTGCCCTACGGCCTGCGCTGGACACGCAAGTCCCCACCCCTCGCCCCGATCGAATCCCTCGGATTCGCCCTGGGATTCACCTGGCAGGTGGTGTCCTCGATCCCCTTCACGCTGATGCACTACCGCCGCCAGACGCTGTCCGCGGTCACCGACATGACCTGGGGCCGTGGCTCGGTCGTCGTCGGCGGCGGGGTCGTGCCGCTGATGCTGCTGATGGGCGCCGCCATGGGCGCCTCCATCGGCATCGAGGCCTACCACGCGCTCGACGCGCTGGCCCTCGGCCGGCTCAGCGGCCTGATCTCCGCGTTCGGTGTGACCAGGGAGCTGGCGCCCATCGCCGCCGGAGTCGGGTTCGCCGCGCAGGCGGGCTGCCGGATGACCGCCGAGATCGGGTCCATGCGCATCTCCGAGGAGATCGACGCGCTGGAATCCCTCGGCATCCGGTCGGTCCCGTTCGTGGTGACCACCCGGGTCATCGCCGGGATCATCGCGGTGGCACCGGCTTTCGTCGTCGCGCTGATCCTGAGCTACCTGTCGTGCCAGTTCGTCGTCACCACCGTGCACGGTGTGCCCGCCGGCACCTACGACCACTATTTCGACCAGTTCGTCCTCGGCTGGGATGTCACCGCCGCGACGATCAAGGTGGTCGTGTTCGCGGTGGCCGTGGTCCTGATCCACTGCTATCAGGGCTATTTCGCCACCGGCGGGCCCGAGGGTGTCGGCATCGGCTCCGGCCGCGCCATCCGCGCCAGTCTGGTGGCGATCGTCGCCCTCGACATGGTCGCCACCATCGTCCTGTGGGGCTTCCGCTCCCCGATCACGTTCACCGGGTGATCCCATGCCACCGCCCTACACACTGCCCGGCACCGAGGTCGGTCCCTGGCGCGCCCGCATCCTCGGCGCCTGCGCCGTACTGCTCACCCTGGCCGGGGTCACCGCCTGGCAGCTTCGCCCGGACACCACCGATCCCGGTGACATCCGGGTGGTCCTGCGTACCGAGCACGTGGGCGCGGGCGTGCGTCCCGGCACCGATGTGCGACTGTCCGGGGTACGGGTCGGCACGGTCGACGACATCGCCCCCGCGGGCGACGGACGCGAGGACCTCACCCTGGTCCTGCGGCGCGCCGACCTCTACGGGCTCACCGACCGCATCCGGGTGGAGTTCGCCCCCGACAACCTGTTCGGCATCACCACGCTCCGGCTCGTCCCCGGCGCGGGCGGCACCGAACTCGCCGACGGCGCCACCGTCGACCTCGGTGGGGACGCGGCGAGCCGGGTCTCCGACGCCACCCTGTCGGCGCTGCTGCGCTCGACCGGTGAACTCACCGACGAGGTGCTGACCACGAAACTGGCCGAACTGCTGCACACGGTCTCCGGCGATCTGCGCGCCTTCAGCCCGCTGTTGCAGGCCGTCGGTGCCACCGTGCGCGCCTACGCCGACACCCGGCAGCGGCCCGTCTCGGACCTGGTTGCCGCCTTCGGCTCGGTGCTGGCGGGCACGCCACCCATGCTCACCGGCGCGGTGGACGTCCTGAACGCCGCCTACACCAACGAATACCTGCGCTCCCCCGACAATCTCGCCCGCTTCGCCACCTTCTGGGACGACATGCAATACCAGCTCCTCCCCATGGTCACCCGGACCATGACCACCGCGGACACCCACTTCGGCGGAGTGATGCCGATGGCGACCACGATCCTGAACGAGGTGGCCACGACGGTCGGCCCGCCCGGGCGCTCCGCCGAACTCCTGACGCTGCTGCTCGACCGGCTCGGCGCGGCCTTCGTCGACACCCCGGCCGGACCGGTGCTGCGGGTCTCCGCCGAACTCGACGTGGTGCCCGGCCTGGCCGCGCCGCTGCGGGGCGTGCTCGGCACGGCGGCCGTGCAGCCGGGGGGCCGCTGATGCCCTCGACCAGGATGCTGCTGCTGCGGGTGGGTGTGGCCACCGTCGCCGCCCTGGTGGCGCTGGCCGGGGTGTTCCGGCTCATCGACCGCCCGGTCGCCGGTGACACCGACACCTACTCGGCCCTGTTCACCGACGCCAACGGCCTGCGCGCCGGTGACGACGTCCGCCTCCACGGCGTGCCGGTCGGCAAGGTCACCGCGATCGGCCTGGACGGCATCCTGGCCCGGGTGAGGTTCACCGTCCGGCGCGATCACCCGGTCTCCGCCGGTGCCACCCTGGCGGTCCGGTTCCAGAACCTCACCGGCTTCCGCTACCTGGACCTGCACCAGCCCGACACCCCGGGCGAACGCCGTTCCCCCGGCAGCGAGTTCGGCACCGCCGAGACGGTGCCCGCGTTCGACATCACCACCCTGTTCAAGGGCCTGCAACCCGTGCTCGCCCAGCTCTCCCCCGACGAGATCAACCGGTTCACCACCAGCATGCTCGCCGTCGTCGACGGTGACGGCGCCGGCCTCGGCCCCGCGCTCGACGCCGTGGACACCCTGAGCCGCTACGCCTCCGACCGGCAGGCGGTGCTGTCGATCCTGGTGCGCAACCTGGGCGAGATCGGCACCCGGCTCGGCGGCAAGTCCGGGCAGGCGGTGCAGCTGCTGACCAACCTCACCGCCCTCTTCACCGCCATCGCCGAGAAACTGCCCGGCCTGGTCGACTTCTCGATCGCCATCCCGCCGGTCATCCAGCCGATCCGGCACATGCTCCAGGTCGCCGGGATCACCGGTGACGAAGGCACCGACCTCGATACCGCCCTGCGCAACGCCTTTCCCGATCCGCAGGTCGCCACCGCCGTGTTCGGCAGACTGCCCGGCCTGATCCAGACCATGGCCGCCGCGGTGCCCGCCGCCGGGGACGGCCGGCCCATGACCTGCCGCTTCGGCGCCGTCACCGCGCCCGAGCCGCTGCGGGTCCTCCTCGCCGGACAGGGGGTCACCTTGTGTCACGCCTGACAGCCCGTCTGCGGGCTCTCACCACGAAGTCCCGCGCGTCCACGGACTCGGAAGGGCCGCGCGCGGGCGATCTGCGCTGGGGCATCGCCGGTCTGGCCGGCGCCGTGGTGCTCGCGGCCGCGATCGGCGTGGTCGCCACCGTCGGCACCACCGCCGAGCACACCTACACCGCCGAGCTGGGCCAGGCCGGGGCGCTGCGCACCGGTGACGACATCCGCCTCGCGGGTGTCCCGGTGGGACAGGTGCGTTCGCTGACCCTGCTCCCGGACCGGGTGCGCATGTCGTTCACCGTCCGCGACGACGTCTTCGTCGGTGACCGGACCGTCCTCGACATCCGCATGCTGACCGTCGTCGGCGGCTACTACGTGGCCGTGCGCCCCGCGGGAACCGCGCCGCTGGGCGCCGCGGTCATTCCGCGCGAACGGGTCATCCTGCCCTACAGCCTGACCCAGGTGTTCGCCGACGCCATCGCCCCCGTGCGGGCGATCGACGGCACCACCGTGCGCCGCAATCTCGACACCCTCGCCACCTCGATCGACCACGGCCCCGAGGCACTGCGCTCGGCGATCCGCGCGACCGACGCCCTGGTCACCCTCATGAACACCCAGAGCGCCGATATCTCTCGCGCGCTCACCGTGGCCGACGAGTACCTGTCGGCGATGAACTCCGCCTCCGAATCCCTCGCCCAGCTTGTGCGGATGCTGCGGGTACTCGAGACCATCGTGCAGACCAACAAGGACACCGTCGCCCAGGCCCTCGACGATCTCTCCGATGTCCTGCACCGGCTCTCGCCGCTGGGCCGGGCCTGGGACCGCGACCTGCACGACCGCGCCCAGCCACTCGCCGACTCGATCGGTGGCCTGCAGAACCTGGTCCGGCAGCTCGGCACCCTCGTCGACTCGCTGCGCGGTCTCGAGGACCGCCTGCTGCCGCTGCTGACCGGCGGTGACGGAATACGCGTGGATCGCTCGTCGGTCACCGTGGTGCCCGACCGGATCTGCGTGCCCGTCCCGGGCGGTGGTTGCTGATGCTGCACCGGATACTCGGTTCCCGCGGATTCATGTCGGCCGCGGTCGTGGTGACCGTGGTCGCCGGCGGCGCGACCGTGACACACCTGACCAGGCCGGGTACCGACACGCGCGCCTACTGCGCCGACCTGCCCGACAGCATCGGCCTCTATCCCGGCAGCGCCGTGACCGTGCTCGGCATCCAGGTCGGTTCGGTGACCGGCATCGAATCCCACGGGTCCTCCGCGCGGGTGCGTTTCACCGTGCGCGCCGACCGCACGCTGCCCACGGACGTCGGCGCGGTCACCGTCAACGACACGCTCATCGCGGACCGTCAGCTGGCCCTGATCGGCGACGAACCCACCGGCGCGGGCCGGGATCCGGGCACCTGTATCACCAAGACCCTGACACCCGAGAGCCTCACCGAGACCTTCGACGCGCTGGCCGGTCTCGCCGGTCAACTGTCCGGCGCGCCCGGCGGCGCCTCCGGCCTGGAGGCCCTCGACCGGGCCACCGACGGCACCGGCGAGCAGATCAACGCGCTGGTGACCCGGCTGGGCCAGGCCCTGGCCTCCCCGGACGCGGCCATCGGCCACCTCGGTGCTCTGCTCGACGCGCTCGCCGCGCTCGCGCACCGGGCCCGCAACGGCTGGAACACCGTGGAAGCCATGACCGTCGAGCTACCGCGCACCTTCCACGACATCGTCACCATCGCCTTCCCGCCGATCGTGGACATCGTCACCTACCTGGTCCAGGTGCTCCCCCAGCTCAACGACTTCTTCATGATGATGGGCACGCCCGCCATCCGGACCCTGGACTCGACGGGCGACCTGGCCGCGCAACTCGCCGCGGGCGCCGGCTCGCTCAGCGAGGTCGTCCGCAGGGCCCCCGCGGTGGCCGCCGGGTTCCTGCACTCCGTCGACCCCACGACCGGGCAGCTGCGGATCGACTACGCGCCACCGAAACTCGCTGTCCCGCCTGCGGATTCGGTCACCCTCTGCGCGGCCCTCCTTGCCGTCACCGGACAACCGTGCGCAGCCGACGGCACCGGCACTGTTCCGGCGCTGCCGGTCCTGCTCGCGGCGGTGAGCGCCCGATGACCCGCGCCCGCCACCTGGCCGCCGTCCTGGCCACCGCCACGATCGCCACCGGCTGCGCGGCAGTGCCCGGTACCGGAGCCACCGACGGCACCTATCCCCTGCACATCGAATTCGCCGATGTGCTCAATCTGCCCGAGGGCGCCACCGTGATCGCCGACGGTGTGCGCATCGGCCGACTCACCGGCGTCCGGCTGATCGAGCGGCCCGGATCGCCCGGTGGCGGTCTCGTCACCGCCGACATCGCCGTCGACAGCTCGGTGCGGCTGCCCGCGGGCACCACCGCCGAACTACGGCAGGAAACCCCGCTCGGTGACATCCACATCGCTCTGACCGAACCCGCCGCAGCCGCCGGAGCCGCGCTGGGCCCCGGGTCGACCATCCCGCTCACCGACACCACCCGCTCGCCGGCGATCGAAGACATCCTCGCCGCGCTGTCGGTGTTCCTCGGCACCGGCGCGGTGACCGACCTCCAGGACATCATCCGCACCGTCAACGGGGTCATGCCCGGCGACCCGCGCGACACCGCGCGCCTGTCGGCGACCCTCGGCACGGACCTCACCGACCTCGCCGGCGATCTCGGCGCGGTCGACAGCCTGCTCGACGGCCTGGAGGCCACCCTCGACCGGGGTGTGCTCGCCAACGCCCCGGTCCTGGAGGAACTGCTCACCCCGTACGGCGTCGAGCAGACCACCGACGCCATCGACGCCCAGATCGGGGTCATCTTCGTGCTCACCGCCCTCGGCCCGGTCGCGCCCAGCACGACCTGGCTCGGCCCGGTGCTCGGCTCCCTGGACGCCACGGTGACCGGCGTCGTCCCGATGCTGTTCGGCAGCGCGCCGTTCGACACCGCCTCCCCGTCGAATCTGAAGGCTCTCGTCGACCTGATCCACACCGAGATCCTGCCGTTCGCCGATCGCGGCCCCACGGTCGATCTGACCCGGATCGAGGTGAGCGGGACCGAGCGGCCACCGGTCGACGAGCAGACCGGCCGGATCATCGATCTGCTGCGGGTGATCGGAGCCGTCCGGTGAAGCTCCGTGCCGCCGTGTCCCTTTCCGCGATCCTGGCCGTCCTCGTCGCCGGGGTCACCTACATGTGCGTCGGCGTCCTCGACATGGACCCGCGCCGCCACTACACCACCATCGACCTGCACCTGTGGGCCTCCGGCGGCCTCGCGCCGCAGGCGCCGGTGCTGCTCAACGGGGTGCCCGTCGGGCATGTCGCCGAGGTCCGCACCCGCCCTGGGGGGGTTCTGGTGCGGCTGGCCGTCGACGACCGGCACCGCATCCCCGCCGCGGGCACCGTCCGCATCGAGCAGCTCTCCGCGCTCGGCGAGCCCTACATCGGCTTCGAGCCCGACACCGAGGGTGGCCCGTACCTGGGCGACGGGCAGGTGGTTCCGGCCGAGGCGGTCCACGAACCGACGACCGTCACCGAACTGTCCACCCGCCTGGTCTCGCTGCTGGACGGGGTCCGCCCCGAAGTGGTGTCCGGGCTCGTCGAGACCTTCGACCGTGCCCTGGCCGGCACCGGCGCCACCGTGCAGACCCTGCAGCGTTCCACCACCCTGCTGGCCGCGACCCTGCTCAGCCGCACCGACGTGCTGCGGCAACTGTTCGCCGACCTGCAGTATCTCGGAGCCGACATCGACTGGATGGGACCGTCACTGGCCGCGGCGGGCCCGCTCTTCGGCGAGTTCGGCATCACGCTCAGCGACATCGTGCAGTCGGGCTCGGCCCTGGTGGAGAGCCGGCCCACCGAGCAGTACTTCACCGGCGCCGGCGTACTGCCGTTCCTGACCGAGGTCGACGCGCTGCTGGCGAAGATCGGCCCGGACGTCGCGCTGCTCGGCCCCGCCCTGCAACCCGTCGTCGCCGACGCGGTCACCCGAGCGCCCGGCATCGACCTCGGCGCGCTCCTCGACCAGGCCGTGCACGGCTTCGGCGAGGACGGCAGCGTGCGACTCCGTATCACCGTCAGATAGACCCCGACCTCCCCCAGGCGGAAGGACAGACGACATGAGCACCGACACCACCGAACACCCCGGCCCGCCGCCCGCGGACACCGAGGCGCCCGATGGCCCCGAGACCCCCGGACCGGCCACCGCGCGGACGGGGACGGCCGCCACACTTCGGAAGGCGCCGGAACCGCTGTCCGGCAACCGCTCCGACCGGACCGCACCCCGCACCGTCGCACTGCGCCTGTCGACCGTGCTGACCGCCGCGGCGCTGGCGGTGTCGGTCGCCGCGACCGCCACCCTGGCCGTGCTCTACGTCGGCGCCCGCGGCGACCTGGACGATCAGCGGCAGCACGCCGCCGACGAAGCCCACGCCGAACGCATCGCCGCCGACTACGCCCTGGGCGCCTCCACCATCGACTACCGCAACGTGAAAGCCTGGCTGGCCGAGCTGAAGACCGGGACGTCCCCGCAACTCTCGGCCAAGTTCGACACCACCGCCCCCCAGCTCGAGCAGATCCTGCTTCCGCTGCAGTGGACCTCCACCGCGACACCCCTCTCAGCGGGCGTGATCTCCGAATCGGGCGGGGTCTACAAGGTCAACGCCTACCTGACGGTCACGTCGAGCAGCGTGCAGAATCCGGCCGGAACCCTGACCACGGTCGCCTATTCGCTGACCATCGACCGCAACTCCGATTGGCACATCACCGATGTCGGTGGCCTGCAGAACGCGGTCCCGGTCAGATAGCAGACGGCCCGGCACCCGCGGATCGGGTGCCGGGTCGCGGGCTGTGGCCGCTACGGCTATCGGGGCCGCACCGTCATCGGCAGGCCGGCGAAGCCGCGCACGTTGACCGAATGCACCCGCTGCGCGGCGGCGGTGTCGATGTCGTAGCCGCTGATCGACTCGGCGATGGCGGTCAGACCGATGTTGGCCTCCATGCGGGCCAGGTGCGCGCCCAGGCAGAAGTGCACGCCCATCCCGAAACTCAGCAGCGTCTGGGAACTGTCGCGGCCGATGCGGTAGGCGGCGGCGTCCTCGAAGACGTCCTCGTCGCGGTTGGCCGAACCGAGCAGCAGCAGCACCCGGTCTCCGGCGGGGATGACGTGGTCCTCGATCGCCACGTCGGCCAGCACCCGGCGCACCAGCAGCTGCGTCGAGTTGTCGTAACGCAGGGTCTCCTCGGTCCAGTCCGGCACGATCGACGGGTCGGCCAGAACCTTGGCGGCCTCGTCGGGGAACCGGTGCCCCCAGTACATGGCGTTGCCCAGCAGTTTGGTGGTGGTCTCGTTGCCCGCCACGATCATCAGGACGAGAAAGCCGATGATCTCCTGCTCGGAGAGCCGGGTCACCCCGCCGTTCTCGTCGTCGGGGATCTCGGCGTCGATGAGCACCGACACCAGGTCGTCGCCGGGATTGCGCCGCCGGTCCTCGACCAGTGCCTTGTAGTAGGTGGTCAGCTCGACGTAGGCGTAGATCGCGGCCGAGGGGACGTCGAGAACCCCCTCCTCGCGGTGCAGCAGCAGATCCGACTGGGTGCGCAGGTGCGCGCGGTCGGCCTCGGGCACCCCGAGCAGCTCCGAGACCACGTCCATCGGCAGCAGCCCGGCGAAATCGCGGATGTAGTCGAACTGCCCCATCTCCAGGCACCGGTCCCAGTGCGCTCGGGTCAGATCGCTGATCCGGTCGGTCAGCTCGAGCAGCCGGCGCGGGGTGAAGCCCTTGGACACCAGTTTGCGGATGCGCGCGTGCTTCGGATCGTCCAGGGCGAGGAAGGACATGGCCAGGTGGGCATTCGGGCCGTAGGAGGTCGGGTCCATCGACACACCCCAACTGTTCGACAGGCGCACGCTGTCACGCAGCGCGGCCCGCACGTCGTGGTGGCGCGACAGCGCCCAGAAGTCCATCGACCCGTTCCGGTAGACCGGGGCCTCGGCGCGCAGGCGCGCATAGGTCGGGTACGGGTCCTCGTGGAACGCGTAGTCGTAGGGGTCGAAGGGGACGAGCGTCTCCATATCGGCGGTCACAGCACACTCCATCACCAGATTTCGTCTTGTCCAGGTCACGCTACACCGTTATCCGGACACCTGTACAGACAGATGTCCATCTTGGCGCCGGATTCCGGACCGGCCCGGCCTGTCCGCGGCGCGAAGGGGTGATGCGCGGCGCACTGCCGTCGTATCGCGGCGAGCAGCAGCACTGTCGGCGGGCAGCGGTCACCCGCCACCCGCCGACCCCGGCCGCCGCGCTCGCCAGGGCACGGGCGGCGTCAGGTCCGGCTCGGCATCGGGACGGACACGCCCTCACACGACGGTGAGCGGCAACGGGATTCCCCGGTCGGCGAAGGCGAAATTCGCGCCGGTGCTGATCCGGGTCAGGGCCACCTCCACGGCCTCGGCCGCGGGTTCGTCGCCGAGGACGACATCGACCGCCAGGGTCCGCTCGTCCGCGGCGGCGACCCGGCACCCGTAGCGCGGGTTCACCCCGCGCACGAGGGCCTCGAGGGGTTCGAGACGGTCCGCGGTCAGCAGGGCGGGCCACACGCTGTCGCGCACGCCGCCGCAGTCGCGGTTCAGGGTCACCCGCACACCGTCGCCGGTCACCTCGATCGCGCGGCTCACGTACTGCACCGGATTGAGCGCCGGATGCAGGGCGATGATCCGGGCCAGGGACTCCGGGTCGTCGCCGAGACACAGTGCGGCGCGGATTCTTTCGGAGGATACCCCCGCCACGCCCGCGAACTGCTTGCGCCCGATCTCGTCGGCCCGCTCCGGCTCGACGCGCTCCCGGACGGCCAGCAGGAAGCCCGCGGCGAGCAGATGCTGCTGCAGGCACACCTCTTCGGCGATGCGGATCAGGGCCGAGCGCGAGAAGTCGGGGAAGCGCAGGTCGCTCAGCAGCGGGCCCCGGTAGTCGCCGACACCTTCGTCGGCCGGGTCGATCGGCGACAGCGTCACCGACGCGGCGTCGGAACCCTCGATCACCCCGGCGTTGCGGGGTATCGGCGGGGGCACATGGGAGTCGTCGATGATCACCGTCCACGCGCAGACCGGCTTCCGGCCCGCGGGCACCCGCGGCGGCCGGTGGATCGGCCGGACCTGGGCGCGGGGATTGGTGGCCAGCGCGGTCGCGTCGAAGGTGGGGTCCTCGATGTCGTGACACATGGCCCGCACGAACGCGTCACCGAGTGGTTCCACGTCGGCCAGCGCGCCGCAGTGGTCGAGCCAGAACTCGCCGTGGTCGTGATCGTCGACCCGGAACCGGAAGTCCAGGAACTGCGGCGGCGCGCCGATGTCCAGCTGCAAGCCCTTGAAAATGGTCTCCACGCTGTCGCCGGCGTAGCCGAGGGCGGTCTGCATGCGCCGGGTGTAGACCGGGCTCGAGACCTGCCATTCCTCGATGGCCACCTGGGTCATGCCCTCGCGACCGAACGCGCCGATGGTGTGCGGCATGCCGGAACGGTCGATGAGGTGACCGCACAGCAGCAGTTCGGGCACCAGCACCGCGAGCTGCTCGCGGGTCAGCGCGGCGAACGACGAATCCTGGCTCACCACAGCGGCACCGGCGACTTGCCCACCGGGTACCAGCCCGGCAACGGCTGATTCCTGGTCGCGTGCTCGATGCGGGCCAGCATGGGCTTGCTCATCGCATTGTTCGTCAGCATCTCGAGGAACAGCGCCGAGACGTTGCCGAAGTCGAAGAAGTCGCGCTGCCAGTTCCACTGGAAGTTGCCGCCGTAGCGGAACCAGCTGCCGCCGATGCCCTCGACGGTGTAGTGGGAACCGTCCTCGCGGGTGGCGTCGGAGGTCTGCTTCCAGAAACCGACGACGTCGCCGGTCCTCTCGTCGATCACGACGTGCTGGTACGGGTAGCGCCAGCCCTCGAGGCCGTCCATCTCCTGACCGACGGCGATCTCCCGGATCTCCTCCCGGCCCACGGCCATGAATTCCTGCTTGGGCCCGTAGTTCCAGCCGTAGGTGGCGTCCTCGGTGTACATGTCGGCCAGCGGACGCCAGTCGCCGAGCTCCTCGCACCGCTTGTTCTCCGCCAGCCAGCGCTCGACCATCTCGTCGAGCTCGGCGCGCGTGTACCCGGTCATCGTTGTTCTCCTTCGTCGTCCGGCTCCCCGGAGAGGATCGACAGCGCCCGTGTCGGGCAATAGGTCACCGCGTCGGCGACGGCGGCGCGCTGCGCCGCCCCCGGGTTCTCGACGAGGATCTCGACTTTTCCGTACTTGGGGACCGCGAACACTCCGGGCGCCTCGGTCTGACAGACCGCGTGCCCCTGGCACAGATCCAGATCAACGACGATTCGCACTCGAGACCCCGCCTTCCGCCATCGGCATCGTCCGTTCGCTCCCGCGAACCGCTTCGCATGGACACCAAGCTGGACATGTGTCTGGACAGTATCACCGGCACTTCGGGCACGGCAATACCCCGCGGTGACCCACGAGGGAGGTACGCGGTGTCAGTCGGCGACCGAGAGCAACGGGGTGATGACGGTCCGGGCGAGCATGCGCAGCGCCTTCTCGTCGCGGGAGTTGGCCGCCCGGCTCGGCATGAGCAGATTCGCGAACACCAGCCGCACCAGGGTCTCGGCGATCAGCTCGGGATTGCGCAGCGCGACCGTGCCGTGCCGCTGGCCCGAGCGGATGCGGTCGGCGACGAAGCCGTCCATGAGATCGAGCAGGGCCGCGTCGTCGGCGCGCAGCGCGTCGAGCATGACCTGGGGTTCGTGCCGGGCGAGCCGGTCCAGCGCCGGATGCTCGCCGACCGCCCGCACCGCCACCACGAATACCTCCACCGCGCCGGTGACCGGGTCCTCGGCGGCCGCGGCGGTGTCGCGCAGCAACTGGAGCATGCGGCCGAGTTCCCGGACGACCAGCTGTTCGACCACTCCGTCCTTGGACCCGAAACGGCGGAAGACGGTGCGGCGGCCCACCTTCGCGCGCACGGCGATGTCGTCCATGGACATGCGGCTGCCGTACGCCTGGTAGAGCTCGAGTGTCGCGTCGAGGATCTGATGATCGGTGCCGGTGAGCGGCACCTCCGGTTCGGCCATCGCCTTGGCGACCACGAGTCTCAGGGGCAAGGCGGACACTCCGCGCACTATACCGGCCGTACCGAAACGGCAGTTTTGGCACTCGAAGAGTGTCATGAGTGCCACACTGGGCGCCGCCGCTTCCCGCGCGTTCGACTGGAGTGTTGATGGCAGGCTCGCCCGCGACGAAAGTCCGTTTCCCGCTTCTCGCCCTCGGCGCCGTGCTGTGGGCGAGCGCGGGCTGTGGCTACACCGTCGCGGATCTACCCCTACCGAAGCCGGGGGCGGGCGGGGCCGTCTACACCCTGCACGCGGTGTTCGGGAACGCGCTCAACCTCCCCGATCAGGCGAAGGTCAAGCTGGGCGGGTCCGACATCGGCGTGGTGTCCGGGATCCGGGTGCACCGGTTCGAGGCGATCGTCGACCTGCAGATCCGCGGCGAGATCGCCCTGCCGAACGGCACCGGCGCCGCACTGCGGCAGGCGACGCCCCTCGGGGACGTCTTCGTCGCGCTGACGCCACCGCATCGGCCCTCGGCCGCCGGGGTGCTGACCGACGGGGACACCATCGCACGCGCCGCCACCTCGGCGGGCGCGACGGTCGAGGAACTGCTCGTGTCGGTCTCGCTGCTCTTCGACGGCGGTGGCGTGGCCCGGCTGGCCCACCTCGGCGATCAGCTCGGCGACATCGTCGACGACCACGGCGGTGAGCTCGCCCACCTGGTCACCGAGCTCACCGCCGTCGTGGGCGAACTCCACGCCAACAGCGCTCGGGTCGACGCCGCCCTCACCGAATTCGGCACCCTCGCCGACACTCTCGACGCCCGCCGTACCGAACTCGGCCGCGTCGCCGACACGCTGCCGCAGGCGATCGGCGCCGTCGCCGAACACAATCGGGCCGTCGGCGACCTCCTGGCCACGCTGTCCACCGCCACCGCCGCCCTCGGCGACTACTCCGCGACCACCGGCGACCGGCTCGCCGAACTCCTCGACAGCGTCGACGCCCTCCTGGCCGCACTCGGCGCCGTCGGAGACGGCATCACCGTCACCGCCGACCAGCTCGAGCAGATACTCCCCCGGCTGCAGGCCGCCACACGCGGCCGCAGCCTCGTGGTCGGCATGACCCTGACCGACCTCGACATCGGACTGCTGACCGACCCCGAGCACAGCAAGTTCTGGGACCGGAACGACGTGGCCGATTTCGTCGGCTCGTTCCTGCAGGTGCTCCGGGTGGTCCAGGGGCGCGTCTCCGGCCCCCGGTGACGGCGCGGCCCCGGCGCGCATCGCGCGCCGGGGCCGTGGTCCGTTTTCCTGGCCGGATCAGCAGGTGCTGGTCACCGGCTCGTTGCGGAATCGGGCTTCCATGTACTCCCACGCGGCGGGCAGGCCCATCACCGCGGCGGTCATGTGCTCGGAGATGTTGTAGGGCACGAAGGTGATCGGCACGTTGTTACGGCAGTAGCGCCCGACGGTCTCGGCGACACTGTCGTACGGGGTGAGGAAGTCCTCGATGCCCTGCCAGTAGTAGTGCGGCGCGGTCGGGTTCAGGTCCGAGTAGCGGATGCTGTTCTCCCGCAGCACCGCGAACGCCTCGGGGCTGTCCATGAGGTCCTTGCGGGCGGCGAGCTGCTCGGCGTTGCGCAGAACGCCGTGGAACAGCAGGAAGCGGCGGCAGGCGTCCTTGGTGAACTCGCGGAACCACAGGCCCTCGTCGTTGAGCTGCGAGGAGATCGGCAGCCGGTCGGGGTATTCGCGTTCCAGGCCCATCGCCGCGGCGAAGGCGAGCCCGAAGCCCGGGTGGTTGGCGAAGCCGAGGCCGCGGGCCATCTGCTCGAGGTCGGCCGGGATGCCGCCGGCGACCACGCCGGCCAGCTTCAGCTCCGGCGCGTAGGTCGGCTGCAACGCGCCCGCCCACGACGTGGCCAGCGCGCCGCCGGAATAGCCCGCGATGCCGACCGGCGACTCGGCCAGACCCAGCTCGGGCACCTTCTGGACCGCGCGGATCGAGTCGAGCACCACCATGCCGCCGAGGCGGCCCGCCGCGTAGGCGACCTGCGGGCCCCAGTAGTCGGGCAGCGACACCGCCCAGCCGCGCATGATCGGCAGCACCGCGCCCGGCCCGTCCTGCAGCTCGCCGCTGAACAGGGAGTGCGAGGGGCTGCACTGCGTGCCGAGGGCGTTGATCAGCGCCTGGTAGGACACCAGCGGGGGCTTGCTCACCCCGGGCGGCAGCATCACCGTGGTGGTCGCCATGATCGGCTTGCCCACCGAGTTGGTGGACCGGAACGCCACCTGCCAGCCGGTCGAACCGCCGAAGATGGTCGTGTCGATCTGCCGGGTGCGGACGACGTCACCGGGATGCAGGGACGCCAGTTCCGCGGGCGCGGCGTAGAACGGGTCCGGGTCGGGCGTCGGATAGGCCGGGTCACCGACCGCACTGGGTGCGGTGAGTCCCGTGACGAGCAGTGCCGCCACCAGGGCAGCGGCACGGGTCCAGCTTCGGAACACGTTTTGTCCTGTCGAGAAAAAGGGAGGGGAGAACGGCCGAGCGCGGCAGCGGCGATGTTTGCGTCACCGTTGCTGCGGGCAACCTAACCGATCGGTAGTGATACCACCCAACCCGTTGCGGTAGACCACGATCGGCCGGGCCCGTCCCTGTGACACCTCCTCAAAAACCCTCCGCGGCAGGGCGAGCCGCGCCCCCGCCGTCGGCTCCGGGGACCGCGGGCGCACCCGCCGCCGCGACGATCTCGCGCAGGGCCGCGATGTGCCCGTCGAATGCCGTGCGGCCGCGCGCGGTCAACCCGGCCCGCAGCTTGTGGCGGGTGCCCGACAGCCGCCGCTCGGTGCGGACGTAGCCGGCCTCCTCCAGGGTGGCCAGCTGCTTGGACAGGGCCGAATCCGACAGTCCCACACGCTCCTTGAGGAACGCGAACTCGGCCCAGTCCACCGCGGCGAGCGTGGCGACGAGCGTGAGCCGCGTGCTCGGGTGGATCAGCTCGTCGAAGCGGGCCTCGCTCACGCGCCCACCCAGCGGCGGCCGGTGCGCAGGATCTCCGGCGCCCCGAATCCGATCACCGCGGCCACGAACACCGCCGACCAGACCGCCGCGTGCCGCGCGCCGTCTGCCGACAGCCCGAGCGCCACCGCGACGGTGAGCAGGACGAACCCGCACAGCATGCCGATCACCAGCCACGCGGTCCACCGGCCCGCGACCGCCCTGCTGACCAGCGCCCGGCCGGTGCGGCGCTGTCCGCCGAGCAGCCGGGAGGCGAGGGTGGCGTGCCCGGCGCCGAACAGCACGGTCGCCGCGACGGCCAGCCAGGCCGGGGCCCACTGCCCGATCGCCCCGAGAACGACCCATCCCCCGGCCATCGCCCACCAATATCCCCGTGGCAGGCCGACTTCGGCGTCGACGCCGCGCCGGGCCCGCTCCACCGCGTCGAGCGCGGCCCGAGCCTGATCAGGAGCTACGTACTCCATGGGAACCTCCCTTTCCTATCTGGAAACAAGCGTCCCTCTTTCCCAGTGGGAAAGTCAAGAAGATGATGGCGCAGGATCGTCCGGGCGGGACGGTCCAGCGCTCCTGAGACACGGGGCCCCCGTCAATTCGGACCCATCCCTGCCCGAATCCGGGCACAGATGTTGGTGAAATCGCGCCGAGCGTGCATGATCTGTCGGGTGAATGACGGAGTGACCGCCGATCTGGTCCGCTATGTGGCGGCCTCCACCGGGCTGCCGGAGCAGGTCGCGGCGCGGGTGGTGGCCGACGTCGTCGGCTACTTCGCCGAGACCGCCGAGCAGTTCGTGCGGCGGCGGCACGCCGAGTTGCAGGCCCGGCAGGTGCGCAACGCCGAGATCTGGCAGCGCCTGGCGGGCGAGCTGGCCGCGCGGCCGGTGGCGGCGCCGGCATTCACCGAACGGCAACTGCGTCGCATCGTCTACGGGTGAGGAGTCCGTCGCACCATGTGTGGAATCGTCGGCTACATCGGTCACCGGCAAGCTGTGCCGGTCCTGCTGGAGGGCCTGCACCGGCTCGAGTACCGGGGGTACGACTCGGCGGGCCTCGCCCTGCCACACCGGGGCAGGCTACGGGTCACCAAGACCCAGGGCCGCGTCCAGGACCTGCGGGACCGGACCGACGCCTCGGCCCTGCGCGGCACCACCGGCATCGCGCACACCCGCTGGGCCACCCACGGTGAACCCAGCGACGTCAACGCCCACCCGCACGTCGACGGGTCGGGCCGCATCGCGGTCGTGCACAACGGCATCGTCGAGAACGCCGAACAGCTGCGCGCCGAGCTGACCGACCGGGGCGTCACCCTGGTCTCCGACACCGACACCGAGGCGATCGCGCACCTGATCGCCGCGGAGCTCGACGGCACCGACTCACTCGAACAGGCAGTGCGCGCGGCATTGCATCGAGTGCAGGGAACCTACGGCCTGCTGGTCCTCGACGCGCGCCGCCCGGCCGAGCTGGTCGTGGCCCGCAACGGGTCCCCCATCGTGCTCGGCGTCGGCGACGGCGAGATGTTCGTCGCCTCCGACATCGCCGCGCTCGTCCACCACACCCAGCGGGTGGTCTTCCTCGACGACGGCGAGCTCGCCACCGTCCGCGCGGGCGAGTTCCGCACCAGCACCCTGGCCTCGGAGGTCGAGAGCACCAAGACCCCGACCACCATCGCCATGGCCGCCGAGGACTACGCCCTCGGCGGCTACCCGGACTTTCTGCGCAAGGAGATCGCCGAGCAGGCCGAGGCGGTCGGCCGGGCCCTGCGCGGCCGCCTCGACGACCGCTTCGCCACCGCCCACCTCGGCGGCCTCGGCATGGACGCCCGCGAGCTGCGCGGCATCAGCAAGGTGGTGTTCCTGGGGTGCGGGTCGGCCTACTACGCCGGGCAGCTCGGCGCGCAGCTGGTCGAGGAACTCGCCCGCATCCCCGCCGTCGCCGAACCCGCCTCGGAGTTCCGCTACCGCAACCCCGTCGTCGACCCGGGCGCGCTCTACGTCGCGATCAGCCAGTCCGGCGAAACCATGGACACCCTCGCCGCCGTGCAGGAACTCCAGCGCAAGGGCGGCCGGGTCATCGGCGCGGTGAACGCCGTGGGCAGCGCCATCGCCCGCCAGTGCGGCGCCGGCATGTTCCTGCACGCCGGACCGGAGGTCTCGGTGGCCTCCACCAAGGCGCTGACCAACATGACCGTCTCCTTCGCCATGCTGGCCCTGCTGCTGGGACGGGTGCGCGACCTGTCCGCCGCCGACGGACGCCGCATCGTCGACGGCCTGCGGGCCCTGCCCGAGGCCATCGACAGCGTACTCACCGGCGAGGACGTCGTGGCCGACATCGCCGACCGCTACGCCAAGGCGCGCAGCATGTTCTTCATCGGCCGGGTGCGCATGTGGCCGGTCGCCCGCGAGGGCGCCCAGAAACTCAAGGAGGTCAGCTACATCCACGCCGAGGCGTACCAGGCCTCCGAGCTCAAGCACGGGCCCCTCGCCCTGATCGACCCGGAGATGCCCAGCGTGGTGCTCGTGCCCGACGACGAGCTGCTGTCGAAGAACCTGGCCACGATCGAGCAGATCAAGGCGCGCGGCGGCCCGGTCATCGCCGTCACCAACACCGAGCTGCCCGCCGGGCTGGCCGACGAGGTCATCCGGGTGCCCGAGGTGGCCCCGGAGCTGGACCCGATCGTGCTGACCATCCCCCTGCAGCTGCTCGCCTATCACACGGCGCTGTCGCTGGGCCGGGACGTGGACAAGCCGCGCAACCTGGCCAAGAGCGTCACGGTCGAATAGGCGCGCGCCCCGGAGGGTCTCAGCCCGCGAGGCCCTCCGGGTTCACCAGCTGCCACTTCAGGATCTTGCCGGTCTCCCCGCGCGGCAGCGACTGCATGAACGTCACGTCGCGCGGCACGGAGAACCGGCTGAGCCGGTTGCGGACATAGCTGCGGACCATGTCCGAATCCAGGCCGGAGCCTTCGTGTTTGACCAGGAAAGCGGCCAGCCGCTGACCGAACTCCCGGTCCGGGACGCCGACCACCGCGACATCGGTGACCTGGGGCAGGTAGGCCAGGGCCTCCTCCACCGGCCGGGGGAAGACGTTCTCGCCGCCGGAGATGATCATCTCGTCGTCGCGGCCCGCCACGAACAGCCTGCCCTCGGCGTCGAGGTAGCCGAGGTCGCCCGTGTCGAGCATGCCGTCGGCCTCCGTCGGCGGCGCGTCGCTGACATAACCGTCGAAGAGCATGTGGTTGGCCACGAAGATCCGCCCGACGACACCGACCGGCACCGGCCGGTGCTCGGCGTCGAGGACCGCGATCCGCGTACCCAGCGGTGGCCGCCCCGCCGTCGTCGGCGCGGCACGCAGGTCATCGGGCCCGGCCACGGTCGCCCAGGACACCTCCGTCGACCCGTAGAGGTTGTAGAGGATCTCGCCGTAGCCGTCGAGGAAACGGTCCACGGTGACCGCGGCCAGCGGCGCCCCGCAACTCACCACGTGCCGCAGACTGCGCAGGTCGTAGCGGGCGCGAACCTCGGCGGGCAGGTCGACCATGCGCTGCACCATGGTCGGCACCACGATCAGGGTGTGCACGCCGTGTTCGGCCACGCGGCGCAGGCAGTCCTCGGCGTCGAAACCCTGGGTCAGCACGACCGTGCCCCGCACCGCCGTACTCAACTGCAACGCCGACAGGCCCCAGGTGTGGAACAGCGGCGCCGGGATCATCATCGTGCTGCCCACGTGGATCGGGATCCGCGACAGCAACGCCACCAGGGTGTCGAAGCCCTTGGCGTGCGGACGGCGCGCCCCCTTGGGCGAACCCGAGGTGCCCGAGGTCAGCACGATGAACCGGCCCGCGACCGTCGGCACGGGAAACTTGGTGTGTCCCAGGGCGACCAGGTCCTCGATGCTGTGGTGGCCCGCGCCGGGGGGCACGTCGTCGGTGAGGTAGCGCGGCAGATCCCGGTGCAGGTACTGCACGAGGTGGGTGAGATCGGAGTCGACGAACAGCGCCGACAGGCGGTGGCGCTGCACGATCTCCTCGATGCGCCGCCCCGACAGGCCGGAGTTCAGCAGCGCGACGTCCACGCCGAGTTTGCCCGCGGCGACCATGGTCTCGACCATGCCGCAGTGGTTGCCCGCCAGCAGGCCGATCCCGTCACCCGCGCGCAGCCCGGACTCGTACATGGCCGCGGCCAGCGCGGTGGTGCGCTTGTCGGTCTGGTCGAAGGTGACGGTGCTGACGTCGTCGATCAGGGCGACCTGGTCGGGGCTGTGCGCGGCGCCCGCGGCATAGCCGCCCGCCAGGTTGAAACCCCAGCGGTACAGCGAACGCAGCTGCCGCGCCGAGGTCAGCGGCGGGGCGACCAGGCCCGAGTTCACCCACCAGCGCACGATCTCCGACCGGCGCCGCATGGGCGCGCGTTCGCCGTTGGCGACCACCGAGGTGCGGGCGCCGCGCACCACATCGGCGGCGCGGCGCAACCCCGCGGTGACCCAGTCGCCGATCGCGGCGTTCTTCACCCCGCCGAGGGCCGGATGCAGGCGCGGGGCCGCGAAGACGGTCACGTCGACGCGGGTGCGCTGTTCGGTGCCGGTCAGGCGGATCAGGGCGAAACTGCCCGTCTCCGGGCTGCGCACCTCGAAGCTCTCGTACCAGCGCCCGACCGACACCGCCAGCCCGCAGTGCCGGATACCGCCCGCCCCGGTCCCGAAGCGCACATGCCAGACCATGCTCCCGTCGGGGTCGGCGACCCGTTCGCAGGCACCGATCCCCGTCCACAGCCGGGGGTAACTGTGCGGCTCCAGCAACACCTCCCACAGCGGCCGGCGTGGGACGGAGAGCTCCACGGTCACATCGACGACATCACTCGGCATTCAGCGTGCTTTCCTCGGCCCGGCCGCACTGCCGGGTAGTGCCTTCGGCGGCGTGGCTCCGTGCCGCGCCGCTGCCCGGGTCAGGCAGTGCACCGAATGTCCATAATCGGTGGTCGGCGGGGTCGGGAAGGCCGTTTTCCCGGATTCTGGAGAGCGGAACGAATCGGGATACCGCTCGATGTGACAATCGCCAATACCGCAATCGGCTCCCATCGGAATCCCGATGTCCGGCATCGGAAGACCTATTGGCCGTAGAGTCGCACTCGCTCTAGGTTCGAGCCGTCACCGTCGGCCACGCGCCGGCGTCGTCCACCGACCACGAACTGCCGAGGAGTACCCATGTCGCGCATCCTGTTCGTCCTGACCGGCGCCGATCACTGGACCCTGGCCGACGGCACCCGGCATCCGACCGGCTACTGGGCCGAGGAGTTCGTCGTCCCGTTCGAGATCCTGAAGTCGGCGGGCCACGAGATCGTCGTCGCCACGCCGGGCGGCGTGGTGCCCGTGGTCGACGCGGGCAGCCTCGCCCCCGACGCGAACGGGGGCGCCGAGACCGCTGCCCACCGCGCGGAGGTGATCCGGTCCAGCGCCGAACTGCGCGCGCCGCTCGACCTGGCGGACGTGCGGCTCGACGAGGTCGACGCGGTCTTCTACCCCGGCGGGCACGGCCCCATGGAGGACCTGGCCGTCGACGCGACCTCCGGCGCGCTGCTCACCGCCGCCCTCGACTCCGGCAAACCCCTGGCGGTGGTGTGTCACGCGCCCGCCGCGCTGCTGGCCGCGACCCGGCCCGACGGCAGCGGCAGCGTCGCCGGGTACCGGCTGACCGGTTTCACCAATGCCGAAGAGGCACAGGCGGGTTTCGCCGACAAGGCGCGCTGGCTCCTGCAGGACCGCCTCGCCGACCTGGGCGCCGACTTCGTCGAGGGCCCGCCGTGGGAGCCCAACGTCGTGGTCGACCGCACACTGATCACGGGCCAGAACCCGGCGTCCTCGGCCGGGGTCGCCGAGGAACTCGCGCGCAGGCTGGCCTGAGCCATAGCCACCGCGATATCCGGAATGCAATACCCGGTACGACGATCCATGACGTGACAACCCTCACAGAAGCCCGATCACGCTGGCGCGGAGCGCATTCGGCGGGATACCAATCGTGGGCCGCGCACCCGGCGCGGTAGCCCGTTCGTGGGCCGCTCCACCCCGAAAGCTCCGCTCCATGCTCGAGATCCATCACTTCACCTACGGGTGGTTCACCCCGGTCCTCGCCGCCGTCATGTCGGTGCTCGGCTGCTTCATCGGGCTGCGGTGCGCGGTGCGCCATCGCCGCTCGGCGCGTGGTGGCGGCGCCTGGCTGGCGGGCGCGGCGATCGCCATCGGCGGAACCGGGGTGTGGGTCATGCATTTCGTGGCCATGCTCGGCTTCTCGATCCAAGGCGCGGTCATCCGCTACGACGTGCCGCTCACCGCGCTCAGCGCGGTCGTCTCGGTGCTGGTGGTCGGCGCGGGCCTGTACCTGGTGCGCGGCGGCCGGCCCGGCGTGGAGGCACTGCTCGCGGCGGGCACCCTGACCGGCCTGGGCGTCTGCGCGATGCACTACCTGGGCATGTATGCCATGAACACCCACGCGCACCTGTCCTACCGCCTGTGGCCGGTGGCCGCCTCGGTCGTCATCGCCGTGGTCGCCTCGACGGTGGCGCTGTGGTTCACCTCGTGGGTGGACGATCTCGGTGTCACGGTCGGCGCCGCCGTCGTGATGGGGGTGGCCGTGAACGGCATGCACTACACCGGCATGAGCGCCGTCCACGCCCACGCCGACTACCGCGTCCCGACGCCGCCCCGGGGATCGGAGGCGTTCCACATGCTCGGACCCGTCCTCGGCATCAGCGCCGTGGTCACCATCATGGTCCTGGTCGGGGTCTGCCTGTCCGAGCTCGGCGACACCCGCGACAGCGCGCGACCGCCGGTCGCGGAACCGCCGCGCGATCCCGCCGAGCGCGCCGACGCGTAGCCCGGCGCCGCGCTCACCACCCGGCGGCCGCGGCGCGGAGGCGGCGGGCCACCAGATCGACGTGCGGACGCGCGGGCATGCCGGGGCGCCGGGCCAGGAACGCCGTGTTGATCGGCGGATCGTCGGGGGTCAGGAGAGCGACAAGGCCGCCCGCCGCGAGCTCGGGGGCGCACAGGTAGTCCGGCAGGACGCTCACGCCCGCGCCCGCGACGACCGCGGCGAGCACGGCGCGCAGGTCGTCGACGACCAGGGCGGGGCGGGTGTCGAGACGGACGCCGAAGACGTGGCGCCAGTAGCGGCGCAGGATGGGCACGTCGACGGCGTAGGTGAGCAGCGGCACCCCCGCCAGGGCGGCGGGGCCGTCGGCCGCGAGGGCGGCGCGGTCGATCCGCGCGGCCACTCCGGGGGCGGCCACCAGAACGAAGGTTTCGTCGCACAGCGGCTCCGCCGTCACCGTGCGTCCGCGCGGGCGGACCGTGGCGACCACGAGATCCAGGCCCCCGGCGTGCAGCGCGGCGAGCAGGTCGTCGGTGAGCCCGGTCCGCACGTGCACGCGGACGCCCTCGGCGATCAGGGGCGCGAGGCTCGGGATCGCGCGGTCCGCCAGGAAGTCCGCCGGACCGCCCAGCAGCACGGGCGGTTCGGGGGCCGGGGCGAGCTCGGCCGGTCCCGTGCCGAAGGCGGCAGCAAGGGCGTCGAGCGGCTCGGCGATCCGCGCGGCCAGGTCGTCGGCGGCCGGGGTCGGCGCGACACCGCGGGGCAGGCGTTCGAACAGCGGACGGCCCAGGCGACGTTCGAGGGCCTGCAACTGCTGGGTGACCGTCGGCTGGGAGACCCCCGCCTGCCGGGCGCCCGCGGTCATCGACCCGGCGCGGTAGACGGCGAGGAAGGTGCGCAGCTGCGTCAGATCCATCAACCCATCGGTTTCCCCATCGCCCACCGAGGCATGATATCGGGAATCCGATCGTCCGACCGCGCGACCAGGTCTTCCCCGGCCCGTCCGGATCGACGCGCGGTCGGTCGCCCGGTGACCTCGGGCGCCCGGCTCACCCAGGACGCGAGCCGCGCGATTGCCCGCCCCGAGCGGCAGGGTGCCGCCCGCCACCGGACTGTCGGCGCTTCCCGAGACACCGGGTATCCGCACCGCGGGATGCCTAGCCGACCGCGGCGGGTTCCCGGCGCCCGACCCGGCTGATCACGCTGCCCGCCAGGACGGCCAGCGGCGTCATGAGCACCGCGTAGACGGCGGCGGGAACGGCGATGCGCGCGTTGTCGAGCACGCTGACGGCCAGGGTGATCGCGATGGCGCTGTTGTGCACGCCGATCTCCATCGAGCAGGCGATCGCCTGCGGCCTGGTGACGCCGCAGGCGCGCGGCACCAGATAGCCGGTGGCGAGGCTGATCACGCAGAACGTGGCGGTGATCGCGCCCACGTCGAGCAGGTAGCCGCCCAGCGCGGAGCGGTCGGCCATCATGGTCGCCACGACCACGATCGCCAGGATCGCGACGGAGGCCGCGCGCACGGGCAGGTCCATCCGCGCCGCGAACCCCGGCGCGCGGTGGCGCACCGCCATCCCGATCAGCACCGGGATCAGCACGATCGCGATCACCTGCAGCGTCTTGCCGAACTGCAGCCCCAGCTCCGCCGCCTGATCGGGGGCGAAGCGAGCGACGGCCAGGTTGGTGACCACCGGCACCGTCACCACGCACAGCACCGAGTTCACCGCGGTCAGTGTGACGTTGAGCGCCACGTCCCCGCGGAACAGGTGGCTGAACAGATTCGCCGTCGCCCCGCCCGGGGAGGCCGCGAGCAGCATCATGCCGACCGCGAGCAGCGGGTCCATGGCGAACACGACGACCAGGCCGAACGCCACAGCGGGCAGGGCGACCACCTGGCACACCAGCGCGATGACGACCACCTCGGGCGCGCGACGCACCCGCGCGAAATCGGCGCCGGTGAGCGAGAGCCCGAGCCCGAACATGATGACCGCCAGCGCGGGCGGCAGCGCCGTGGCGACGAGTGAGGAGTTCATGAACCACCGATCATCCAGGAACGGGCGCCCCGGCACCGGTCACCGGCCGCGACACCGACCACGACGGTACCCGCCCCCGCGGCGGGAGTCCGCCGAATCACGTTCGGGCGCAGCCCTGCTCGCGCGGGAACCCGGGAGCTCGTCAGTGGTCCTCGGCGAGGAACAGGGTGACGGCGACGATCTCGCGGCCGCGCGCGGCGAAATCGACGAACACGATCCCGCCGCCGCCGTCCACCGTCACCGAGGCGGACACGGTGCGGCCCGCGGCGATGAGTTTGTCCCAGCGCAGGTTCCGGGTGGCGGCGGCGAGTTCCTCGATCGAGAGCTCCGCGCCGGTGGACCGGCGCAGCGCGGCCGCGCCGAGCAGGGCGCGCACGTGCGCGCCGTCCCCGACGGCCATCGACGAGAACAGGCGGGCGGCGGCGTGTTTGCCGGGCCTGCCGACGCAGCGGACGGCGCGCAGCAGGCCGACCGCCCCGGACAGGCCCTGATGGGCGACGAGTTGCGGCCCGAGCCGCGCCGCGGCGGCCAGTCCCGGCAGGCCGGTGCGCAGCATGAGCTGGGTGACCATGGCGGTGAACTCCCAGTGCGCGGCGAGGCGGACGATCTTCCAGGAGCCGTCGAGCTCGGCGAGGTCGTAGCGCAGGTGCATGGGGACCCGGACGGTGGCGCCGGTGGACATGGTGGTCGCGATGAACAGGTCGCGCACGACGGTCCGCCCGCCGACCACATCGCGGGCGACGTCGAAGGCGATGTCGTTGGGCGCGATGAAGGTGTCGTAGAACCGGGCGATCGCCGCGGGACCGGTGTGCGGGCGCGAACCGACGGGGTCGTTGACTTCGGCGTCCCCGGCGAAAAGGCCCACCCAGGCGGACTTGTCGTGCGCGGCGACCGCGCGCGGTGAGGCGAGGACGGCCGAGAGCAGGGCGTCGGCGGTCGGATTCGGCGGCATGGATTTCCTCCGCGGTTCGTGGTCCAGGAAGCCGGACCCATGGTAGAACATGTTCTAATTTGCGGCCGCGCGTCTCACATCTCGAGGATCTCCATGGATTGGTACACCGGGAACACCACCTACGACACGGTGCTGACGATCGCCTTCGCCTTCGCCGCGTTCGTGCTGGTCGGCGGGCTGTTCGCGCAGAGCCCCTACGGCCGCTTCGCCACGACCGCCCTGGGGTTCAACCTCAACCCGAAACTGGGCTGGTGGCTGATGGAGATCCCCGCGACGGTGGTGTTCGCGGTGTTCTATCTGTCCGGGCCGCACCGGTTCGAACCGGTCCCGCTGGTGCTCGCGGCGATCTGGCTGCTGCACTACGGCAATCGCGGCTGGTTCTTCCCGCTCTCGATCCGGCAGGTGCCGGGCAAGCGCAGCAGCTTCAACGTCTCGGTGCTGGCCATGGGCATGTTCGTCACGGCGCTGCACGGCTATCTCAACGGCGCCTTCTTCAGCAACGACTACTTCGGGCAGTACACCACCGCCTGGCTCACCGACCCGCGCTTCCTCGTCGGTGTCGTCGTCTATCTGTGCGGATTCGCGCTGCTGGTGCGCTCGGAGTGGATCGTGCGCAACCTGCGCGACAAGGCCGATCCGGGCGCGACCGAGTACCGCGTCCCCTTCGGCGGCGGCTTCCGCTACGTCACCAGCCCGGCGTATCTGGGGGAGCTCGTCGCCTGGGCCGGGTTCGCCCTGCTGACCTGGAGCCTGGCCGGCGTGGTCATCCTGCTGATCACCGCGGGCAACCTGGTGCCGCGCGCCTTCGCCACCCACCGGTGGTACCGGGAGAAGTTCGCCGACTACCCGACCGACCGCAAGGCCCTCATCCCCTTCGTGATCTGAGGGTCCGCCGGGCGACGACACGGTTTCGGTGCTGTTCACCGACGGCGACGGGCAATACGATCGGCGGAGGGTCCGCTCCGGCGGGACCGTGTCCGGCGTACCGAGCTCCGCCCAGTGTCGTCGAAGGGATTGTCATGGCTGTGGACTCCACCAACCGGTTCGACCCCGACGGCGGACCGAGCGGCGCGCGCGACGCCGCCGCGCAGCCGGAGTTCCGGCCCTACGACCATCCCGCGGCGGGCTGGGGCGCGGCCAAGGCGGTCACCGAGTTCATGATCGGCAAGGAGAAGGAGCCGATCCTCGGCCCGCGCGCCATCCTGAAGATGAACCACGAGAACGGCGGCTTCGACTGCCCCGGCTGCGCGTGGCCCGATTCGATCAAGGGCATCCACCTCGACATCTGCGAGAACGGGATCAAGCACGTCACCTGGGAGATGACGCACAAGCGGGTCGACCGCGCGTTCTTCGCCGCCCACACCGTGACCGAGCTGTCGGGCTGGAGCGAGCACGACCTGGAGAACCAGGGCAGGCTCACCGAGCCGATGAGCTACGACCCCGACACCGACACCTACGTGCCGATCTCCTGGGCGGAGGCCTTCGAGCTCGCCGGCCGCGCGCTGCGCGAACTCGACGACCCGAACCAGGCCGCCTTCTACACCTCGGGCCGCCTCGGCAACGAGGCCACCTTCCTCTACCAGCTGCTGGCCCGCGAACTGGGCACCAACAACCTGCCCGACTGCTCGAACATGTGCCACGAGGCGAGCGGGCGGGCGCTGCAGGCCTCGCTCGGCACCGGCAAGGGCACCTGCGACCTGGCCGACTGGGAGGCCACCGACGCGCTGTTCATCATGGGCGTCAACGCCGCCTCCAACGCGCCACGCATGCTGACCGCCCTGGCCGAGGCCGACCGCCGCGGCGCGCAGATCGTGCACATCAACCCGCTGATCGAGGCGGGGTCGCGGCGCACGATCATCCCGCACGAGTTCCTGCAGATGGCGACCTTCCACGCCACCCGCACCGGCACGCTGAACCTGCAGACGCGCATCGGCGGCGACTTCGCGGTCATCCGCGGCATCGCCAAGGCCGTGCTCGAGGAGTCCACCCGCGACCCCAAGGCCCTCGACCAGGAGTTCATCGACCGCTACACGACCGGGTTCCATGCCTACCGCGCGAAGGTGGAGGCGACCCCGTGGTCCGAGATCGAGCGCCAGTCCGCGCTCACCGAGGCCGAACTGCGCAAGGCGGCACGCATCTACTGTGACGCCGACCGGTCCATCATCAGCTGGTGTCTCGGTGTCACCCAGCACGAGCACGGTGTCGACACCATCCGCGAGATCGTCAACCTGCTCCTGCTGCGCGGCAACCTGGGCCGGGAGGGTGCGGGCCCCTCGCCCGTGCGCGGACACAGCAACGTGCAGGGCAACCGGACCTGCGGCATCAACCATCGTCCCGATCCGGCCTTCCTCGACCGGCTGGCGCAGGTCTGCGGGATCGACCCGCCGCGCGAGGACGGCAAGGACACCGTCGCCACCATCGAGGCCATGCACGCCGGGCAGGTGCGCGTCTTCGTCGGCATGGGCGGCAATTTCGCGCTGGCCGCCCCCGACACCGCCTACACCGTCGAGGCCCTGCGCCGCTGCGAGATGACGATCCAGGTCAGCACGAAGCTCAACCGCAGTCACCTGGTCCACGGCGGGCGGGCGCTGATCCTGCCGTGCCTGGGCCGCACCGAGCGCGACGAGCAACGCGGCAAGATCCAGGAGACCTCGGTCGAGGACGCGATGGCGATGGTTCACCTGTCCAAGGGCATGAAGAAGCCCGCCTCCCCGCACCTGCTGTCCGAGCCCGCGATCATCGCCGGGATCGCGAAAGCCGCGCTGCCGCAGAGCCGGACGCCGTGGGACCACTACGTCGGCGACTACGACCGCATCCGCGACACCATGGCACGGGTGCTCGACGGCTTCGAGGACTTCAACCGCCGCGTGCGGCTGCCGCTGGGTTTCCGCATCCGCCAGCCCGCGCGCGAACTGATCTTCCTGACCCCGTCGGGCCGCGCCGAGTTCTCCCGCGCCGACCTGCCCGACACCACCACCGCCCCGGGCACCCTGACCCTGGCCACCATCCGCTCCCACGACCAGTGGAACACCACCATCTACTCCCACGACGACCGCTACCGCGGCGTGAAGAACCTGCGCACCCTGGTCTTCATGAACGCCGAGGACATGGCCGAGCGCGGGCTGGAGCTGTTCGACGAGGTCGACATCACCAGCACCGCCCGCGACGGCAGCACCCGCTCGGTCCGGCGCTATCAGGCCATCCCGTACGACATTCCGCGCGGGTGCGCCGCCGGCTACATGCCCGAGCTCAACGTGCTGTGCGCCATCGGCGACTACAGCACGCAGAGCGATCAGCCCATCATGAAGAACCTGCGCGTCACCGTCGAGCGCTCGCGCTGACCGCTCACCCGGCCGGCAGGATCTCCACGTATCCCTCCGTGCCGTGCACCCGGATCCGCTGGCCGTCGCGGATCAGCGCCGTCGCGTTCTCGACACCGACCACGGCGGGCAGGCCGTACTCGCGCGCGATGACCGCGCCGTGGGTCATCGGCCCGCCGACCTCGGTGACCAGTCCGGTCACCGCGACGAACAACGGCGTCCAGCTCGGATCGGTGTAAGGGGTCACCAGGATGTCGCCGGGGGCCAGGTCGGCCCGGGCGATGTCGGTGACCACCCGGGCCCGGCCCTCGACCGTTCCCGCCGAGACCGCCATGCCGGGCAGGGCGCCGTCGGGCAGGTCGTCGCGATGGTAGGCGCCGCTCAGCGCGGTGCCGTCGGAGGTCAGGATCCGCGGCGGGGTCAGGGTCCGGTAGAAGCGGAAGGCCTCGGCCCGGTCCCGGATCAGCCCCGGCGCGACGCGACCGGTCCCCACGACCTCGCGCAGTTCGTCGAAGGTCAGGAAGTAGATGTCCTCACTCCGCTCGAGCACCCCGGCCCGGACCAGCTCCGCCGCCTGGCGCAGCAGCGCCCGCTTGTAGACGGCGTAGCGGACGACCATCCCGTACTTCGGGTACTCCCGGTATCCGGCGAAGGTGCGAACCCGGTCGATCATCGCCCGGGTCTCCTCGGCCCGGCGGGCGCCGTCGGGGAGCGCGCGCACCCGCTCCAGGAACTCGCGCGCCTGCCGCTCGGCGGCGCGCCTGCCCTCCTCGAAACGTCGTTCCCCTTCGCCCGGCGCGAAATTGGCGATGTTGCCGAGGAGGGTCGGCACCAGGGCGGTGGGCTGTTCGCTCCAGCGCGTGCGGGTGATGTCGATCTCGCCGACACACCGCATCCCGTAGCGGTCGAGGAAGCGTTCCAGCGCCGCGCGGGCCTCGGGGCCGCCGCGACGCCGCGCGAGCTCGTCGAGGAAGCCGTCGCCGTCGCCACCGGACTCCTCGACGTGCCGCAGATAGGCCACCACCTCCGGGTGCGGCCGGATGACGTCGGCGACGTCCAGCAGCGCCAGTCCCATCTCCGAGGTGACGTTGCCCGGCACCGACTGGGTCAGGACGTCGGCGGCGTTCTTCTCCCCCAGCCACTCCCCCAGGCGCTCGTTCAGCCACTCGGCCGCCTCCATCCCGGCGGTGATCGCCTGCAGGCTGCGGGCGTTGAACAGCACGCGGCGCAGCTCCTGGATGTCGGCCTCGACGAAGTCCAGCAGATCGGTGCCCGACCGGGTATCGATCTCGCGCTCGAGCGCGGCGACCGACCGTTCGCTCTCCGCGACCAGCTCGGCGACCAGCGCGGGGTCGGCCTCGATCAGCGGGGCGGCGGGAGCCGGTGCGGCGGCAGGGGACTCGCCCTCGGACAGGGGCACGAAGTCGCGCTCGAGGACCGTGCGCAGCGCGTCCCCGGTGAGCGGGTCCTTGCCGAGGACCGCCACCAGGGCGGGGCGGGTCGCCGCAGAGGCCAGCCGCGGGGTGATGTCGACGAACAGGCGCCCGCCCGCGTGCCGCATCGGCGCCGGGCTGGTCAGCTGCCACACCGACAGGCCGAGCGGCTTCATGGCGTCGGTCATCATCTGCTGGTGACCCACCGAGACGTAGACCCGGGGCGCGTCGTCGGGGGCGTCGGGAATCGGGAACAGGGTGGTGAGGGGGCGGCTCTGCACGATGCGGAAATCCTCGCCGTCGAGGCACCATTCGACGTCCTGCGGGCTGCCGAAGTGTGCCTCGATGCGCCGGCCGAGTGCGGCGAGCCGCAGGATCTCCTCGTCGGTCAGCACCTGCGCGCGCTGCCGGTCGGCGTCGAGTTCGCGGACGCGGGTACCGCCGCCCGGCACGGCCTCCATCGCGATCTTCTTGGTGGCCACGGTCTTCGCCGTGATCGCCCCGGCGCGGACCTGATAGACGTCGGCATTGACCAGGCCCGACACGAGCGCCTCGCCCAGGCCGAAACCCGCGTCGACGGAGACCACCGTGCGGTCGGAGGTGACCGGGTCGGCGGTGACCAGGATGCCCGCGGCGCGGGGGAACACCATGCGCTGCACCACCACCGCCATGTCGACCGCGCGATGCCCGAACCCGTTGCGCTGCCGGTAGGTCACCGCCCGCTCGGTGAACAGCGACGCCCAGCACCGGCGCACGTGCGCGAGCACCGGGGCGGCGCCGACGACGTTGAGGTAGGTGTCCTGCTGGCCGGCGAACGACGCGGTCGGCAGGTCCTCGGCCGTGGCGCTCGAGCGGACCGCGCACGCGGTATCCGCACCGAGGCGGGCGTACCCGCCGGTGATCGCGGCGGCGATGTCGTCGGGGACGGCGCAGTCCTCGATGGCGGCGCGGATTCCGGCGCTGTGCGCCGCGACGGCGGCGCGGTCCGCCGGGTCGACCGCGCTCAGCGCGTCGAGCCGGTCCTCGATCCCGGGGACGGCGGACAGCACCCGCCGGAACGCGGCGGTCGTGACGCAGAAACCGTCCGGCACCCGGACCCCGTCGACGCGTGCGAGCTCCCCCAGGTTCGCGCCCTTGCCGCCGACGCTCGCGACCGAGGTCGCGTCGATCTCCGGGAAATCCAGAACATAGGCCATGCAGACCGCTCCTCACCTGGTGTTTCGGTATGTAGCGAGCGATTATGGACCAGATCTCGGGGCCTCATGAGGGCCCGGAATCGTGTATACAGTGGAAGGGGGAAGGGGATCACACCTCGCGCAGTTCGATCTCCCCCGAGGGGTGCACCACCAGGACGCCGGGGCGGGCGGCGTCGGTGATCAGATGGCGCAGCAGCTCGCGCGCCACGCGCTCGGCGTCGGACTCGCGGTCACAGCTCCACACCGCGCGGGTGCGGGACTTGCCCGCGGTGTTGGCCGAGCCGAAGAAGCGCAGGACCACCGCGTAGCGGTCGCGGCTCATGCGGCCACCGACCACCCGGCTCGACTTCGTCACCGAGACCTCGGAGACGCCCGCGGCCCGGACCGCGCCCGAACCCACCTCGATCCACAGGTCTGCCATCGGCCCAGTCTGCCCGTCCGGGCGGCGCCGGTCACGCGGGACGCGCCCGATGCGGGCGGATCGCCGGTCCAGGGAGCTACCATTCGGTTACGCATCGATCCCTCGACCTGCCAGCCGAAGCACTCGTTCGCGGCCCCGGCCGCCGACGCCGGAGGACCGCCAGCACATGCACAGCGAGCACCTACACCCCGGCAGCGATCACCCGACCCGGTCCCCGGAGCCGGGCCACGGCGGACACGGCGGCCATGCCGGCCACGGCGGCCACGGCGGCCACGCCGATCACGTGACGATGTTCCGGCAGCTGTTCTGGACCATGCTGGCGCTGGCCGTACCGGTCGTCGCGGCGGACGCCATGTTCGCCGACCTGCTCGGCTACACCGTGCCCACCGCCCTGCGCTGGGTGTCGCCGGTGCTGGGCACGGTGATGTTCTTCTGGGGCGGGCGCCCGTTCCTGACCGGTGCCGTCGCCGAGATCCGCGACCGGCGGCCCGGCATGATGCTGCTGATCTCGCTGGCCATCACCGTGGCCTTCACCGCGTCCTGGGGCGCCACCCTCGGCCTGCTCTCCCACGAACTCGACTTCTGGTGGGAACTGGCCCTGCTGATCGTCATCATGCTGCTCGGGCACTGGCTCGAGATGCGGTCGCTCGGCCAGGCTTCCAGCGCGCTCGACTCGCTGGCCGCGCTGCTGCCCGACGAGGCCGAACTGGTCACCGGCGACGGTTCGACCCGGACCGTGCCCGCCGCGGACCTGCACACCGGCGACCTGGTCGTGGTGCGCCCCGGCGGGCGGGTCCCCGCCGACGGCACCGTGGCGGCCGGCACCGCCGACGTCGACGAGTCCATGATCACCGGCGAGTCCCGGCCCGTGCGGCGCGGGCCCGGCGACACGGTGGTCGCGGGCACGGTCACCACCGACACCGCGCTGCGGGTGCGCGTGACCGCCGTCGGCGCCGACACGGCCCTGGCCGGGATCCAGCGGCTGGTGGCCGAGGCCCAGAACTCCACCTCCCGGGCGCAGGTGCTGGCCGACCGGGCCGCGGGCTGGCTGTTCTGGTTCGCCTCGGGCGCGGCCGTGCTCACCGCGATCGTCTGGCTGGCACTCGGGCAGCCGGAGTCGGCGGTCACCCGCACCGTCACCGTGCTGGTCATCGCCTGCCCGCACGCCCTCGGGCTGGCCATCCCGCTCGTGGTGTCCATCGCGACCGAGCGCGCCGCGCGGGCCGGGGTGCTGGTCACCGACCGGCGCGCGCTCGAGGCCATGCGCACCGTCGACACGATCCTGTTCGACAAGACCGGCACCCTCACCCGGGGCGAGCCCGCGGTCGACGCCGTCACCGCGACCGCGGCGGGCTTCGACGACGCCGAGGTGCTGCGCCTGGCGGCCGCCGCCGAATCCGACAGCGAGCATCCGCTCGGCCGCGCGATCGTGGCCACCGCGATGGCGCGCGGGCTGCCGATCCCGCCGGCGTCCGGGTTCACCGCGCACAACGGGGTCGGCGTGACCGCGATCGTCAGCGGCGTGCCCATCAGCGTCGGCGGCCCGGCCCTGCTCGCCCGCCACCGCCTCTCCCCCGCGCCTGCCACCGCGGAGTGGTCGGCGCGGGGATCGACCGTGCTGCACGTGCTGCGCAACGGCGAGCTGGTCGGCGCGCTGGCGCTGGCCGACGAGATCCGCCCCGAATCCGCCCAGGCGATCACGGCCCTGCACCGGCGCGGGATCCGGGTCGCGATGATCACCGGCGACGCCGAGCCGGTGGCGCGCGCGGTGGCCGCGCGGCTCGGCATCGACCAGGTCTTCGCCGGCGTGCTACCCCAGGACAAGGGCGCCGAGGTGAAGTCGCTGCAGGACGCCGGGCACAGCGTGGCGATGGTAGGCGACGGGGTCAACGACGCGCCCGCGCTGGCCAGGGCCGACGTCGGGATCGCGATCGGCGCGGGCACCGACGTGGCCATCGCCTCGGCGGGGGTCGTGCTGGCCGGTGACGATCCGCGCGCGGTGGTGTCGGTCATCGAACTCTCGCGCGCGACGTATCGCAAGATGACCCAGAACCTGGTCTGGGCGGCCGGGTACAACCTCGTCGCGGTGCCGCTGGCCGCCGGGGTGCTCGCGCCCTGGGGCATCACCCTGCCGATGGAGGTCGGCGCGTTGCTGATGTCGGCCTCGACGATCGTGGTGGCGGTCAACGCCCAGTTGCTGCGCGGGCTCGACCTCGACCCGGCGACGGTCTGCGCCGACGGCGCAGGCGCGCGCTGAGCCCCGATCCGGGGGTGGGCCCGCCGCGGGCGGGCCCGAAGTCACCGCCACGGGGGGATTATGTCCCGCCGGGACGGGCACGATGACCGTCTCGCCGGGCCCCCACCTGCGGACACACTTCGAAGATGACCACCGAACCGCTCCCGACGATCCCGGATCCGGCCCAGGTGCGCGCGGCGCTCGCGCTCGCCTGCCGCGCGCCCTCGGTCCACAACACCCAGCCCTGGCACTGGGACTTCGACGGCACCGAGCTGCGCCTGTCGCGGGACGCCACCCGCCTGCTCGGCGCCGCCGATCCGCAGGGCAGGCAGGCGGTGATCAGCTGCGGCGCGGTGCTGCACCACGCGCGCACCGCCTTCGCCGCCGCGGGCTGGCACACCGACACGACCCGGCTGCCCGAGCCGGCGAACCCGGACCTGCTGGCCCGCATCGGTTTCCGGCGCTGGACCGACCCGCCCGTTGGGGTGTTCCGGCGGGCGGCGGTCATGGAGCACCGCTACACCGACCGCCTCCCCCTCGATCCGCCGCGGGACTGGCAGGCGATCCGGCACGAACTCGCCAAACTCACCTCGCCGCACCACATCGGCTTCGACGTGCTGCCCGAGGACGCGCGCGAACGCCTGGCCGCCGCGTCCGAGCACAGCGACGCGCTGCGCCGCTACGACATGGAGTACCAGTCCGAGATCCACTGGTGGGCCGGGCATTCCCTGCCCACCGAAGGGGTGCCCGCCGGTGCCCTCGCCTCCGAGGCCGAGGCGGCGCGGGTCGGGGTGGCGCGCGGGTTCCCTGCCCCCGCGCATCCGCCGCGACGCGCCGCGATCCTCGACCGCTCGCGGCTGGCGGTGCTGTCCGCCGCCGGGGACGGGCCCGCCGAGTGGCTGCACGCGGGCGAGGCGCTGTCGGCGGTGCTGCTCGAATGCGCCGCGGCGGGCCTGTCGACCTGCGCGCTGACCCACATCACCGAGCACCCCGCGGGCCGCAGGCTGCTCGCGGCCCTGGCGGGCGGCCCCGGCATCCCGCAGATCCTGGTGCGCATCGGGTCGGCGCCGGGCGAGGACCGGCCCGAGCGCACGCCGCGCCGCCGGATCGACGAGGTGCTCACCGTGGTCTGAGACGCGGCCCTCTCAGCCGCGTTCGCGCACCACGATCACGGGGATGTCGACGGTGTAGAGCAGCGCGGTGCTGGTCGACCCGAGCATCATGCTCGCGAAGCCACCGCGGCCGTGGCTGCCGACCACGAGCAGCTGCGCCGAGGCCGACTCGTCGTAGAGCGAGCGGACCGGCCGGTTGGCCACGACCACCCGGCGGACCGGCACCCGCGGATACCGTTCGCCGTAGCCGGCCAGCATCTGGGCCAGGTCGGCCTCGGCGGAGCCGCGGCCGATCTCCCAGCCGAGGGCGGGCAGGTCGCTAGAGTCGCTGAACGCGTGCAGCGCGATCAGCCCGACCTCGCGCCGCGCGGCCTCCTCGAAGGCCAGCGCCACCGCGGGCGCGCTGTTGGCGGTGCCGTCGACCCCGACCAGCACCGGGCGGGTCCGGGTCACCGGGTCCAGCGCGGCGAAGTCCTGGACGACCGCGACCGGGCAGCGGGCGTGCCGGGTGACCGCGGTGCTCACCGAGCCGAGCAGGCTGCGCTGGAACGCGCCGCGCCCCCGGCTGCCGACGACCAGGATCGCCGCGTCCGCGGAGCGCGCGATGAGCAGCGGCACCGGCGCCTCGGCGCACACCTCGGTGGTGATCGCCAGATCCCGGTCCGGCACGGCCGCGCGCGCGATCCACGCCGCCTCGCCCAGGATCCGGTCGGCGTCGGCGCGTCGTCGTTCGGTCTCGGCCGGGTCCGGCGCGGGCCCGGGGGCGGTCTCGGCGGAGGTCAGGATGTGCAGGGCGCGGTCGTGCAGCACCGCCTCGGCGGCGGCCCAGCCCACGGCCTGGTAGGAGCTCGCCGAGCCGTCGACGGCCGCGAGCACGGGACGGTGTCCGGTGGGGGTGGTCATGATCATCCCTTCGTCGTGGTGGTCGACCGGGGGTCGGCCGCCGGCGGGCGCGGCCGGGATCGGGATGTCCGGCGAGAGTCCCAGTCTGCCTCAGCCGCGCGGGGTGGCGGCCGAACCTCGTCGGCGCGGGAGGGAGTACCGCCGTCGGGCACCCGCCTCGCATAATGGCGGTAGTGCCCTGCGGAGAGGAGGCTCCCGATGACCTCGGTGTTCCTGGTCGACGACCACGAGATCGTGCGCCGTGGCGTGGCGGATCTGATCGCCACCGAGCCGGACCTGGAGGTGATCGGCGAGGCCGACTCCTGCCACCAGGCGCTGGCCCGGATCCCGGCGCTGCGCCCGGAGGTGGTGGTGCTCGACGTGCGGCTGCCCGACGGCAACGGCATCGAGCTGTGCCGCGAGCTGCTCTCGGCCGACCCGGATCTCAAATGCCTGATCCTGACCTCCTTCACCGACGAACAGGCCATGCTCGACGCCATCCTCGCCGGTGCGAGCGGCTACGTGGTCAAGGACATCCGCAGCCTCGAGCTGATCAAGGCGGTGCGCGAGATCGGCCAGGGCAAGTCCCTGCTCGACAACCGGGCCGCCGCCGCGTTGATGGCCAAGCTGCGCAGCGAGGCCGAGGAGAAGACCGGCCCCCTTGCCGCGCTGACCGATCAGGAACGCACCCTGCTCGCCCTGCTCGGTGAGGGCCTGACCAACCGGCAGATCGCGGCGCGGATGTTCCTGGCGGAGAAGACGGTCAAGAACTATGTCTCGCGCCTGCTCACCAAGCTCGGCGTGGAGCGCCGCACCCAGGCGGCGGTGCTGGCCGCCGAACTCGGCAGGCCACCGCACCGCTGACCCCTCACCCCGCGACGGTCGCGCGGCGGCGTTCCCTGGCGAGGGCGCGGTCGCGCTGTTCCTCGAACCGCGGGATCCGCACCGCGGCCAGCTCGTCGAGGAACCCGCCCAGCTCCTCCCGTGCCGCCTCGCCGCGCGGCCCGAAGTCGTCGCGGCCCAGCAGGTTCCACTTGCGTACCACCGGTGTCAGGACTTCCTCGAGGTGCTGGCGCAGGTCGTAGATCCCGTGCTTGGCCATGAGGACCCCGTGCCTGCGGAAGTTGGGCATTCCGGTGCCGGGCATCCGGAAGTTCACCACGACGCGCGTGATGGCCTCCATCGCCTGGTCCGGCGCCAGGTCGAGGGCGGCGGCGCACAGGTTGCGGTAGAAGATCATGTGCAGGTTCTCGTCGGCGGCGACCCGGGCCAGCATGCGATCGGCCACCGGGTCGTCGCAGACCCGGCCCGTGTTGCGGTGCGACACCCGCGTGGCCAGTTCCTGGAAGGACACGTAGGCGACCGAGTGCAGGAACCCGGCGCCGTCGCCGGATCCGGCGGGCGCGCCGAAACCGGTGGTCATGTGGACCATCCGGTCGTGCTCCAGCGCGACCGGGTCGACGCCGCGCGTGACCACCAGGTAGTCGCGCATGACGACGCTGTGCCGGTTCTCCTCTGCGGTCCAGCGCCCGACCCAGGTGCCCCAGGCGCCGTCGCGCGCGAAGTGGGTGGCGATCTCGCGGTGATACGAGGGCAGGTTGTCCTCGGTGAGCAGGTTGGTGATCATGGCCGCCTTCGCGACCTCGTTCAGCCGGGACTGCCCCGGCTCCCAGTCGGTTCCGCCGAGCGCGGCGAAGTTGCGGCCCTCGTCCCAGGGGACGTAGTCGTGCGGGTCCCAGTCCCTGGCGACGGCGAGATGCCGGTCCACCTCGCGCGCCGCGACGGGCTCGAGTTCGGCGAGCAGCTGGGTCTGGGTCAGATCTGTGGCCACGGATGATGGTCCTTTCCACGGGGTTCGGCGAATTCCGGCAGGCCGGGCCCTGGGCGCAGGCGGATGCCGGTGACGATGGTCGGCTCGATCGCGATGACGGTGTCGAGGTCGGTGTTGACCCACGGCCGCAGCCGGGCGGTGTAGGCGGCGACGAGCCGCGGGTCGGTCACCGCGCGGGCCAGGCCGGTCACGACGACGCTCCAGCCGCTGCGCGTCAGGCCGTCGATCTCGTCCGCCTCGTAGGCGACGACGAATTCGGCGCGGGGACGGGTGTGGAGGGCGCGGCCGACCTCGGTGGCGAGGCGGGTGCGGATGATGACGGTGTCGCCGTCGACGAGGTGGTTGACCGGGCGGATGGCGGGCAGGGCGTCCTTGGTGAACACCACGCGCCCGAAGTCGGCGCCCGCCAGCAGCCGCATCGCCTCGGCCCGCCCGAGTTCGACGATCGTCGCGGCGCGGCCGGTCATCGGTCGGGCCCGGTGACGAGCAGGCCGAGGCCGCCGTCGAAGCGGCGATAGAGCAGTCTGCCCCGCGCGGTGGCGGGGTCGGTGTGGAACAGGAACGGCAGCGCGTGCTCGGTGAGCCGGGTGACCGCGGCGGCCTCGCCGAGCACCGGGGCCGGGTGCGGGTGGACGGTCAGGGCGGTGACGCCGCGCGGGCCGAGCCCCGTTCGCGGCGGGCACAGGTCGCGGCGGCGCTGGAGCCGTATCCCCCAGGGGCCGCCCCGGTAGACGATCGCGTCCTGGCCGGTCTCGGCGTCGGTGAACAGGTGGACGTCGTAGTCCATCGCGTCGAGGGCTCGCGCGGCGCCGAGCGGATCGGTCACCGCGGGACGGACGACCTTGCGCCGCACGATGTCCCCGCCCCCCAGCAGGCCGGGGCCGGTCGCCGGTGCGGGCCAGGGCCGCGGTACCCACTCCCCCGTGCCGCGCACGATCTGGCGTTCGAGCCGGGCGGCCGCGGCCCGGTCGGCCCGGTCCTCGGAGACCAGTGCCTGCATCCGGACCGGGACGTCGCCCACGCGCAGATTCACCTGGACGAGCACCTGTCCGAGCGCGGAGCCCGTGCAGCGGGACCGGATCCGCGCGCCGTCGATACCGTGCCGGTCCAGGGTCCGCGTGAGCGCGGCACGCATCCGCCGCTCCGTCGCCACGGGCACCGGGCCCTCGGCCTGCACCGCCGCGCGCGCGACCGCGCGCGCCGTCACCTGTCCAGATCCACCCACGAGTCCGACCTCCGATCGCCGGTGCCACCACCGCACCGCTGGCGTCTGCCACGATCGCCGTTCGGCCGCCCCCGAGGAAAGGGCCGATGTGCCTGGGCCGTCGGGACCCCGGTCCCGATCCGGAGGGCCCCAGGTCGTACCTCCGGTGGGAGGTGCGGAACTCGCCCCCTCAGTCCAGCCGCCCCCGCGCCCAGGCACCGGACAGGATCTCCTCGACGACCTCGGCCACGCTCTGTCCCGAGGTGTCGAGCCGGCAGCCCAGGCGCGGGGTGTCCTCGCGCAGGATGCGGTCGAGGTCCTCGGGTTGCCAGTCGGGCCCGTAGCCGGTCTTGGACCGCCGCCGCTCGCGGGCGCGGACCACGTCCGGGCGCGGGGCGAGCACGATCACCGACAGCGGCCGGGCGCGGATGTCGCGGGTGAGGGTGGCGAGATGTTCGCCGAGCAGCACGTCCTGCACGATCGTCGTGAAGCCCTGTCCGGCATACGCGTCGGCGGTGGCGGCGGTGAGCCGGTGGCGCAGGCGCAGCTGGGCGAGGGCCTCGGGGTCGGGGTCCGCGGTCATGGGGGCGGCGCCGCCGACGATCATGCGCCGGAAGGTGTCGCCGCGCACGTGCGCCGATCGCGGCAGCCGCTCGGCCAGCGCCTGGGCCACGGTCGACTTTCCCGCCGCGGAGATGCCGGTCAGGACGAGCACACCGCGGGGGCGGTCCTGCGATCCGGGGCCGGGACCGGTCATGGAGCGGTTTCCTTCCGACGGCGGGCCCGGGAAGCCGGGACGGTACCCGACCCTCGCCGAGGTCCGGCGCGACGTCAAACCCTTTTCGCCGCGCCGGGTACCCGGGTCTACCGCTCACGGGCACCCGGCCTCCCCCGCGCGGAGGATGCGGACCCGCCCGGATCTCGTTCCGGGGGCAGACGACGCACACGCTCCCGAAAAATACCGTCTACCTGTGACTTTCCTCAGATCTTCCGCCGCATCGATCGCCCTGGCCGTGCTGTGCGGCGCCACGGTGCCTGCGTGCGCGCCCACCGGAGCGCGACCCACGGAACTCCCCGCAGGCCTGCGGGATCAGCGCATCGCCTGGCACGACTGCGCCGCGGGCGCGGACGACCCCGTCGGCGCCCGCCTCGACGCGGTCGGCGCCCGTTGCGGCGAGTTCCGGGTCCCGCTGGACTACGCGGACCCGGCGGGCGCGACGCTCACCGTCGCGGTCGCCCGGCGGCCCGCGACCGACCCCGCCCGCAGGCTCGGCACCCTGGTCGTGCAGACCGGCGGCCCCGGACCGTCCCGCGACGGCGTCGCCCTGCTGGTCGACGGCCCCGAGGGCGGGCACCCCGCCGACCCGGACCTGGCCGCCCGCTACGACCTGGTCGGGATGGATCCGCGCTTCTTCGGCGCCAGCTCGCCCCTCGAATGCGGCTGGCCGACAGGGGAATACCTCGGCCTGGCCCAGTCGGCGCCGGTCGACGCCGCCGGTGTCGACCGGGCGGCCGCCGCGGCCGCCGCCCTCGCCGGGCGCTGCGCCCCCTGGCGGCACCTGCTGCCGCACGCCTCCACCCGCGACGTCGCGCGCGACCTGGACGTGCTGCGCACGCTGCTCGGCGAGGCGTCGCTGTCCTACCTCGGCTGGTCCTGGGGCACCTATGTCGGCGCCGTCTACGCCCAGCTGTTCGGCGAGCACGTGGACCGGATGGTCCTCGACAGTCCCCTCGACCCGCGCGCCGCCGGGCCCGACCTCACCCGCGACACCGCGGCCGCCGACGCCGCGGCGCTCGCGGACTGGGCCCGCTGGGCCGCCGGGCGCGACGCGGAACTGGGCCTCGGCGCGTCACCGGAGGCCGTCCTCGGCGGCATCGACGATCTGATCGCGCGGGTGGCCGCCGCCCCGCCCACCCTGGCCGGGGTCGCCCTGACCGCCGATCTCGTGCCCGGGCTGCTGCTCACCGTGGACGATTCCGACGAGGCCTATGCGGCCTTCGCCGCCCAGGTCCGGGCCCTCGTCGACGCGTCCCTCGGCGTGCCGGTCGCACCGCCGCCGGTGCTCGCGGCCAAGCTGGCCCTCTACGCGGACACCGAGGTGGCGCCCGAGTTCGGTTTCAGCGCGACGGTCGCCAATCAGTGCGCGGACCGCACCGCCCGCTCGGCCGCCGACCACGCCGCCGACATCGCGGCGCATCGCGCCGCCGAGCCGCTGTTCGGCGCGCTGGCGCGCCGTCCCGGCCCCTGCGTGGCCTGGCCGGTCCGCCCGGCCGAGCCCGCCACGGTGATCGGTAACGACACGCCCGCGCTGCTGGTCGGGGCCGACGGCGATCCGGTGGCGCCCGCGGCGGGCCGGCGCGCGCTGGCGGCGGCGATGCCCGCCGCGCGCACCGTGACGCTGCCGGGGGCGTTCCGGCACGGCGTGTACCTGTTCGATCGCTCGGCGTGCGTGGACGCCGCCGTGACCGCCTACCTCGTCGACGGCACGCTGCCCGCGACCGAGCGCGCCTGCGCGCGCGAGGACCGCTAGCCCGGGCCGGCGAGCCCGGCCTCGTGGGCGACGATGACCGCGCGCACCCGGTCCCGCGCGGACAGCTTGGTGAGGATGTGGCGCACATGGGTCTTCACCGTGCCCGCGCCCACGCCGAGCGCGAGCGCGATCTCGGCGTTGGAGGCGCCCGCGGCCATCACCCGCAGCACCTGCCGTTCGCGGTCGGTCAGGGCGGCCACCAGCGCCCGGGCCGCGGGATCGGCGGCCGGGGCCAGCCGGTGCAGCAGCCGGCGGGTGGTGGACGGGGCGAGGACCGCCTCGCCGGCGTGCACCGAGCGCACGGCGGCCAGGAACCGCTCGGCGGGGGCGTCCTTGAGCAGGAAACCGGCGGCCCCGGCGCGCACCGCGGCCACCGCGTAGTCGTCGAGATCGTAGGTCGTCAGGACCAGCACGCGGGGCGGGTCCGGTGCCGCCAGGATCCGGCGGGTCGCCTCGATGCCGTCGAGTCCGGGCATACGGATGTCCATGACGACCACGTCCGGGCCGAGTCGCGCCGCCGCCGCCACGCCGGCGGCGCCGTCGCCCGCCTCGCCGACGACCCGCAGGTCGGGTTGCGAGTCGACGACCATGCGGAACCCGGCGCGCACCAGCTCCTGGTCCTCGACGAGGAGGACGGTGATCACGGCTGCCCGAGCGGGATCACCGCGGCCAGCCGGTGCCCGCCGCCGGGCCGGTGGCGCAGGTCGACGCTGCCGCCGTAGGCGCCGACCCGTTCGCGCATGCCGATCAGCCCGTAGCCGGGGCGGGTCCCGCTCGGCCCGGCCGTGCCGTCGTCGGCGACCTCGACGCGCAACCGCGGTCCGTCGGCGCGGACCGAGACCCGCGCGGCCGCACCGGTTCCCGCGTGTTTGACCACGTTGGTCAGACCTTCCTGCACGATGCGGTAGACGAGCAGGCCGACGCCGGAATCCAGCGGCGGGCCGGGCAGGTCGACGGCCAGGGTCACCGGCAGGCCCGCACCGCGCAGGTCCGCGGCGAGCGCGGGTAGGTCGGCGATACCGGGGGCGGGCGCCGCGTCGGGCCCGGTCCCCGGGTCCTCGCGCAGGACGCCGATGGCGCGGCGGGTGTCGGCCAGGGCGGCGCGGGCCTGGTCGCCGATGGCGGACAGGGCCTCGACCGCGCGGCCGGGTTCGGCCCGCGCGGCGTAGCGGCCGCCGTCGGCCTGGGCGATGACCACGGCCAGGGAGTGGGCGAGGATGTCGTGCAGGTCGCGGGCGATGCGGGTGCGTTCCTCGAGCACGGCGAGGCGGGTGTGCTCGCGCTGTTGCTGCTCGCGCAGCGCCGCGTGCCGGGTCAGCGCCGTGATCTCGTGGCGGCGCGCCCGCTGCCACGAGCCCGCGAGCCAGGCCGCGCTGACGATCCCCGCCAGCGACACCCCGACCAGCACGTGCGCGAGCGCGGGCAGCGGCAGCTGCGGCCAGCTGATGCCGCCGAGGACGGCCCCGCCGAGCCCGGCGGCCAGGCCGGCGTGGCTGGCCCGCCGGGTGCCGTGGGCGGCGAGGGCGTGGATCGCCAGCGGCACCGCGATGTCGGCGGGCAGCGCCCCGGTGGTGTCGCGCACGGTCAGCCACTGGGTCAGGGCCACCGCGGCGACGATGGCCGCGCAGGCCGTGGGCCACCGCCGCCGCACGGCCAGCGGCGCGAGCAGCGCCACCGAGAACGCGTAGGAGTCCGGGTCCGCGCCGACCAGCAGCCCCGCGCCCGCGCACAGCGCGAGCAGCACGAGCGTCACCGCGGCGTCGGCCCGGACGGGATGGCGCGTCCACCAGCGCACCAGGCGTTCGTCCAGCATGGGCTCACCCTAGAGCGCGGGGCGGCCCGCAGCGTCGGCCCCGGGACCGACATCGGGCCGCCCGGCCTACGACTTCCGGAATAGGGGTGGACCGCCGCGGGCCGGGTGGCGCGCGGCGGTCCGGCGGGTCAGAACCAGTCCGCCCGGCAGTCGCGGGCGGTCACGTCCAGGCTGTCCAGCAGGTCGAACTGTGGCCCGGTGCGCGGGAGTTCGACGCGGAAGAAGTAGCGCGCCGCCTGCCGCTTGCCCTCGTGGAAGGGCTCGCTCCGGTCACCGACGGCGAGGTACTGCTCGAGCCAGATCCAGGCCAGCACGACGTGCCCGACCGCCTCCAGGTAGGTGGCGGCGTTGGCCAGCGCGATCGCGGGGTCACCGGTGGACCACACGGTGGCGGTCGTCGTGGCGACGCAACCCGCGGCCCCCTCGAGCCGCGCGGCCAGCTCGGCCGCCTCACCACCGACCGCGGCGGCCTTCGCCGTGGTGGCCGCGATGGTCGCGAGCAGCAGGGCCAGGCCGGCGCTGTCCCGCATGATCACCTTGCGGCCCAGCAGGTCGAGCGCCTGGATGCCGTGGGTGCCCTCGTGGATCGGGTTGAGCCGGTTGTCGCGGTAGAACTGCTCCACGTTGTACTCGCGGGTGTAGCCGTAGCCGCCGTGCACCTGGATGGCGAGGTCGTTGGCGGCCAGGCACCACTGCGACGGCCAGCTCTTGGCGATCGGGGTCAGGACGTCCAGCAGCAGGCGCGCTTCGGCCCGGTCCGCCTCCCGCTCGGCGGTGCGTTCCTCGTCCAGCAGGCGGCTGCAGTACAGGTTCAGCGCGAGCGCGCCCTCGGCATAGCTCTTCTGCGCCAGCAGCATCCGCCGCACGTCGGCGTGCTCGATGATCGGCACCTGGGGTGAGGCCGGATCCTTCGACCCCGCCGCGCGCCCCTGCGGCCGCGACCGGGCGTAGTCGAGCGCGTGTAGATAGCCGGTGTACCCCAGCGCGGTCGCGCCCTGCCCCACCCCGATCCGCGCCTCGTTCATCATGTGGAACATGTAGGACAGGCCGTGGTTGGCCTCCCCGACCAGGTAGCCGACCGCCCCCGCCGCCCCGCCCGGGGTGTAGCGGCCCTCGCCGAAGTTGAGCAACGTGTTGGTCGTACCGCGGTAGCCCATCTTGTGATTGAGCCCGACCAGCACCACATCGTTGCGCTCGCCCAGGGCGCCGTCGTCCTCGACCAGGAACTTGGGCACGATGAACAGCGAGATCCCCTTCACCCCGGCGGGACCGCCGGGGATCTTGGCCAGCACCAGGTGCACGATGTTCTCGCTGAGCTCGTGCTCACCGCCCGAGATCCACATCTTGGTCCCGGTGATCCGGTAGGTGCCGTCGTCCTGGGGCACCGCGCGGGTGGTGATGTCGGCCAGCGACGACCCGGCCTGCGGCTCCGACAGGCACATGGTCCCGAAGAATCGGCCCTCCACCATCGGCCGTACGAAGGTCTCCACCTGCTCCGCGCTGCCGTGGGCCCGCAGCAGGTTCGCGTTGCCGACGGTCAGGAAGGGGTAGGCGGCGGTGCCGACGTTCGCCGCCTGGAACCACGCCGTGCACGCGCCCGCGACCACGGCGGGCAGCTGCATGCCGCCGATCTCGTAGTCCATGGCCGCGCCGATCAGCCCGGCCTCCGCGAACACCTTCAGCGCCGCCCCGACCTCGGGGATGATGTGCACCTTCTCGCCGTCGAAGGTCGGCTCCTGCGCGTCGCTCTTCTTGTTGTGCGTGGCGAAGTGCCGGGTCGCGATCGCCTCGCTCAGCTCGAGGACGGCGTCGAAGGTGCCCCGGTCGTGATCGGCGTAGCGGGGCCGCGCGGTCAGCGCGGTGACATCGAGCCAGTCGTAGAGCAGGAAGTCCAGGTCGCGCCGGGACAGGATCAGCGAGTCCGTGCCGGTCATCGCGCCGTCCGCTGCCGCGCCAGCTCGCTCTTGGCCAGCGCGTTCTTGTGCACCTCGTCGGGGCCGTCGGCGAAGCGCAGGGTCCGGATGCCCGCCTGGGCGGCGGCCAGGGGGAAGTCCTGGGACAGCCCGGCGGCGCCGTGCACCTGGATGGCCTTGTCGAGGATCCACTCCACCGTGGCCGGGGTGGCGATCTTGATCGCCTGGATCTCGGTGTGGGCGCCCTTGTTCCCGACGGTGTCCATCAGCCACGCGGTCTTGAGCACGAGCAGCCGCAGCTGCTCGAGCCGCACCCGCGATTCGGCGATCCAGTCCCGGACCACGCCCTGGTCGGCCAGCGGACGGCCGAACGCGACCCGCTCGTCGGCCCGCGCGCACATCAGCTCGACGGCCCGCTCGGCCACGCCGATCGACCGCATGCAGTGATGGATGCGGCCGGGCCCGAGCCGGGCCTGCGCGATGGCGAAACCGTAGCCCTCGCCGCCGATCAGGTTGCTCGCGGGCACCCGGACGTCGGTGAACGACATCTCGGCGTGGCCGCCGTGGTCGCGGTCGTCGTAGCCGAAGACCTCCATGCCGCGCCGGATCTCCAGACCGGGGGTGTCGCGGGGCACCAGGATCATCGACTGCTGCTTGTGCCTGCTCGCCGATGGGTCGGTCTTGCCCATGACGATGAAGATGCGCGCGTTGGGGTTCATCGCGCCGGTGATCCACCACTTGCGGCCGTTGAGCACGTACTCGTCGCCGTCGCGCTCGATCCGGGTGGCGATGTTGGTGGCGTCGGAGGAGGCCACGTCGGGCTCGGTCATGGCGAAGGCGGACCGGATGCGCCCGTCCAGCAGCGGTTCCAGCCACTGCTTCTTCTGCGCGTCGTCACCGAAGAGGGCCAGCACCTCCATGTTGCCTGTGTCGGGGGCCGCGCAGTTGAGCGCCGCGGGCGCGAGCTGGGCGCTGCGGCCGGTGATCTCGGCCAGCGGCGCGTACTGCAGGTTGGTCAGCCCGGCGCCGTGCTCGCCGGGCAGGAAGAGGTTCCACAGGCCGCGGCGGCGGGCCTCGGCGCGCAGTTCGGTCATCACCGGCGCCGAGTCCCACGCCCAGGGATTCTCGAGGCCGCGCAGCTGCTCGTGGAAGACCGGTTCGGCCGGATACACGTGGCCGTCCATGAAATCCAGCAGCTCGGCGCGCAGCTCCTCGGTGCGCGCGTCGTAGGCGAAGTCCATCAGTGGTGCTCCTTCACAGCGTCGAGTCCGGTGGCGAGCAGCGGGTGTACGGCGTCGCCGATGCCGTCGAAGCCCGCGCCCACCGTCTGCCCGCGCAGGTGGCGGTAGTGGATGCCCTCGAGGATCGCGGCCAGCTTGAACGCGGCGAGCCCGAGATGGAAACCGAAGCGGGACATGTCCCGTGCGCTGCGCGCGGTGTAACGGGCGATGATCTCGTCCTCGGTCAGGAAGCCCGGCGCGGCGGTCGCGTCGGCGACGAGCCCCGACACCGCGTCGCGGCCGGCGAGCCTGCCGTAGATCAGCATGAGCGCGAGGTCGGTGAGCGGGTCACCGAGAGTGGCCATCTCCCAGTCGATCACGGCGGCGGGCCGGTCGTTCGCGTCGACGAGGACGTTGTCGAGGCGGTAGTCGCCGTGCACGATGCCCGCGGCCGACTCCGGTGGGACGTCGGCGGCGAGGCGTGCGTGGAGTTCCTCGGCCGCGGGCAGCTCGCGGGTGGCCGAGGCGTCGAGCTGCTTCTTCCAGCGGCCGACCTGGCGGGCCAGGAAGCCCTCGGGCCTGCCGAAGCCGGCGAGCCCGACCGAGGCGGGGTCGACGGCGTGCAGGTCGGCCAGGGTGTCGACCAGCCCCTCCGAGATCGCTGTCGTGCGTACGGGTCCCAGCGCGGCCAGCTCGGCGGCCGAGCGGTAGGGCACGCCCTCGACATGTTCCATGACGTAGAACGGCGCGCCGAGGATCTCGGTGTCCTCGCACAGCGCGTGCATGACCGGGACGGGGACCGGGGTGGGCGCCAGCGCCGACATGACGCGGAACTCCCGGGTCATGTCGTGCGCGGTGGCCAGCACGTGGCCCAGCGGCGGGCGCCGCACGATCCAGCGGCCGGTGCCGTCGCTCACCTCGTAGGTCAGGTTCGACTTGCCTCCGGCGATCAGGCGGGCCTCGGTCACCTCGCCGGCGCCGGGCACCGTCTCGCGTAGCCAGGGGCCGAACCGGTCGAGATCGAGACCGGGCAGGGCGCGGGTCATACGGTGGGACCACCCGCCACGTAGAGCACCTGACCGGAGACGAAACCGGCGCCCTCGCTGACGAAGAACGAGGCGGCGTGGGCGATGTCGTCGGGCACGCCGGTGCGCGCGACCGGGATCTGCGCGGCCGCGGCGGCCTTGAAGTCCTCGAAGGAGGCGCCGACGCGCGCGGCGGTGGCGGCGGTCATCTCGGTCTCGATGAACCCGGGGGCGATGGCGTTCACGGTCACGCCGAACTTGCCCAGTTCCAGCGCGAGGGTCTTGGTGAAGCCCTGCAGGCCCGCCTTGGCCGCGGAGTAGTTGGCCTGGCCGCGGTTGCCGAGCGCCGAGGTGCTCGACAGGTTCACGATGCGGCCGAATCCGGCGGCGGTCATGTACTTCTGGGCGGCGCGGCTCATGAGGAAGGTGCCGCGCAGGTGCACGTTCATGACCGTGTCCCAGTCGTCGGCGCTCATCTTGAACAGCAGGTTGTCGCGCAGGACGCCCGCGTTGTTGACCAGGACGGTCGGGGCGCCGAGTTCGGTGGCCACCCGCTCGACCGCGGCGGTCACCGCCGCCTCGTCGGCCACGTCGGCGCCGACGGCGAGGGCGCGGCCGCCCGCGCCCCGGATCTGCTCGACGACGGGCGCGCAGGCGGCCTCGTCGAGGTCGATGACGGCCACGGCGAGGCCGTCGGCGGCCAGGCGGCGGGCGACGGCGGCGCCGATGCCACGGGCGGCTCCGGTGACGATCGCGGTCTTGGTCTCGGTCATGGGATCACTCCAGGTCTGTCGGGTTCGAGGGTTTCGCGGTCCGGCCGCGTCAGACGCCGCCGGTCAGGGTGACGCCGCCGTCCGCGACCAGCAGCTGACCGGTGATCCAGTCGGCGTCGGCGGACAGCAGGAAGGCGACGGCGCTACCGATATCCTCGGGCACGCCGAGGCGCTTGAGCGGGTAGGTGTCGGCGACCTCCTGCTCGCGTCCCTCGTAGAGCGCGGTGGCGAACTTCGTCTTGACCACCGCGGGGGCGACCGCGTTGACCCGGATGCGCGGGCCGAGTTCCACCGCGAGGTCCTGGGTGAGGTAGGTCAGCATCGCCTTGCTGGCGCCGTAGAAGCCGATGCCGGGGGCCGGGCGCACCCCGGCGACCGAGGAGACGTTGACGATGGCGCCGCCGTGCTCGGCCATCCACGCCTTGTGCACCCGCTGCGCCCAGGACAGGGCGGCCAGGCAGTTGACCTCCACGATCTTGCGGGCCGCGCCGAGGTCGAGCTCGATCAGCGGCCCGTAGACCGGGTTGATGCCGGTGTTGTTCACGAGCAGGCCCGCCGCGCCGAAGACCTCGATCGCGCGGGAGACCACCTCCTCCTGGTGGTCGGTGTCGTCGGCGCGCCCGGCGATACCCAGGGCGTGCTCGGGGCCGCCGAGCTGTTCGACGGCGGCGTCCAGGGCCTCCTGGTTGCGGGCGGTGACGACGACGCGCGCGCCCTCGCCGACCAGCCGCTGCGCGATACCGAATCCGATACCACGGCTGGCGCCGGTCACGATGGCCACCTCACCCGCGAACCGATTCTCCGAAACCCTCGACATCCCTCGATCTCCTCCTGCTGACTAAGCGCTTGCTTTGAAGTATCGTGCAGGAGGTCACACGTCAGGTCAAGGGGCGGGCACCCATCACGCGGCTGTCGGCCGGGTCACACGACCTGACACAGGAAGCGGACCACCGCGGCGAGATAATGGGCGGCGAGATGACCGAGACGACCGAACCCCGGGGCGACGCGACCCGCGCGCGCCTGCTCGAGGCGGCGATCGCCGCGTTCGCCGAGAAGGGCTTCAACGGCACGACCACCCGCGACATCGCGGCCGGGGCGGGCATGAGCCCCGCCGCGGTCTACGTGCACCACAAGTCCAAAGAGGAACTGCTGTACGTGATCTCACGGGCCGGTCACGTGGCGACCCTGAACCTGGTCCTCGACGCGATCTCCTCCTCCGCCGACCCGGCCGTCGCGCTGCGCACGGTGGTGCACGAGTTCGCCGTGCACCACGCCCGCGACCACACCGGCGCCCGCATCGTGAACTACGAGCTCGGATCGCTCTCGCCCGAGCACCTCGCCGAGATCCGCGACATCCGCCACCGCATCGATCAGGCGATGCGCGACCTGGTGGAGCGCGGGGTGGCCGAGGGTGTGTTCGACACGCCCGACCCGCGGATGGCCACGGTGGCGCTGCTCTCGCTCGGCATCGACATCGCGCGCTGGTACCGCGACGAGGGCGACTGGTCGCCCGAGGACATCGCCGACTCCTACGCCGAGATGGCGTTGCGCATCGTCGGCGCCCGGCCCGCCTAGCCCGCCGGCGAGAGCACCGCGACGAGGAAGTCCGCGTCGTCGGTGAACGGGCGCAGGTCCCAGGTCGACAGCAGCAGGTCGGCGACAAGGCCGACGGCGCGCGCGTCGTCGAGGAAGTCGGCGAACGCGTAGCCGCGGTCCGCCCCGAACCCGACGACCACCCGCCCGCCCGGGCGCAGGTGGCCTGCGAAGCCGGCGAGCACGGCACGCCGCGTCACCGGCGCGAGGAAGGTCACCACGTTGCCCGCGCACACGACGACGTCGAAGCCCTCGGCGATGCCACGCGCGGGCAGGTCGAGGTCGGCGAGGTCGCCCACCAGCCACGTGGGGCCGGGATAGTCCTCGGCGGCGGCGCGCACCAGCGCGTCGTCGACGTCCACGCCGACCACGGTGTGCCCGGCGGCGTGCAGGTGGGCGCCGATCCGGCCCGCGCCCGAACCCGCGTCGAGGACGCGGCTGCCGCGCGCGAGCATGGCGTCGATCATGCGGGCCTCACCGACGATGTCGTGCCCCTGCTCGGCCAGGGTGCGGAACCGTTCGACATAGCGGGCCGAGTGGCCGGGATCGGCGGCGACGATCTCCTCCCAGCGGCTGGGCACCCGTCCCTCGGACATCACTGCCTCCCTGTTCGGGCCGCGCCGGAACGCGCGACCCGGGCCAGCCTAGTGCGCGGCGGGACCCGTCCCGACCGCCGCGTCGGCGACGGTGACGTGGAAGTCGCGCTCGTCGGGCTCGCTCAGCAGGGCGGTCATGGTCGCGCGGTCGAAGGGCCACAGGTCGATCGTCTTCTGATCGGTGAAGTACCAGGAGTTGCAGCCGGTGTTCCACACCGTCGGCCCCATCGCCTCCGCCACCGACTCCGCGAAGCGATCGGTGGCCTCCTCGGTGACCTCGACGGTGTCGATCTCCCCGTCGCGGAAGCGCTCCAGCCAGCGGGTGATGTAGCGCGCGGTCAGTTCCGAGGAGTACTGCAGGGAGATCGAGCCGGTGGGCGAGTTCGGGCCGAGCACCGTGAACAGGTTGGGGAATCCGGGGATCGCGGTCATCCGGTAGGCGCGCGGCCCACCGGCCCAGGCCTCGTCGATGTGCACGCCGTCGCGGCCGCGCAGGTCCATCGGGCGCATGTAGTTGTGGGGATGGAAGCCGGTGGCGAAGACGATCACGTCGACGTCGTGGTGGCGGCCGTCGGCGGTGCGGATGCCGGTGGGGGTGATCTCGGTGATGGCCTCGGTGACCAGTTCGGCGTTGTCCGCGGCGATGGCCTTGTAGTAGGTCCCCGACACGACCTGCCGCTTGCACAGCGGTTCGTAATCCGGGGTGAGCCGTTCACGCAGGTCCCGGTCCCTGACCTGGGCGCGCAGCGACAGGCGCGCGTACCGCTGGACGGCACGGCGGCGCCAGGTGGGTCGCAGCACGATGTCGGCGAGAATGCCCGAGGCCCAGAGCATTCCGTCGTAGACGCGGTGGTGCAGCGCGGGCGCGGCGCCCAGCAGCGCGCCGATCGCGCGGGCCTGCGGCAGTCCCATCGGCGCCCACAGCACCCACTGCGGGGTACGGGTGAACTGGACCAGCCGCTGCGCCGCCGGCTGCACCGCCGAGACGATCTGCACGCCGGTCGAGCCGCTGCCGACGACCGCGACGCGCCTGCCCTCGGTGCGCACGGTGTCGTCCCAGCGCGCGGTGTGCACCACCGAGCCGGTGAAGGTGTCCAGGCCGGGGATGTCGGGGGTGAACGGGTGGTGCAGGACGCCGGTGGCGGCGATCACGAAGTCCGCCCGAAGGTTCGACCCGTCCGAGAGCGTGACGTCCCAGCCGGTGCCGTCGAACGCGGCGCCGGTGACCTCGGTGCGCAGCCGCAGGTGCGGCTCGAGACCGAAGCGCTCGACGACCTCGCGGTGGTAGCGCTGGATCTCCGGGCCGGTGGCCCAGATCCGGCGCCAGTCCGGCTTGGGCGCGAAGGAGAACTGGTAGATCTGCGAGGGCACGTCGCAGGTCAGTCCCGGGTAGCGGTTCCAGTACCAGACACCGCCGACGTCCTCGCCCTTCTCCACGATGACGAAGTTCGTGAAGCCCGCCCGCTGGAAGGTGACCGCCGCCGAGATACCGGCGACGCCCGCGCCGATGATGACGATCCGCGGATCCCGGACAGGGGTCGATGTCATGTGCGCACCTCTCGGAACAGGCACCACGGCCAGGAAGACCGTCGGTATTCGGATACCCACGGTATTGCAAATGGCGCGGGGGTGTCAACGGGCGTCCCGGCGGGCGCGCCGGTCCGCCTGCCCGCGGGTACCGTGAGTGCGTCGACGAGGGCGGTGGAGGTGCAACAGTGACGGTGATCGATACGGGCGCCGACGGTCTCGACCAGCTCCTCGCCGCGCTGCAGTGGCGCTTCGCCGGGCGCGCCGAGTTCGCGCTGACGGCGGGCGGCTGGGAGACGCTGCCGGGCGAACCCGGCGCGCTGGTGGTGCTGCGGGGACTGGTCCGGATCGAGGGACTCGGCGAGGCCGAGGACCTGGCCGACGGCGACTTCCTGTTCGTGCCGGGCACCGACCGCTGCGCGATCAACGCCCTCTCCGACGCCACCGTGTTGCGGGTCGCCCTGTCGCCCATCGGAACCGGCGCGGCCATGGCCACGCTGCCGCGGCGGGTCCTGCTCTCCGACTTCGTCCGCCACTCCCCCCTGGCCGCGACCATGTTCGAGCACCTGGTCCGGCACTGCCCGAACCCCGCGGGCGTGCAGGGTGATCGGGTGGCCACCCTCCTCGCGTCCATGGCGGTGGAGTCCTGGTACGCGCGGGGGTGCGCGCCCAAGCGGTGGCTGCTGCGCGTGCGCGAGCCGGGGATCGCCGCCGCACTGGCCGCCATGCACGCCGACCCCGGCCGGGAATGGACCGTCGAGGCGCTGGCCCAGGTGGCGCTGGCCTCGCGCTCGGGGTTCGCGGCGCGATTCCAGGCCGCGACCGGGTCCACGCCCGGCCGGTACCTCACCAGGTTGCGGGTGGAGCGGGCGCAGCTGTTCCTGGCCGACCACGAGGTGTCGGTGGGCGCGGTGGCCCGGCGGCTCGGCTACCGCTCCGAGACCGCGTTCGGCCGCGCGTTCCGCAGGCACACGGGCCACACGCCGTCGGAGTGGCGGCGGGTGGCCCGGGCGGCTCCGGTGGAATCCGCTACCGCGTCGCGCGCCTGAGGGACAGGCGAACCACCAGCCCGCCCGCGATCGCCGCGACGGCCGCCACCCCGTAGGTGGCGGCGAGGCCGAGGCCGTCCACGCCCCGGCCGCCGACCGCGGAACCGAGGATGATGGCCAGCTGGAAGCCGCCGACCACCAGCCCGGATCCGGCCTCCATCCGGTCGGGCAGCACGCGCGAGACCCAGACCTGCACGAGGTTGAGGATGCCGCCGAACGCGCCGCCCCACACCACCACGGCGACGTAACCGAGGGCGGGAACCGGCGCCGCGACGATGATCGCCGCCACCGACAGCCCGATCGCGACCGGCACCGCGACCAGCAGGACACCGAGTTTCCGGTCGGCGAGCGAGCCGAGCACGAAGTTGCCGATCAGCCCGCCGATGCCGAAGAGCGCCAGCAGGATCGGCACGGCGGAGGGTCCGGCCCCCAGCAGTTCGGCCAGCGCGGGCCGGATGTAGGTGAAGCCGGCGAAGTGCCCACCGATCACCGCGATCACCCCCGCCAGGCCGACCGCCACACCCGGCGAGCGCAGCGCCGCGCCCATCGCCGGGAAGCCGACGCCCTTGCTCGGCGCGATCGGGGGCAGGCTCACCCACACCGCGACCGCGGCGGCCAGCGTGAGCCCGGCGGCCACGACGAAGGTGGTGCGCCAGCCCGCGTAGGTGCTGAGCAGGACCCCCAGCGGCACGCCCGCCACGGTGGCGACGGTGGTGCCCGCGTTGACGATCATCATCGCCTTGCCGAGCCGATCGGCGGCCACCAGCTGCGCGGCGATCACCAGCGCCATCGACCAGTAGCCGCCGACCGCCACCCCGAGCAGCAACCGGGCGAGCAGCAGCAGCGCGATGTTCGGCGCCACCGCGACCACGAGGTTGGACACGGCCGCGCCCACGGTCAGCACGAGCAGCAGGGTGCGCCGGTCCAGCCGCGGGAACAGCGCCCCGAGGCCGAGCGCGGCGAGCAGGGCGGTCAGCGCGGTCGCGCTCACCGACAACCCCACCGCCCCCTCGGGCACGTGCAGGTCGTCGGCGAGAGCGGTGAGCACGCCGGGCGGCAGGAACTCGGCGGTCACGAGCGAGAAGCTGCCGAGGAACATGGCCAGCAGGGCGGGGCCGGTGCGTGCGGGGGCGGGCGCGCCCGGATCCCGGTGCGGTGTCGTTGTCGTCATGACCGGTGCAACGTTCCCGCCCACGGGTCCACCGCGACCCGAACGCCAGCGCGTCCGCCCGGAACGCCACGCTTTTCGGCGACGCGCTCACAGCGGGATCGCGTACCCCAGTTCCTCGGCGGCCACCGACCACAGGGTGTTCTCGTGGGCGACCGCGGCCGGGTCGACCGCGCGAAACCGCGCGATCAGCGCGTCGGCGAACTCCTCGCCGCGATCGTGCTCGTCGTCGGGGTCGCCGTCGTCGTCGAAGGTGTTCTCCATCGCCTCGGCCTCGGCGCGGGCGGCCGCGTACACGACCGAGCAGGCGACGAGGGCGTCGACGCCGGTGTTGACGAGGTCGGCCGCTCCACCGGCCGGCAGGATCCACACCGAGCCGTCGGCCCGGTCGACGCCGAGGACGCTGATCCCCGGATCGTCGGCGATCACCGCGAGAAGGCGGTCGCCGCAGCGTCGTTCGCCGAACGGCGGTGCGGGCCACTCCCCCGGGTACGGCACGGTGCCGAGCCCGTTGAGCGCGGCGGCCAGAGTACTGTCGGTCACGCCCGCGATGCTACGGGGCGGCGGGACTCAGCGCTGGCGCCAGCTCAGGGGGCCGGGGAGGTCGACGCTGCTCTTGCGGCTGCGTGAATTCCAGGTCCAGGGACCGATCTTGATGCTCCACGAGGACAGGCCGTTCTCGGTGAAGTTGAACTTCAGCGGGCCGAAGGACTTGCGCTGACGGAACTCGAGGGGCATGTCTGGCCTTCCGCTGGATCTCGTTCCAGGGTAATCGATCCGGTGCCGCTGTCCAGCCGCGGGGCTCACAGGCCCGGGCTCGCGCCGATCGTACGGCCGGGCAGGCGGGCGGCCAGCGCGAGCACCTCGGCGAGCTCGCCCGCGGTATCCGTCAGCTGGGTGGTCGTGTGCTCGCTGGTGAGGAAGAACCGCAGCCGTTCGGTGCCCGCGGGGACCACCGGCGACAGGATCGCCCCGGCGTTGTAGCCGCGGTCGAGCAGGCTCGCGGCCGCGAACCCGGCCCGGATCTCCCCCGGCACGAGGACCGGGACGATCGGCGTCGACTCCGAGGCGCCCAGGTCCATGCCGTGCGCGCGCAGCGTGCGGGTGAAGTGGGCGGCGTTGGCCCACAGCCGGGACAGGCGGTCGGGTTCCGCGGCGAGGACGCCGAGTCCGGCGATCACCGCGGCCACGTTCGCCGGCGACGGACCCGCAGTGTAGAGCGCGAGACCGGGCGCCGAGAACTTCAGTGCCGCCACGAGATCGGCGTCGCCCGCGACGAATCCGCCGGTGCTGCCCAGTCCCTTGGACAGGCTGCCCACCCACAGGTCGACGAGCCCGGGGGCGAGGTCGAAGTGCTCGCGGGTACCCAGCCCGCGGGCGCCGAGGACGCCGACCGCGTGTGCCTCGTCGACCAGCACCGCGCAGTCGTAGGCGCGCGCGACCTCGGCGATCTCGGCGATCCGCCCGAGATCGCCGTCCATGCTGTAGTGCCCTTCCACGATCACCAGGGCGCGGTCGAACCGGGCGCGCGCCGAGCGGAGGACCGCGGCGAGCGCGTCGGGATCGTTGTGCCGGAAGGTGACCCGGCGGCAGCCCGCCCACCGCGTGCCCGCGACGAGGCTGGCGTGGGCGAGCGAATCGCAGACGGCCACGTCGGCCTCGCCGAGCAGGAACGCGAGGACGGCGGCGTTGGTGAGGAATCCGCTCGCGGTGACGAGCGCGTCCCCCGCCGCGTACATTCCGGCCAGCCGGGCCTCGAGCTCGCGGTAGAGCGGGATCTCGCCGGTGACGATCCGGGTGGCCGACGCCGAGGTGCCGTACCGCGCGGTGGCGGCGTCGGCGGCGGCGACCACGCGCGGATGCCGGGCCAGCTCCAGGTAGTTGTAGGAGCTGAAGTTGACCAGTTCTCTTCCCCCGGAACGGATCACCGCCCCGTTGGCCCCCTCGGGCGACAGGAACAGCGGATGCGGCAGACCGGTCGTGTCGACGAGTTCCTGGATGGCGGCCTGCTTGCGCAGCGCGGCGACGACCGCCGGGTGGTCGGCGAACTGCCTGCCGGGCCCGCGCCGCGCGCCCGGGACCGTCCGCTCCGCGCGCGGGGCGGAGGGTCCGGCGGGGCGGTCCGTACCGCGTGCGCCGCCGGCGAGGAGGCGCCGCGCGATGTCGCGCTCGTGGTCGCTCACGCCTGCCCACCGGCCCCGACGAGCAGGTCGGCGATGCGGGCGCCCGCCTGGCCCAGGCTGAACGAGCGCCCGAGCTGCATGCTGTTCATCTCCACGCCCAGCGTCCTCGTGACCAGCGCGCCGAATTCGACCGCCATGAGCGAGTCGAGACCGAGTTCGGGCAGCGGCACGCTCAGGTCGAGCGAGTCCGCGGCCACGCCCATGACCTCGGCGAGCTGTTCGGCGAGCAGGTAGCCGACGACGCCGGCGCGCTGCCCCGGCTCGAGCGCGCCGATCTCGGCGCGCAACCGGGCGGCGGCCGAATCGTCGGCCGACGCCTCGGCGATCAGACCCGCGACCCGGGCGGTGTGGGCGAGCTGCGGCGCGGCCAGCACCACCTTGCCCCAGTCGACCGGGATGATGGCGGCCTGGCGCACGCCCAGCCCCAGCGCGGCGTCGAGGTAGGCGGTGCCGTCGTCCATGTCGATGGTGTCGAAGCCGGCGATTCGCAGGTAGCGCTGGACGTTCTCGTCCGCGTCGACCATCCCGCCGCCCGCCATCGCGCCCCACCCGACGCACAGCACGCGCTCGCCCGCCCGGCCCAGCCCGTCGGCGAAGGCCTGCAGCGCGAGATTGGCCGCGGTGTAGGAGTACTGGCCGATGCCGCCCATGATGGCGCTGCCGGAGGAGAACAGCACGGTCACGTCGAGGGCGATGCCCGCGGCGGACACCGCGGCGTGCAGGGTGCGGGCGCCGTCGAGTTTGGGCCGGAACACCGCGGTGAGGCTGTCGCGGTCCATGGTGGTGATGCGCTGGTCGTCCAGGACACCCGCGGCGTGGAAGACCGCGCGCAGCGGGTGGACGGCGCTGTGCGCGCGGCCGATCACCGCGGCGACCGCGGCGGCGTCGGTGATGTCGACGCGTTCGGCGCTCACCTCGATCCCCTGGGCTCGCCAGGCGGCCAGCTGCCGCCGCGCGGCGTCGCCGCGCGCGCCGCCGCGTCCGACGAGGACCAGGTGCCGGGCGCCGTGCCCGACGAGGCGGCGGGCGGTCGCCAGGCCGAAGGCGCCGAAGCCGCCGGTGATCAGGTACCGCCCGGCCGGGTCGACGGCGATGTCGGCCGAGCGCGGACGGACCGGGGGCGCCTCGCTCCCGAGGTCGAGGGCGACGCGGCCGGTCGCGGTCGAGCGCAGGGCGTCCTCGAAGGCGGCGCCGACCCGGTCGGCGCCGAAGGTCCGGTACGGCAGCGGCCGGTAGACCCCGCTCGCGAGTTTCTCGCCGACCTGCTGAACCCGCCGGATCACCTCTGACCGGCGCCGCTTCAGCATGCGGTCGAGATCGAAGGAGTGGTAGGTGAGGTTCTTGTCGAAGTTCTTCAGCTCGAGCAGGCCGCCGCCGTAGATGTCGGCCTTGCCGATCTCCACGATCCGCCCGAATTCGGCCGCCGCGGCGAAGTTCTGGTGGATCACCTCCCCGGGGGCGGTGTTGAGGACGATGTCGGCGCCGTTCCCGCCGGTCAGCGCGAGGACGGCGGCGACGAAGTCGAGCGAGCGCGAGTCAACGACCTCGTCGGCGCCCTGCTCGAGGACGTAGGCGCGCCGCTCGTCGGTGCTCGCGGCCCCGATCACCCGCGCCCCGGCCTGTTTCGCCACCTGGATGGCGCAGGATCCGACGCCGCCCGCCGCGCCGTGGACCAGCACGGTCTCGCCGGGCCGCACGCGCGCCAGGTCGTGCAGGCAGTATTCGGCGGTCACCATCGACACCGTGGAGGTGCACAGCTCGGGGCGGACGGCATCGGCCACCGCGCCGACGAGTTCGGCCTTCGCGACGTGGTAGCGCTCGATCATGCCCGCCGAGGCCAGACCGACCCGGTCGCCGACGGCGAGGTCCTCGACGCCGGGCCCGACCCGCACGACGGTGCCCGCCCCCTCCATGCCGGGCGCGGTCCCGAAGTGGGTGTCGGCCAGGTCGTCCGGGCCGAGCACGCCCAGGATCTTGAGCGGGTCCTTGAAGCCGAGTCCGACGGCGGCCATGCGCACCTCCACCTCGCCGGGGCCGGGGGCGCGGCGCTCGGCCCGCCGCCAGCCGAGGCGCGACAGCACGCGATCGGCGGGGACGTCGAGGCGATAGTTGGCCTCGGGGTCGGTCAGCGGGGTGGTCTCGTCCAGGGCGGCGAGCCGGTCCGGCAGGGCCCGCACGACGGTGGTGCACCAGCGCAGCCCGTTGCGCAGGAAGACCTCGTCGGTGTCGCCCGGCGCGAACGCGCCCGGCACCCGCAGTTCGGCGTGCAGGTCGGCGGCGGCGGTGTCGGGGTCGACGTCGATCAGCCGCCACCGCAGCGGCGGCTGTTCGTTGAGCAGGACCCGCCGGGCCCCGGCGAGCGCGGCGTGGTGCGGATCGGGCACGGCCGAGTCGTCGGGGTGGACGAAGGCCCGTTCGGTGACGAGGCTGACGTGGATGGTGCCGTCGCCGGTGAGCGGCAACGGTTCCGGGTCGACCTCCTCGGCGTGGCGCTCGACGGTCAGGGCCAGCCGGCTCAGCCGCCACAGGTCGGCGACGACGTCGCCGCCGTGCCCGGCGACCACGCACACGTGCACACGCCGGACCCCGGGTTCCCGGTGCGCGGCGCGCAGGTGCGCGAGCAGCGCGGGATCGACGCCGGGCGCCGGATCGGCGTCGCCCGCGTGCCCGTCGCCGGGCCCGACCACCCGCGCGCGGGGTGTCGACCCGGCGATCAGCTCGACGCGGGCCGGGTCGGCGCCCGCCAGGGGCACCACCAGGGTGATCGCGTCGGTCACCTCGGCCTGGACGCTCCGGTCCACGACGGGCAGCAGGGTCCAGCGTTCCTCGTAGTACAGGCTTTCCAGCCTGCGCAGGACGCCGCCGCCGAACGGGACGGCCCGGAACCGGGCGCCCAGGATCTGCGCGACGGGCCGGTGGTCGCGGTCGAGGATGTGCACGTCCGCGCGCAGCGGCGCGGTCAGCCGGGCCACGACGATCGGTTCCGCGGGCAGCGGCGCGTAGCAGCGGACCGCGTCGGCGCCGACGGGGATCACCGCGCCGTCGAGCGCGGGGCCGCCCGCGTCGCCCAGGGAGACCACCTGCCAGGCGGCGTCGAGGACGCAGGGGTGCAGCAGGTGCCCGGAGTCACGGGCGACGGCCGCGTCGAGGTGGGCGACAACGGTGTCCCCGTCCGCCCAGGCGGCGCGCACGAGCCGGAACGCGGGCCCGTGCGCGACGCCGGTGGCCGTGAGGTCGGCGTAGAGGCGGGCCGGGTCGATCGCGGTCATGGTCGCGGTGTCGGGCACGCGCGGGGCGGCCGGGGTGAACGCGCCCTCGACCAGGCGGCCGGTCGCGTGCACGGTCCAGGTGGTGCCGGTGGCGGTCCGGGAGCGGATCGCGCACCGGCGCGCGCCCGCGTCGACCCGCACCTCCATGACGGGGGCGTCGCCGGGTTCGATGGTCAGCGGCGCGACGAAACGCAGGTTCTCGACCGCGGCGCCGGTGCCGCCGAAGACCGCCCGCGCGGCACTCAGCGCGGCGTCGACGTAGGCGGAGCCGGGCAGGATGCGCGTGCCGTCGACGACGTGGTCGTCGAGCCAGGGCAGGGCCCCCGCGGTGAGGGTCAGGCTCCAGCGGTGCTCGGTGCTCAGGTCGGGGTCGCCGAGCATGGTGGGTGTGCCGGGGCTGCCGTGGCGCTGCTGGGCGAACTCGGGCAGGTCGGCGCGCAGCCGGGTGCGCTGCCACGGGTAGCGCGGCAGCGGCAGGTGCGCGGCGGCCGGGCCCGCGGTGGCGGCGAAGGTGTCGAAGGTGAGCGCGCCCGCGGTGTAGAGGCCGGCCACGAGCTGGCGGACGCTGTCCTCGTCGGTCTGTTTGCGGTGCAGGCTCGCGACGGTGGTCCCCTTCTCCCCCGCGGCGAGGAGGAGTTCGCGGATGTTGGCGCCCAGCACGGGGTGTGGGCCGACCTCGAGGAAGACCCGCTGCCCCGCACCGATGAGCCCGCGGATCGCGTCGGCGAAGCGCACGGGCCTGCGCACGTTGTCGCACCAGTACGCGGCGTCCCACCGCTGGCCGGCGACCGCCTCGCCGGTGACGGTGGAGAACAGCGGGATCGTCGGCGCGCCGGGTGCGAGACCGGCCAGCGCCGTACGCAACTCGTCGAGGATGGGGTCCATCAGCCTGCTGTGGTAGGGCACCTCGACGTGCAGCTGCCGGGCGAAGACGCCGCGTTCGGTGAGGGCGGCGGCGAGTTCGGCGAGGCGCTCGACCGCGCCGGAGAGCGTCACGGCGGCGGGGCTGTTGACGGCGGCGATGTCGAGGCGCGGGTCGCCCTCGATCAGGGCGGCGGCCTCGGCCTCCGGCAGGCCGACGGCCAGCATGCCGCCGGTCCCGGCCGTCCCGGCCTGCAACCGCGCCCGGTGATGGGCGACGGTGAGCGCGTCGCGCAGCGACAGCATCCCGGTGACGTAGGCGGCCGACACCTCGCCCACACTGTGCCCGACCACCGCGCCCGGGTGGATGCCCCGCGCCCGCAGCGCGGCGGTGAGCGCGACCTGGATCAGGAAGTTCGCCGGCTGGGCCACGGCGGTGTCGGTGACCCGGGAGTCGGCTTCGGGCCTGCGCAGTTCGTCGAGGATCGACCATCCGGCCAGCGACCGGAACACGGTGTCGATCCGGTCGGCCTCCGCGGCGAACACGGGGTCGCCGGCCAGCATGCCGCGGCCCA